>NZ_JAYGQU010000086.1:0-222 GCF_035012985.1 Polynucleobacter sp. MG-28-Ekke-A2 | reverse complement strand
CTTGGAGATCATGATGCCCTGCAATTAATGGGTCAACATAACGTTGAATAATCCCTTGCTTAAGCAGCTCTAAAAGCACTGCAGCATCCTTGGGGTCATTTTTATCCCAGGAGTTGAACATCACCTCCCGATACCGGGCGCTCGCTACCGAGGAAATAAAACAGACTTCAAACCCCGCCGCTACCAAGCGATGCCCTAATGCGCGGTGGTAATTGCCGGTTG
>NZ_JAYGQU010000085.1:0-245 GCF_035012985.1 Polynucleobacter sp. MG-28-Ekke-A2 | reverse complement strand
CAAAAGACTGAAGATTGGTTGCTGGGTCACCGCAAGGCCTTTGAGTATTTTGGTGGGGTAACGCAGGTCATCGTTCCCGATAATCCGAGAAGCCTGGTTGCCAACCCCGATCGCTATGAACCGCAAGACAAAGGCAAAGTTGAAGTAGGCGTGCAGGTAGTGGAGCGCTGGATCTTGGCAAGACTACGTCGCCAGCAGTTCTTTAGCTTGTCTGATCTTAATCTTGCCATCGCCGATTTACTCGA
>NZ_JAYGQU010000084.1:0-250 GCF_035012985.1 Polynucleobacter sp. MG-28-Ekke-A2 | reverse complement strand
ATAAGGAGCTTAGAATGATCCAAGACCGTTTAAACAACCGACCTAGAAAACGATTAGGATTTAAAACCCCCAATGAAGTATTTATGCAGTCCTTAAACCGTGTTGCACTTCGTGTTTGAATCTACGATTCATTACTGGCCAAGATCGAACCCAAAGTACGTTGTTACCAGAGTTACTTGATGAGTACATCACCGAAGAAAACCCCGTACGCGTCATTGACCTCTTTGTTGACCAGCTTGATTTAGCCAGC
>NZ_JAYGQU010000083.1:0-252 GCF_035012985.1 Polynucleobacter sp. MG-28-Ekke-A2 | reverse complement strand
CGGCTTGCTTGAGGATGCCCATGATTTGGCTATCGGTAAAACGGGAGGTTTTCATAGAATTTCCTTTAAATCAAACAACTTAGAAATTCTACTTTTAAGTCAGGTTAAGGGGTGGGGGGATTACCCGTACATTTAAAAAGTTGAGTTTTCTGTTGTTTATGGCAGTATTTACAACAGGAGAATCAATATGAAGAAGTCACGATTTACAGAGACCCAAATCGTTGGGATTTTGAAAGAAGCCGAGGGCGGTAT
>NZ_JAYGQU010000082.1:0-252 GCF_035012985.1 Polynucleobacter sp. MG-28-Ekke-A2 | reverse complement strand
AGATGGCGCGTGTAGTGTATGGATTAGTGAAGTCAAAACAGATGTATCAAGGTTACTATGAAAAAGCTTTACCCAGTGGATCGATCCCTCTCTGTAGGGCCGTAGAGGCCGCAAGGACCTCGTAGATGCGTATTCCAGCGATCGTGACCGCCGGTTCCAAATTCATCGTGACCGATAAACTCTTGATGCTGGAAGGCTCGTTTATTGTAGTTTAGCGGTCACGATACCTTCGGTTTTTTACCTATTTCCGCC
>NZ_JAYGQU010000081.1:0-255 GCF_035012985.1 Polynucleobacter sp. MG-28-Ekke-A2 | reverse complement strand
CGATTGAACCAGTTACGTCCGTAGTACGGAAGTAAAACTGTGGACGATAGTTGTTAAAGAATGGAGTATGACGACCACCTTCATCTTTACCCAAGATATAAACCTCGGCTGTAAAGTGAGTATGTGGGGTGATTGAACCTGGCTTAGCCAATACTTGGCCGCGCTCAACTTCTTCACGTTTTGTACCGCGTAACAAGATACCAACGTTATCGCCTGCTTGACCTTGGTCGAGCAATTTGCGGAACATTTCAACAC
>NZ_JAYGQU010000080.1:0-255 GCF_035012985.1 Polynucleobacter sp. MG-28-Ekke-A2 | reverse complement strand
CCTGGATTAATAAATATGGTATTCCAGCCGAGCAGCGTCTAGTGGGGGATGATCAAACGGCTAAGCTTAAAAGACTGGAGGCGGAGCTGCGGCGGGTTACCGAAGAGCGCGACATCCTAAAAAAGGCCGCCGCGTACTTTGCCAAGGAGTCCGGTTAAAGTACGCCTTCATCAAAAAGCACCAGCATGAGCATGCCATCCGCACCATGTGCAAGGTTTTACGAGTCCACCACAGTGGCTATTACGCCTGGCTTAA
>NZ_JAYGQU010000079.1:0-255 GCF_035012985.1 Polynucleobacter sp. MG-28-Ekke-A2 | reverse complement strand
GCCCCAGGTGTTTAAAAGCCTTTTGGAGCATCTGTATCACCGTCTTGATCTGTGGTCGATCCGCCATCTCATACGAGATGATCTCTTGGTTATATAAATCCAAGATGGGGGATAGATACACTCGCTCGCCTTTAATGTTGAACTCCGTTACATCAGTCACCCACTTTTGATTGGGCTTGCTAGCAGCAAAGTTACGCTCCAGTAGGTTTGGGGCTACCTTGCCTACTGCCCCCTTATAAGACTGATAGCGCTTGG
>NZ_JAYGQU010000078.1:0-255 GCF_035012985.1 Polynucleobacter sp. MG-28-Ekke-A2 | reverse complement strand
CCAAGCGCTATCAGTCTTATAAGGGGGCAGTAGGCAAGGTAGCCCCAAACCTACTGGAGCGTAACTTTGCTGCTAGCAAGCCCAATCAAAAGTGGGTGACTGATGTAACGGAGTTCAACATTAAAGGTGAGCGAGTGTATCTATCCCCCATCTTGGATTTATATAACCAAGAGATCATCTCGTATGAGATGGCGGATCGACCACAGATCAAGACGGTGATACAGATGCTCCAAAAGGCTTTTAAACACCTGGGGC
>NZ_JAYGQU010000077.1:0-255 GCF_035012985.1 Polynucleobacter sp. MG-28-Ekke-A2 | reverse complement strand
GTTTTGCATTTGGGGATGATGGGAGTGACACCCAAGTCCATGCAGTCTTTGATTTGTTCACCACTGTAATAACCCTTGTCTGCCACTACGGTCAGCTGCGTTACTTGCAGCGCTTCTTTGACTTGGTAAGCTATCGCAGCCAGGCTGCTTCGATCATGCCCGACATTAGTTAACTCATGGGCTACGATGAGATGATTCTTGGTATCTACAGCAGCTTGCACGTTATAACCCACGATACCGCCTCCGCGGTGTTGC
>NZ_JAYGQU010000076.1:0-267 GCF_035012985.1 Polynucleobacter sp. MG-28-Ekke-A2 | reverse complement strand
GATTAAGCCAATCGTAACGCACGGTGCGGTTGTATCTTTCAATGTATGCATTTTGTTGTGGCTTACCTGGTTGGATATAAGTTATCTCTATTTGATGTTTCGCAGCCCATTGCACAAGCACGCTACTGATGAGTTCCGGCCCATAGTACATGCAGAATGGTAGTCAGCCGCAGCAATTTAAGCCATGCTGGTGATTGCGAGATCATCAATAAGGAGTATTGCTATGGCTGACCACTTAAACAATAAACCCTTTGGGGCATGGATTGC
>NZ_JAYGQU010000075.1:0-269 GCF_035012985.1 Polynucleobacter sp. MG-28-Ekke-A2 | reverse complement strand
AAAACTGGATCACGATTTACAACGAAGAAAGACCGCACAGCTCTCTTGGCAGAATATCGCCTAGAGACTATCGAGCAAAGGCAGAAAACAACACTTTAGGAATGTCGGCTTGACGGGGGATACTACAGTGGCACCACTAATCCCATGCGTGCGCAATATGTCTGCCATCGCAATACCGCCCTCGGCTTCTTTCAAAATCCCAACGATTTGGGTCTCTGTAAATCGTGACTTCTTCATATTGATTCTCCTGTTGTAAATACTGCCATAAA
>NZ_JAYGQU010000074.1:0-270 GCF_035012985.1 Polynucleobacter sp. MG-28-Ekke-A2 | reverse complement strand
TTGCTTTTCTAAAGAGCTTACCGCCGCCTTGCATTATTGGGTTTGAGGCAACCGGCAATTACCACCGCGCATTAGGGCATCGCTTGGTAGCGGCGGGGTTTGAAGTCTGTTTTATTTCCTCGGTAGCTAGTGCCCGGTACAGAGAGGTGATGTTCAACTCCTGGGATAAAAATGACCCCAAGGATGCTGCAGTGCTTTTAGAGCTGCTTAAGCAAGGGATTATTCAACGTTATGTTGACCCATTAATTGCAGGGCATCATGATCTCCAAG
>NZ_JAYGQU010000073.1:0-277 GCF_035012985.1 Polynucleobacter sp. MG-28-Ekke-A2 | reverse complement strand
GATCTAGCATTACTTCATGTTCCCAGCGCTTGACTCTTCTGTTTGTTCCGGTAGTGCACTGAGGCTTTAAGGCACAGGTTTTGCAGTTGGAGCTCCAGTATGCAATCAGATTCTTACCATGCTCCACGGTTTTAAATCGCTCTATTAATGCTTGCCCTGCAGGGCACTCGTATTCATTTTTATCGGGGTGGTAGATAAACGCATTCTTATCAAACAGACCACTAGATCGATTGCTAGAGGTTTTGCATTTGGGGATGATGGGAGTGACACCCAAGTC
>NZ_JAYGQU010000072.1:0-295 GCF_035012985.1 Polynucleobacter sp. MG-28-Ekke-A2 | reverse complement strand
CCTCCGCGGTGTTGCATCGACCGGGCATCGGGATCACTCATGGAGATCTGTTTATCTGGTGCTGCTTGTACTTTTTCTTCAATAGCTTGTAGCTGTGCCATCTGGGCTTTAAACAACTCGATACGCTGCGCTAACCTCGCTTGATGTGGAGTCGACCCTGCAGGTGAACGCAGATCAGCTGCCTCTAAGTCTTTTAAGTACTGCGCAATACTAGCTTCAGCTTCTTGGATACGACGTTTGATCTTGGCCTGGGTGAAGTTCTGATCGGAGCTGTTCACGGCTTTAAATTTACTGC
>NZ_JAYGQU010000071.1:0-312 GCF_035012985.1 Polynucleobacter sp. MG-28-Ekke-A2 | reverse complement strand
GATGCCCTAATGCGCGGTGGTAATTGCCGGTTGCCTCAAACCCAATAATGCAAGGCGGCGGTAAGCTCTTTAGAAAAGCAATAAAACGATCATGATCGGCAGCAGAATTAGCCATCCGAAAATGCTGTCGTTTACCTTCTTTAGTCTCGCTTAACACGGTATTAAAGTCCTTGGCAATATCAATTGCAATCCATGCCCCATAGGGTTTATTGTTTAAGTGGTCAGCCATAGCAATACTCCTTATTGATGATCTCGCAATCACCAGCATGGCTTAAATTGCTGCGGCTGACTACCATTCTGCATGTACTATGG
>NZ_JAYGQU010000070.1:0-441 GCF_035012985.1 Polynucleobacter sp. MG-28-Ekke-A2 | reverse complement strand
GCAATCCATGCCCCATAGGGTTTATTGTTTAAGTGGTCAGCCATAGCAATACTCCTTATTGATGATCTCGCAATCACCAGCATGGCTTAAATTGCTGCGGCTGACTACCATTCTGCATGTACTATGGCCCAGAATTTATTGCTAAAGAGCTGCGTAGTTGGTTATCTGGCATTGGAGTAAAGACAGCCTACATTGAACCCGGGAGCCCTTGGGAGAATGGCTTTTGTGAAAGCTTTAATGGCACCTTTAGAGATAACCTTTTGGATGGGGAGATCTTCTACAGCTTGAGGGAAGCTAAGGTAGTCGTGGGTGAATGGGTTAAGCATTACAACCATGTCAGGCCGCATAGCGCTTTAGGTTACAGACCACCAGCACCCCAAACCCAAGTACCCCAAATAATACAAAATCAACCCATGTTGCTGCAATGATTTACTATAGAAA
>NZ_JAYGQU010000069.1:0-454 GCF_035012985.1 Polynucleobacter sp. MG-28-Ekke-A2 | reverse complement strand
GTGAGTTCCGAGATCGGCTTTTTGAGTAATGCTTTGATATTAAATTGGGACATAGGCGGTTGTCCTCTCTGTCGATTGGCAAGGGCTGTAATACCGCCCTCATTGTAGAGTTTTTGCCATTGCAAAATGGTGGTCATACTACCAATCCCAAAGTGGGCGGCAGCCGGCCTAGCTGATATCTGATGCTGTGCCATATATTGGATAACTTGGACTTTGAACTGCGGGGAATGGCGTTGGTAGCTAGGATTAAGACCGCTATGGCCATGTGCTTGATAGGCTAAAGCCCATTTGCGGACATCTGAGTGACTAATCTCAAATAAGTGACTTACCCGCTTAAGACCGCCTGACTTTAGAAACTCTTTAACTACCTTTAGCTTGAACTGCTTGCTGTACTTGCTCATAAAACAAAACCCCCTTGGTTGGACATAGCGTCCAACTTTTGGGGGTCAGTTCA
>NZ_JAYGQU010000068.1:0-537 GCF_035012985.1 Polynucleobacter sp. MG-28-Ekke-A2 | reverse complement strand
AAGTTTGATTTTTTTAACTGCAAATTGCAGTTACGGTATGGCTTTGCCTATCGCTGGAAAAAGTTCTTGCATTTAGTACGTTATCACTTCGGATGTGCTCGGGGATGCCGTGAGTAATCATGGCGTTCGCCAACTGCTCAATCACTTGGATCGAGCCAATCCTTCTAGCGCAGTGGATCGTTAAGCATTTCCTGGTGAACTCATCAATCATGGTGAGCATCCGGATCTTGCCACCATAAGCATCTCTAATAAAGACAAAATCATAACTCCAAACATGATTTGGGTGGTTGGCTCTTAGCCTCATACAACTACCATCGGAGAGCCAGAGCCTGCCTCTAGGAGGCTGCTTTTGTGGGATCTTCAGACCCTCTTGCCGCCAGATGCGAGCGACCTTGGCGGTAGTCGCTTGTCCCCAACCAGCGTTACGCATCATGCCCGCAATAAATCTATAACCGTAACGGCCATAGGTGCTGGCCATGCGGATGACTTCGGCTCTAAGGGGCTCTTCGTCATCTCTAGGCAATGGCATATAGCGAT
>NZ_JAYGQU010000067.1:0-542 GCF_035012985.1 Polynucleobacter sp. MG-28-Ekke-A2 | reverse complement strand
CGAGGCTGTGTAAAAACTCAAAACACTTCCATTAATTTCGATTTAGAGCGTGTACACGGGTTTAGGTTTCTCAATAAAGCGCCCTGAGGGGCTCAAGCATCCTGTTTCGGTAAATATTGGTTTTTTATTAACACCTCATAGAGGCGTTAATCAGGTCTGCTTATTACAGATTGAGTAAGGCTCTCGCCTTACGTCGCCATCGCCTTCATTAGATTGCTGCTACCCATGATGTTCATCACTCGTTTAAGGTTGTAAGCCAGGATATGTAGACTCATTTCTGTACTGACGTTCTCTTTGGTTTTGGTTAAGAAGTGCGTTGCCCCCATCCAACTCTTGAGTGTTCCAAAAGTATGCTCAATCGTGCAACGCCTAATCTTCATCGCATCAGGCATGGCTTCTAGGTTGCCCTGCATTTGATCTAGCATTACTTCATGTTCCCAGCGCTTGACTCTTCTGTTTGTTCCGGTAGTGCACTGAGGCTTTAAGGCACAGGTTTTGCAGTTGGAGCTCCAGTATGCAATCAGATTCTTACCATGCTCCAC
>NZ_JAYGQU010000066.1:0-552 GCF_035012985.1 Polynucleobacter sp. MG-28-Ekke-A2 | reverse complement strand
ACGATTCATTACTGGCCAAGATCGAACCCAAAGTACGTTGTTACCAGAGTTACTTGATGAGTACATCACCGAAGAAAACCCCGTACGCGTCATTGACCTCTTTGTTGACCAGCTTGATTTAGCCAGCTTAGGTTTTGAAGGAGTAGTTCCTGCTGATACTGGTAGGCCGTCCTATCATCCTGCAGTGCTGTTGAAATTGTATGTCTATGGATACCTTAACCGTATTGCATCGACTCGTCGCCTAGAAACCGAAGCGCTACGTAATGTTGAACTCATGTGGCTCATTGCCCGTTTAGCTCCTGACTTTAAGACCATCGCGAACTTCCGCAGGGAGAACGGCAAAGCCATCCGTAAAGTCTGCGCCCAGTTTATTGAACTGTGCCGCCAGATGAATTTATTTGCCGACGCGATGGTGGCAGTTGATGGCAGTAAATTTAAAGCCGTGAACAGCTCCGATCAGAACTTCACCCAGGCCAAGATCAAACGTCGTATCCAAGAAGCTGAAGCTAGTATTGCGCAGTACTTAAAAGACTTAGAGGCAGCTGATCTGCG
>NZ_JAYGQU010000065.1:0-608 GCF_035012985.1 Polynucleobacter sp. MG-28-Ekke-A2 | reverse complement strand
TTCTAGAGTCAGCAGTAGCCAATCCAGATCAAAGCATTAGCAAACTCAGCATTTTGTCCCCTGACGAGCGGCACACTATTTTGCAAAAGTGGAATGACACTGAGCAACTCCTTGCACCAAAAACACTTCCAGAATTATTCGAGGCTCAGGTTGAGCGTACACCGAATGCTATTGCAGTTACGTTTGAAGATCGCAGTCTTACTTATGCTGAGCTCAATGCAAAAGCCAATCAACTAGCACACTATCTACGTAGCCAAGGGGTCGGCCCTGAAGTGTTGGTTGGCTTATGCATTGAACGTAGCCTAGAAATGATGATTGGGTTGCTGGGAATCATTAAGGCAGGCGGAGCTTACGTCCCCTTGGACCCTGAATATCCCACTGAACGACTAGGCTTCATGCTCCAGGATACCAAGCCTCATATCCTACTGACCCAGGAACATTTAATTACAGTCCTACCCCGTTGCGATAGTCGTTTAATTTGCTTAGATTGCGACTGGGAAATAATTGCTGATAATCCAAACTACAACCCGATCTCAATTACTACCCCAGAAAATCCAGCGTATGTAATTTACACATCAGGCTCGACCGGCAAGCCAAAAGGGGTTGTT
>NZ_JAYGQU010000064.1:0-649 GCF_035012985.1 Polynucleobacter sp. MG-28-Ekke-A2 | reverse complement strand
TCCGCCCAGCTCAAAAAAGTTATCTTCTATACCAACTTTTTCTAGTCCAAGAACCTCTGCAAATAACTCGCAAAGAACAGCCTCCTCAGGGGTACGGGGTGCCTTTATATTGGCGGGGGCTAGATCAGGCTCCGGTAGTCCTTTCCGGTCAAGTTTTCCGTTTGAGGTGAGTGGTAGCCTTTCCATGCTTACAAAGGCTGATGGCACCATATAGTCTGGCAGACTTTGACTGAGGTGCAGTCGTAATTCCGCGGCATCTAAGGAGTACTTTTCGGCTGGAACTACATAAGCGACAAGTCGTTTGTTATTGGGCTGGTCTTCGCGAGCAATGACGGCAACTTGTGCCACACTGGTGTGTTGGCTAAGTGCAGTTTCAATCTCCCCAAGCTCAATGCGGAAGCCTCTGATCTTGACCTGATTATCAGCTCGACCCAAGAAGGATAGAACGCCATCTTTTCTCCAGCGAGCTAGATCACCGGTGCGATACATGCGACTGCCGGGCGGCCCAAAGGGATCTGCAACAAAACGCTCCGCCGTTAATCCTGGTCGATTTAGATAACCACGGGCTAGACCGGCGCCTGCAATGTAAAGCTCCCCAGCAATGCCAGCTGGAACTGGTTCTAGGCTGTTATCTAAAACATAAATGCGG
>NZ_JAYGQU010000063.1:0-654 GCF_035012985.1 Polynucleobacter sp. MG-28-Ekke-A2 | reverse complement strand
TGAATCGTTTCATCTTCATGAACACCCGTTAATTAGTGATACTTAATTAACGTTTGAGGGTGCTTAGGTGTTTACAAAAACAGGGAGATTATTGGGGGTTTTTACACAGCCTCGGCCGAAAGCAGCCCCTCAGCCCATAATCCATTGGCATCACCATTGAAAGTGTGTAGTAATTGCCTGCACACTTTTGAGCATGCCCAGCGTTACTTAAAGTAACGCTCAAATAACTAAAACTCACCTTTAGTCTCAAAAGCCAGATTTTTGTGATGTTTAGGTCCTGTTTAGGTTCTCTGGTTATGAGAGCAGAAGCCCTTAATAGATCCATATAAACAGGGGATCTGCGGGTGGTCAGGGTCGGTGTGTAAGCAAATGTGTAAGCAAATTCATGGATTTAAAGGAAGTGTTGGCTCACTCTTTGGTTTCGAAAACCAAAGGATTTTTGGAACAACCATCTAACACTTCGTTGCTCCAAAGTAGCTTTAAGTTAACAAGCGTTACTTCATGTAACGCTTATATAGCGAGAGGCAGCTAACGACCTTGATTTCAACCCGTCGATGCAACACACTACTAACTGCGTAAGCGCAAGGAGTGTTGCTCATGAAACAACGACCTAGAATCTATTACACAGCTACCCAGAAGGCTTTAATGTGGGAG
>NZ_JAYGQU010000062.1:0-692 GCF_035012985.1 Polynucleobacter sp. MG-28-Ekke-A2 | reverse complement strand
GATTGCGACTGGGAAATAATTGCTGATAATCCAAACTACAACCCGATCTCAATTACTACCCCAGAAAATCCAGCGTATGTAATTTACACATCAGGCTCGACCGGCAAGCCAAAAGGGGTTGTTGTTAAACATCGAGGACTGATAAACTTTTTGTTATTTATGGAGATGAATGTATTTGGTGATAGATTAAAATCAGTGCTAGCAATGACGACAATTGGGTTTGATATTGCGGGACTAGAGCTATATCTACCAATAATTAAAGGCGGGAATGTATTAATTGTCAGAAGTACTGACATTAAAGATTCGAAAAAATTATCAAGATTTATTAATAAAAACAAACCAACCCTTATTCAAGCAACACCTTCATTCTGGAGTTCAGTAGTATCAAATAAAGTCAGCATACCGCGCGGAACATGCTTGGCCACCGGCGGGGAAGCCCTTTACGATGACTTATATCGAAAACTTATCAGCAAAAGCAGGAGCCTAATCAATTTATACGGCCCAACCGAAACAACGATATGGTCTTCAGTAATGCCGCTTGATGAAGATCCAAAAAAAGGTGTGGCACTCCCCATTGGCCGACCCATCTGGAATACCCGCATTTATGTTTTAGATAACAGCCTAGAACCAGTTCCAGCTGGCATTGCTGGGGAGCTTTACATTGCAGGCGCCGGTCTAGCCCGTGGTTATCT
>NZ_JAYGQU010000061.1:0-693 GCF_035012985.1 Polynucleobacter sp. MG-28-Ekke-A2 | reverse complement strand
AGATAACCACGGGCTAGACCGGCGCCTGCAATGTAAAGCTCCCCAGCAATGCCAGCTGGAACTGGTTCTAGGCTGTTATCTAAAACATAAATGCGGGTATTCCAGATGGGTCGGCCAATGGGGAGTGGATGAATGAGACTTGCGGGGTCATCGGCTTTGTAGGTGATACAAAAGACGGTTGTTTCTGTAGGGCCATAACAATGTACGAGAGTATTTTTTGTATTAACGTTTAAAAAAGCAACTACTTGCGAGTATGAAACGACATCGCCGCCAGTCAGTATTTTTTCAATATTCGATAAGGTATTGGGCAGCGGAATCGAATTAAATAAGGGGGCTGTCAGATGCAACAAGGACACATCATATTTTTCAGCAATATTCTGGAGTTCATTGAGGGCCCACTGTTTTGGGCTCATAACAACAAGTTGGCAACCATTCAGAAGTGCACCCCATATTTCAAATGTTGAGGCATCGAAGCTGAGAGGGGCTATTTGCAATGTAATTTCATTGTAAGACCATAAAATATAGTCTTGGTTTTTAATAAAGTTAACAACATTTATATGTTTTGTAACAACCCCTTTTGGCTTGCCGGTCGAGCCTGATGTGTAAATTACATACGCTGGATTTTCTGGGGTAGTAATTGAGATCGGGTTGTAGTTTGGATTATCAGCAATTATTTCCCAGTCGCAATCTAAG
>NZ_JAYGQU010000060.1:0-763 GCF_035012985.1 Polynucleobacter sp. MG-28-Ekke-A2 | reverse complement strand
CTTAGATTGCGACTGGGAAATAATTGCTGATAATCCAAACTACAACCCGATCTCAATTACTACCCCAGAAAATCCAGCGTATGTAATTTACACATCAGGCTCGACCGGCAAGCCAAAAGGGGTTGTTGTTACACAATATAACGTCATACGCCTCTTTCATCACTCTGATGCGTTATTTAACTTCACTACACAAGATGTATGGACGCTATTTCACTCATTTGCATTTGATTTTTCTGTTTGGGAGATCTGGGGGGCGCTACTTTATGGGGGTCGGTTACTAATTGTTCCCTATTTAACTAGCAGATCGCCAAAAGTATTTTTAGAGATGGTTGCTAAGGAGGGGGTTACAGTTTTAAATCAAACTCCATCAGCGTTTTATCAATTTACTCAAGCCAAGAATGAGGCTTATGGCAATTTAAAAAATAAATTAAAACTTCGTTACGTAATTTTTGGAGGTGAAGCCTTAAAGCTGGGGCCCCTTGAGGATTGGTACAAAAATTGCTCGAATGCCAATCCCCTGCTAGTTAATATGTATGGCATTACTGAAACAACAGTGCATGTTACTTTTTTTGCGTTATCCAAGGAAATTATTAATCGCACCGCGGATAGCCTTATTGGTGATGCTTTGCCAGATCTCCGCATTTATGTTTTAGATAACAGCCTAGAACCAGTTCCAGCTGGCATTGCTGGGGAGCTTTACATTGCAGGCGCCGGTCTAGCCCGTGGTTATCTAAATCGACCAGGATTAACGGCGGAGCGTTTT
>NZ_JAYGQU010000059.1:0-774 GCF_035012985.1 Polynucleobacter sp. MG-28-Ekke-A2 | reverse complement strand
GATCTAGCATTACTTCATGTTCCCAGCGCTTGACTCTTCTGTTTGTTCCGGTAGTGCACTGAGGCTTTAAGGCACAGGTTTTGCAGTTGGAGCTCCAGTATGCAATCAGATTCTTACCATGCTCCACAGTTTTAAATCGCTCTATTAATACTTGCCCTGCAGGGCACTCGTATTCATTTTTATCGGGGTGGTAGATAAACGCATTCTTATCAAACAGACCACTAGATCGATTGCTAGAGGTTTTGCATTTGGGGATGATGGGAGTGACACCCAAGTCCATGCAGTCTTTGATTTGTTCACCACTGTAATAACCCTTGTCTGCCACTACGGTCAGCTGCGTTACTTGCAGCGCTTCTTTGACTTGGTTAGCTATCGCAGCCAGGCTGCTTCGATCATGCCCGACATTAGTTAACTCATGGGCTACGATGAGATGATTCTTGGTATCTACAGCAGCTTGCACGTTATAACCCACGATACCGCCTCCGCGGTGTTGCATCGACCGGGCATCGGGATCACTCATGGAGATCTGTTTATCTGGTGCTGCTTGTACTTTTTCTTCAATAGCTTGTAGCTGTGCCATCTGGGCTTTAAACAACTCGATACGCTCAGCCAACCGAACTTGATGTGGCGTGGACCCCGTAGGAGAGCGCAGATCAGCTGCCTCTAAGTCTTTTAAGTACTGCGCAATACTAGCTTCAGCTTCTTGGATACGACGTTTGATCTTGGCCTGGGTGAAGTTCTGATCGGAGCTGTTCACGGCTTTAAATTTACTGC
>NZ_JAYGQU010000058.1:0-870 GCF_035012985.1 Polynucleobacter sp. MG-28-Ekke-A2 | reverse complement strand
TGCGTATTCCAGCCCAACGTGACCGCCCATTCCAGCAATATGACCGGTCATTCCAAATAGATCGTGACCGCTGATTCCAGACTCAGCGTGACCGTTTTTAACTCGCTTTTGGAATCCAGGCCCTTGGTGTTGGAAGGTAATTTGATGAACCCGATAAGGTGGAGCTTTTTAGGCTCCCCATGTCCAGTAAAGCAATTACCATGCGAAAAATTAAAGAAGTTCTACGGCTACGCTTTGAGTGCCACCTCTCAATGGAGGCCATTGCCAGATCTTTAGAGTTATCCAAAGGTGTCGTAGTCAAATATTGCCAGCTAGCGTGCGCTGCCAAAATCGACTGGAAGAATGTACAGAACTGGGATGAGGCGCGTTTGCGCTACACGCTCACTCCCAATGCCTCTGAGCTGGCCCGCGCTACACCCTATGTTTTGCCCAACTTTGCGCTGATACATCAAGAGCTTAAAAACAAATGCATGACTTTGCAGTTGCTCTGGCACGAGTACGTTGCGAGCACAGATGGCAAGACATACAGCTACTCGGCCTTTTGCGAACACTACAGCCGCTTTACCAAAACCCTCAAACTCTCGATGCGCCAAATCCACAAGGCCGGTGAAAAATGCTTTGTCGATTATGCTGGCCCCACAATCCCCATCATTGATGTGCTCACTGGTGAAATTACCAAGGCACAAATCTTTGTAGCGGTTCTGGGGGCTTCAAGTTATACCTTTGCATTAGCAACGAGAGCGCAAAAGACTGAAGATTGGTTGCTGGGTCACCGCAAGGCCTTTGAGTATTTTGGTGGGGTAACGCAGGTCATCGTTCCCGATAATCCGAGAAGCCTGGTTGCCAACCCCGATCGCTATGAACCGCAAG
>NZ_JAYGQU010000057.1:0-909 GCF_035012985.1 Polynucleobacter sp. MG-28-Ekke-A2 | reverse complement strand
GTGATTGAACCTGGCTTAGCCAATACTTGGCCGCGCTCAACTTCTTCACGTTTTGTACCGCGTAACAAGATACCAACGTTATCGCCTGCTTGACCTTGGTCGAGCAATTTGCGGAACATTTCAACACCAGTACAAGTAGTCTTGAGTGTTGGCTTGATACCGATAATTTCGATCTCTTCACCAACCTTAACAATACCGCGCTCGATACGACCAGTCACAACAGTACCGCGACCGGAGATAGAGAACACATCTTCTACTGGCATCAAGAATGCGCCGTCAACAGCACGTTCTGGAGTAGGAATAAAGGTATCCAAAGCTTCAGCCAATTTCATGATGGCTTCTTTACCCAATGGGCCTTCGTCGCCTTCAAGAGCTAACTTAGCAGAACCACGGATGATTGGTGTGTCATCGCCAGGGAATTTGTATTTAGATAAAAGCTCACGAACTTCCATTTCTACGAGCTCTAACAACTCTTCGTCATCAACCATGTCGCACTTGTTCAAGAACACGATGATGTAAGGAACGCCCACTTGGCGTGCCAAGAGGATGTGCTCACGAGTTTGTGGCATTGGGCCGTCAGCAGCAGAGCAAACTAAAATTGCGCCGTCCATCTGAGCAGCACCAGTAATCATGTTCTTCACGTAGTCAGCATGTCCTGGGCAATCCACGTGTGCGTAGTGACGGTTTGCAGTCTCGTACTCAACGTGCGCAGTATTAATCGTAATACCACGTGCTTTTTCTTCAGGAGCAGCATCGATCTGATCGTATGCTTTAGCTTCGCCACCGAATGCTTTAGAAAGCACGGTTGCAATTGCTGCTGTCAATGTGGTTTTACCGTGGTCAACGTGACCGATGGTGCCTACGTTTACGTGCGGTTTTGTCCGCTCGAATTTTTCTTTTGCCATTTTT
>NZ_JAYGQU010000056.1:0-920 GCF_035012985.1 Polynucleobacter sp. MG-28-Ekke-A2 | reverse complement strand
TGAATCGCTACCAATATCCTAGACACTTCCCAACCTCGCTTGGTACTGCTCTTCAAATCTTACCGGAGAAAGTCCATTGTTGTAACTATGGCGCCTAACCGGGTTGTAAAACATTTCGATGTAATCAAAGATATCTTCTCTTGCTTTTGCTCTGCTGGCATAGGTTTTACGTTTGATCCGCTCCCGCTTGAGTAGTTGGAAAAAGCTCTCCACTACGGCATTGTCATGGCAGTTTCCGCGCCGACTCATACTTTGTGTGAGGTTATGTTCTTTTAAGAACGCTTGCCACTCGTAACTGGAAAATTGACTGCCTTGATCCGAGTGGATCATCACGGTTTGCTGGGGTTTGCGTTTCCATAAAGCCATCAGCAAAGCTGAGACTACGAGCTCCTTATCCATCCGTCCTTGCATCGACCAGCCTACAATCTGGCGGGAGAATAAATCCAAGACCACCGCCAGGTACAGCCAACCCTCATGCGTGCGGATATAAGTAATGTCCGTTACCCAGGTCTCATTGGGCTCTAAAACATCAAACTGCTGAGCCAGGTGATTGGGAGCGGCGACATGAGGCTTACCAGCATGATGCCGTGGTTTGCGCTTGTAACCTGTTTGAGAGCGTAGGCCTTGCGCCTTCATCAAGCGATACACCCGCTGCTCACCACAAGCAATCCCCAGGTCTTGCAGATCATCATGGATCTTGCGATAACCATAGATGGTGCCGCTTGCCAGCCACGCTTGCTTAATCTGGGTCACAATCATTTGGTTCTCACACGCTCGAGACGAGAGTGGCTCTTTAAGCCAGGCGTAATAGCCACTGTGGTGGACTCGTAAAACCTTGCACATGGTGCGGATGGCATGCTCATGCTGGTGCTTTTTGATGAAGGCGTACTTTAACCGGACTCCTTGGCAAAGTACGCGGC
>NZ_JAYGQU010000055.1:0-928 GCF_035012985.1 Polynucleobacter sp. MG-28-Ekke-A2 | reverse complement strand
TGATTACATCGAAATGTTTTACAACCCGGTTAGGCGCCATAGTTACAACAATGGACTTTCTCCGGTAAGATTTGAAGAGCAGTACCAAGCGAGGTTGGGAAGTGTCTAGGATATTGGTAGCGATTCAGTTCTAGCTCCTTAACGCGTTTCAGTTCAGAAGCTTCAAGGCCGCCATATTTGGAGCGCCACTTGTAGAAGGTGGCACCGCTAATGCCATGCGTGCGCAATATGTCTGCCATCGCAATACCGCCCTCGGCTTCTTTCAAAATCCCAACGATTTGGGTCTCTGTAAATCGTGACTTCTTCATATTGATTCTCCTGTTGTAAATACTGCCATAAACAACAGAAAACTCAACTTCTTAAATGTACGAATCTAAGGGGATACTACATTATAATTTAAATAATTATCAATCTTTAAAGAATCTTTAGAGTGGAAAATATAAACGCGCTTGATATTCTTGAAAAAGTTCAGGCTGTGCGCAAATGGGCTAAAGAAAATTTACCCATGTATGAATCTACCATCGCCAATGATTTAATCATTTTTTTAGCAATCGAATTTGTTGGGTGTAGACCTCTGACAGTAAAGCGTTTATTTGCTTCCCTGCCATATTCATATACCGCAATTCGCCAGCACTATAAGAAGCTATTTAAGGATGGCTGGGTTGAGCACATACCAGACGAAAAAGATGGGCGAATTAAATACATTAAGCCCAGTCAAAAATTCATAGAAACCATTGATTCTTATGTTGAAACATTACACCGAACTTTTACCCCCCCCCCCCCGCAATTGCCGGCAAGAAGGGTAATCCCCCCATTTTTAACTTAAGCTAAAAGTAGAAGCTGGTACTGCAAGTGCTAGTTTTTGCTTTGGTGTAATTCCACCTAAGCCCATGTTCGGTCTTTCATGATTGTATGTCCACATCCAATC
>NZ_JAYGQU010000054.1:0-953 GCF_035012985.1 Polynucleobacter sp. MG-28-Ekke-A2 | reverse complement strand
TCGGCCCTGAAGTGTTGGTTGGCTTATGCATTGAACGTAGCCTAGAAATGATGATTGGGTTGCTGGGAATCATTAAGGCAGGCGGAGCTTACGTCCCCTTGGACCCTGAATATCCCACTGAACGACTTGAATATATGTTGGATACGGCGGATCTACGCTTACTGCTAACCCATAGCTCTTTAACGAAAGTAATCCCCTTAAAATCCAAAATACCCCTCTTGTTGCTTGATCATAATGAGGCCTATTTATCGAGCGCCATTAATCCAAAAAACACTCTACAAGCCAACCATTTGGCTTATATGATATTTACCTCGGGATCCACCGGAAAGCCAAAAGGTGCAGCCAATACACATGAGGCAATACATAACAGACTTGCTTGGATGCAAGATATTTACCAATTGACATCCAGCGATACCGTTTTACAAAAAACTCCTTTTAGCTTTGATGTATCGGTTTGGGAATTATTTTGGCCAATAATATATGGCGCGCACTTAGTTGTTGCAAGCCCAGGGGAACATCGTGACCCAGAGAAGTTAATTAGCCTAATAAAAGCAAAAGACGTCACCACCCTACACTTTGTACCATCGATGCTGCAAGCATTTATCGCAAGCGAAGACATCAACCTGGCAAAAGGCATTAAAACAATTATCTGTAGCGGTGAAGAGCTCCCCGCAGATTTATACAAAAAAACTTCTGCGCTATTACCAAACACTCAGATTGAGAATTTATATGGCCCCACAGAAGCTGCTATTGATGTCACATACTGGTCCTGCAACGATGATATTGACGTCAAATCACTCCCCATTGGCCGACCCATCTGGAATACCCGCATTTATGTTTTAGATAACAGCCTAGAACCAGTTCCAGCTGGCATTGCTGGGGAGCTTTACATTGCAGGCGCCGGTCTAGCCCGTGGTTATCTAAATCGACCAGGATTAACGGCGGAGCGTTTT
>NZ_JAYGQU010000053.1:0-965 GCF_035012985.1 Polynucleobacter sp. MG-28-Ekke-A2 | reverse complement strand
ATCTACGAGGTCCTTGCGGCCTCTACGGCCCTACAGAGAGGGATCGATCCACTGGGTAAAGCTTTTTCATAGTAACCTTGATACATCTGTTTTGACTTCACTAATCCATACACTACACGCGCCATCTTCGCTGCCACCGCAGTCCTTGCTTTACGTTGTAAATCCTTATCCTGCGGTGCGCCTTTAATATAGCGGCTATATTTTTGCTGAAAACTATTTTCTGGTTGAGCGATAGCAGTGTTCACTGCCATCCATAACGCCAAACGTAAACGCGCATTACCTCGTTTAGAGATTTGTTCTTGACCACGGTAGTTGCCTGATTGATTTTTGGCTAGATCAAACCCGCAATACTTCAAGAACTGACGATGATGGCTAAAGCGACGTAGATCCCCGCCTTCCGCCAGAATCGTTAGGGCATTAATCGGGCCAATCCCCGGCACACTTTGCAAGATGGCAGAATCCGGGTTATCGGCCAATACTGCTTGAGCTGTCTCTTCTAATTGCTTGCGACAAGCATTGATCTCTTGATAGCGTCTCAGTTGTATTTGAAAGGTTTTGCAAGCCAAGGAATCTGCCTCAACAGGTAGTCCAATGCTATGCAAGGCGGTCTCATAGAGCTCAATAAGCTTAGCCGCTTTATTAACCTTGCGGCCAATGACAGGGCTGGCAATCTGGCAAAACGCTTCTTGAGAGTGCTTCGTTACTGCGCTAGGGATGGGGAAGTGCAAAAGATAATTAATCCACCAGTCTGCGCGAGTACTGTTCCACCATTTACCCATCTCCGGAAAATATAGTGGCAGGTAATGGGTAAGGAGGGAATGCTGTAAGCGCGTGCGACTCAAGGTCACTTGATAGTAGGTTTTAGATAACTCTTGGAGATCATGATGCCCTGCAATTAATGGGTCAACATAACGTTGAATAATCCCTTGCTTAAGCAGCTCTAAAAGCACTGCAGCATCCTTGGG
>NZ_JAYGQU010000052.1:0-972 GCF_035012985.1 Polynucleobacter sp. MG-28-Ekke-A2 | reverse complement strand
TGAACTGACCCACAAAAGTTGGACACCCAATCCAACTTTAAAGGGTCAGTCTCATGTCCAAATACAGCAAAGACTTCAAGCTAGAGGTCATCAATCACTACCTGTCAGGCAAAGAAGGATTTACAGCGACGGCAAACCGGTATGGCGTTAAATTTACCCATGTCCGCAAATGGGTTCATGCCTACAGAATCCATGGTCATAAGAGTCTAGCTAACACCTACACTCACCACTCTGTCGCTTTTAAGTTATCGGTGTTAAAGGCGATGGCACAAAAGCAGCTCTCGATTAACCAAGCGGCAGCCCGCTTTAATATTGCCGCTCCTAGCTCGATTGCCGTTTGGCAACGCCTCTACAATGAAGGTGGTATTACAGCCCTAGAACCCAAGCCCAAGGGACGGCCACCGATGTCAAAACCCCTCAAACCGTTTGTTCCCACCAACAAACCAGTCATCCAAATGACTCCAGAAGAGCTCATGCAAGAGCTTGAGTACCGCAGAGTGGAGACTGATTACCTAAAAAAGCTACAAGCCTTAGCCCAGCAAAAGCACTTGGCAAGCAAGAACAAGTCCAAGTAATTACTGAGTTAAGGCAGTTATACCCTCTACAGATCATCTTGGCTGTGGCCAAGATGGCCAGAAGTGTTTATTACTACCATGTGCAGCAAAGTCACCAGGCTGACTCCTATCTTGCAGTGAAGACGCAGATCCAAGAGATCTACCGCCAGCATCAGGGTCGCTATGGTTATCGTCGCGTGCATTTAGAGCTGAGCAATCAACAGTATTACTTCAACCCCAAGACCGTCCAAAAGCTGATGGGGCAACTAGGGCTGAAGTCCCTTGTGAGACCCAAGCGCTATCAGTCTTATAAGGGGGCAGTAGGCAAGGTAGCCCCAAACCTACTGGAGCGTAACTTTGCTGCTAGCAAGCCCAATCAAAAGTGGGTGACTGATGTAACGGAGTTCAACATTAAAGG
>NZ_JAYGQU010000051.1:0-1005 GCF_035012985.1 Polynucleobacter sp. MG-28-Ekke-A2 | reverse complement strand
TTTATTTGTGGAAGTGACCGTTTGGGTATAGACAAGTAGTAAGTTTGATTTTTTTAACTGCAAATTGCAGTTACGGTATGGCTTTGCCTATCGCTGGAAAAAGTTCTTGCATTTAGTACGTTATCACAGCGTATCTTGAGGGGCTTTCCACGCCACTCAATCACTTGATCGAGTGAGCGAACCACTCTGGCTGCTGGCATAGAAAAATCAATATCGATGGCTAAGGCTTCCCGATTAAAGTCATCAATCACATTAAATAAGCGGATAGATCTGCCGTCGTGCAACTGGTCATGCATGAAGTCGATTGACCAGGTTTGATTGATGCCTTCAGGTACTACCAATGGCACAGGCTTCTCGCGAACCAAGCGTTTATGAGGCTTGATCCGAAGGTTCAGTTCTAACTCCCGGTAGATGCGATAGACCCGCTTATGGTTCCAGGTAAAACCTTTGACGTTACGTAAGTACAAGAAGCAAAGCCCAAAACCCCAGTTCCGTTGATTTTGGGTGAGGCGTACCAGCCAATCGGCAATGAGGGCATTGTCGGTCGATAGCTTCGGGTGATAGCGATAGCAAGTCTGACTAATGACAAAGGTATCGCAAGCTAAACGGATACTCATTCGGCCACTGTGAACTTGTTGGCTGGCCATCTCGCGCCTACGAGATGGCCGAGTTACTTTTTTTGTAAGACTTCTTTAAGGACATCAGCTTGGAGCTGAACCTCCGCATACATCTTCTTTAATCGAGCGTTCTCTAGCTCAAGCTCTTTGACGCGAGACATTAGTGAGGCATCCATACCGCCATACTTGGCGCGCCACTTGTAAAAGCTAGCAATGCTAATGCCGTGTTCACGGCATAGCTCTGGGGCTGGCATGCCAGCCTCGGCTTGCTTGAGGATGCCCATGATTTGGCTATCGGTAAAACGGGAGGTTTTCATAGAATTTCCTTTAAATCAAACAACTTAGAAATTCTACTTTTAAGTCAGGTTAAGGGGTGGGGGGATTACCC
>NZ_JAYGQU010000050.1:0-1059 GCF_035012985.1 Polynucleobacter sp. MG-28-Ekke-A2 | reverse complement strand
GGTGGATTCAACTACGAAGTGCAACTTTGAACAACTAGTTAAGGAGGCTAAGGATGTTTTAGTATCCAAAGCTTCTAGACCTGCAAGTCAAAGTAGCCATGACCTATCAACACCTTAGCCAAACTGAACGATATCAGATTTATATCCTCATGAAAGACGGAAAAACCCAAACTCAAATAGCCCAACTGATGGATCGGCATAAGTCGACCATTAGCCGAGAGCTTGCTCGCAATACGGGGCTCAAAGGTTACCGTCCCAAGCAAGCCTGCCTGTTGGCAGAAGAACGCTCATTAGGCTGCCGTAATGCCGCCCAAATAACAGCCGATCAATGGAATCAGACAGTGGATTGCCTCTTAGCTCAGTGGAGCCCCGTCCAAATTGCCAATCAGGTTGGCATTAGTCATGAGACCATCTACCGCCATGTCTACGCCGATAAAGCCGCTGGCGGCAATCTTTACCAGCAGCTGCGTTGCCAAAAAAAGCGCAAGAAACGCTATGCCAGCGGCCGTGATCGCAGAGGTCAAATAGTAGGTAGGCGGCCGATCAGTGAGCGCCCAGCGCACATTGAGACAAGATCCCAAGTCGGCCACTGGGAAGGCGATACTGTAATTGGAGCGGCCCACAAGCAAGCTGTTGTGACCTTGGTTGAGCGCAAGAGTGGCTATGCCGTTTTGGCTAAGGTCAAGAACAAGACGTCGGATTTAGTCAGTAGCGCCATCATCACTAAATTAAACGCCGTGACCCCACTCGTTAAAACCCTGACTTTTGACAACGGCAAGGAATTTGCCGAGCACGCCAGGATTGATACAGCTCTTCAATCAACGACGTACTTTGCGGATCCGTTTGCTAGTTGGCAACGTGGATCAAATGAAAACTTCAATGGTCTATTGCGGCAATACATCCCCAAAAAGAGACCGCTATCTACTGTGACCGATAAGGAGCTTAGAATGATCCAAGACCGTTTAAACAACCGACCTAGAAAACGATTAGGATTTAAAACCCCCAATGAAGTATTTATGCAGTCCTTAAACCGTGTTGCACTTCGTGTTTGAATCTACG
>NZ_JAYGQU010000049.1:0-1119 GCF_035012985.1 Polynucleobacter sp. MG-28-Ekke-A2 | reverse complement strand
AGTCACGATTTACAGAGACCCAAATCGTTGGGATTTTGAAAGAAGCCGAGGGCGGTATTGCGATGGCAGACATATTGCGCACGCATGGCATTAGCGGTGCCACCTTCTACAAGTGGCGCTCCAAATACGGCGGCCTTGAAGCGTCTGAGCTCAAACGAGTAAAGGAGCTAGAGCAGCAGCTATCAGAATATAAAACGATGGTGGCTGAACTGACCCACGATAACCGAGCGCTCAAGAACCTCATTGAAAAAAAGCTCTAGCGCCAACCGGTAAAAGAGAAGCAGTCGATTACCTGGTTGGCGAAGAAGCGGTACCCATTACACGGGCTTGCGCTCATTTGGGACTGGCTAGGTCATCGTATTACGAGCGCCCAAGGAGCAAAGCTAAAGCTGATGAGCCTGTTATTGAAGTACTTAATCAAGTGGTTGCCAAGAATAGGCGCTGGGGATTTAGATTATGTTTTGATTGGATGCGCAATCAGGGTTACGAGTGGAATCACAAGCGGGTATGGCGTGTGTATAAGGAGATGGGTTTGAACTTACCCAGAAGAACCAAAAAGCGTATCCCCAAGATGCCAAGGGTTCCACTTGTTGCCCCTACCGAGGCTAACTCGATGTGGGCCTTAGATTTTATGTACGACACCTTGCATTACGGCCGGCCTTTTAGGACCCTGAACGTCATTGATGAATCCAACCGAGAAGTATTGACTATTGAAATCGATATCAGCCTGCCAGCAGCCAGAGTAGTGCGAACCCTAGAGCAATTGGAAGAGATCCATGGTTTACCTCAGGCGATACGTCTGGACAACGGGAGTGAACTTCGGTCTGCAGTCTTTATGGGATGGTGTGAGGAAAAAGGGATTGAACTGAAATTTATCCAGCCGGGCAAGCCGCAACAAAATGCATTTATAGAGCGATTTAACAAAACCTACCGTCATGAAGTACTCAATGCGTATTTATTTGAAAACCTCAGGGAGGTGCGTGAAATTACAGAAAACTGGATCACGATTTACAACGAAGAAAGACCGCACAGCTCTCTTGGCAGAATATCGCCTAGAGACTATCGAGCAAAGGCAGAAAACAACACTTTAGGAATGTCGGCTTGACGGGGGATACTACA
>NZ_JAYGQU010000048.1:0-1173 GCF_035012985.1 Polynucleobacter sp. MG-28-Ekke-A2 | reverse complement strand
TGAGCGCTGCTCTCCAGTTCCGAATCGGCATCGTCCATCTCTTTGATGCTTGCAAGATGGCCAAGTAAATCACTTTAGTTGCCGCTGTGTCGTTAGGGAATAACTTTCTACGCTTGGTGGCAGACCGAATGACGCTATTGAGCGATTCAATGGCATTGGTGGTGTAAATTGCTTTGCGGATCTCGGGTGGGTAGTCAAACAGGGTTCGTAGGTTCGCCCAGTGATTGGTCCAGGACTTGGCAATCTGCGGATATTGGACATTCCACTTACTGCCAAACTCTTCTAAGGCTTTTTGGGCTTGCGCCTCGGTAGTCGCTTGGTAGATGCGCTTGAGGTCGGCACCAACCGCTTTATAGTCCTTCCAAGATACATACTTCAGGCTACCCCGCACCATATGCACAATACACAGTTGAATGCGAGTTTGCGGGAACTCGCTAGCAATCGCCTCAGGAAACCCTTTGAGCCCATCAATGCAGGTGATGAAAATGTCTTGTACGCCACGACTCTTGAGTTCGGTCAGAACAGATAACCAAAACTTAGCGCCTTCGTTCTCTGAGATCCATAGGCCTAGTAGCTCCTTATGTCCGTCCATATCAACCCCAAGAGCCAGGTAAATGGATTTGTTGATGACCTGCATGTTCTCGCGGATCTTCACCACAATGCAGTCTAAATACACAATGGGATAGATGGCATTGAGCGGCCTGGCCTGCCACTCGGTGATCTGTTCAATGACTCTATCAGTCACCTGAGAGATCAGTGTAGCCGAGACATCGGCATCGTACATCTCCTTAAAAGCACCCACGATCTCTCTGGTCGACAAACCCTTGGCATAGAGCGTCAGAATCTGGTCATCCATGCTGGTTAAGCGAGTTTGGTGCTTGGCGACAATCTGTGGCTCAAAGCTACCGTCCCGATCTCTGGGAGCATCAATCACCACCTCTCCATGAGAACCCTTAAGGCGTTTGCTGGTAGTGCCGTTACGGGCATTGCCTTTGCCAAAGCTATTGCGATGCTTCTCGTAACCTAGATGGTGGGTGATCTCTGCGTTTAAGGCTGCCTCTACAGTGAGCTTAACTAGCTCCTGAGAGAGCATATTTAAATCTTCTGGGGTTTTGAGATCCTTGGCTAGTTCGTTGGCTAAGGCTTGTAATTTACTACGATCCATTGTGTGAT
>NZ_JAYGQU010000047.1:0-1245 GCF_035012985.1 Polynucleobacter sp. MG-28-Ekke-A2 | reverse complement strand
GCTAACGACCTTGATTTCAACCCGTCGATGCAACACACTACTAACTGCGTAAGCGCAAGGAGTGTTGCTCATGAAACAACGACCTAGAATCTATTACACAGCTACCCAGAAGGCTTTAATGTGGGAGCGCTGGAAAAAGGGAGATTCTCTCCAGCAAATTGCCCAGTTATTTGATCGCCACCACTCGGCAGTTCAGCGAATTTTGGCTGAGAGTGGCGGCATTAGACCGCCAGAGCGAACTCGATCCAAACTAGCATTAACCTTAGCTGAACGGGAAGCCATTTCACGTGGTCTGGCAAGCGGTCAATCCATGAGATCAATTGCTACCGAGTTGGGCCGCTCGCCTTCTACAATTAGTCGTGAGATTGGTCGTAATGGTGATCCAAAGAGCTATCGAGCCAATCAATCAGACCAGTCTGCTTGGGACAGGGCACATCGCCCTCAGACTTGTAAACTAGTCTTGAATAAAGCCTTAGCGCATCTGGTGGCAGATAAACTGCAGCACTACTGGTCACCACAACAGATTGCCGGTTGGCTAAAAGAGACTTATCCAGATCAGGAGGACTATCAGGTGTCACACGAAACGATCTACCGTAGCCTCTTCATCCAAGCCCGCGGAGCCTTAAAGAAAGAGCTCACCCAGCATTTACGACGCACCCGCATCATGCGCCGATCACGGCATCACACGCTGAAGGATGCAGGGCTTGGAAAAATTAAGGATGCAGTCTCGATCAGAGAGCGGCCAGCCGAAGCAGAAGATAGAGCTGTTCCCGGCCATTGGGAGGGTGATCTTTTATATGGGGATGCCAATAGTCAGATCGCTACTCTCGTGGAGCGACAGACTCGCTATGTGATGCTAGTCAAGGTGGCTCGTAAAGACAGTGAGACGGTGGTCAATGCACTCATCAAGCATGCCCGCAAGTTACCGCAAGAGCTCTACAAGTCCTTAACATGGGATCGGGGTAAAGAAATGTCTGAACACAAACGCTTTACTCTAGCTACCGATGTGCAAGTGTATTTTTGCGATCCTCAGCATCCTTGGCAACGAGGATCTAATGAAAATACCAATGGGCTATTAAGACAGTACTTCCCTAAAGGCATGAGCTTAGCTAACTACTCTCAAGCCAAACTCAATGCAGTAGCAAGGCAACTCAATGAACGCCCTAGAAAAACACTAAACTATCAAACACCGGCAGAACGTTTTGCCCTAACTGTTGCATCGACGGGTTGAAATCAAGACCCATA
>NZ_JAYGQU010000046.1:0-1429 GCF_035012985.1 Polynucleobacter sp. MG-28-Ekke-A2 | reverse complement strand
CTCAAGCCAAACTCAATGCAGTAGCAAGGCAACTCAATGAACGCCCTAGAAAAACACTAAACTATCAAACACCGGCAGAACGTTTTGCCCTAACTGTTGCATCGACGGGTTGAAATCAAGACCCATAGCAGACCTTAGCCCTATCTTCGTGAATACGTCTCTGCTGATGCAATTGCGTTATCGCCGTTTCCGCCTATGCTTGCGCCGCCTACCATCAAGACATCGCCATTTAATAAACGCGCTTCAGCATGACGCCAGCGAGGCACTGTCATAGATCCTGTGTAAGAAAAGGTACTCGTAACTGGATCGTAAAGCTCCGCGGAAGACAACACTTGGTCCGTTCCCGGATTGTATCCACCGGCGATCAGAACCTTGCCATCAATCAAAAGTGTGGATGTTTGTCGGCCAGTTGGAGTATTCAATGACCCTGTATAAGAAAAAGTGCCCGTTTGCATGTTGTATAAGCTAGCGGATGCAAGAACGACATTATCGGCACCATATCCTCCTACAACCAGTACTTTTCCATCCAATAAAAGATTGGCCGTTGGAAAGCGTCGAGGTGTACCCATTGAGCCTGTCACACTAAACATGCCAGTAGCTGGATTATAAATTTCTGGCGCATCTACATTGCTTCCGTTGTAGCCACCAGCTATTAGTACTGTACCGTTATTGAGCAAAGTTGCTGTTGTGTTTCGACGAGCAGTAGACATGGATCCGGTGGGAGAAAATGTTCCAGTAGCGGGATCATAGATTTCAGCGCTGGTAAGAGCGCAACAATTACTATCCACACTATAGCCACCGACAACCAAAACCTTACCATTCTCTAATAAGGTTGCTGCGGGATTAACACGCGCAGTGCTCATGTTGCCCGTTGTCTGCCATGTTGCAGCTGTGGGGTTATAGATTTCAACAGTGTTAATACCTTTACCATCTACACCTTCACCCCCTGCTACAAAAATACGTCCATCTAAAAGCCGCACAGAAGCTGCGGCATAACGAGGATTCGACATAGATCCAGTCGCACTAAATGTCCTTGATACAGGATCGTAAAGATCAGCAGAGGCAACAGCGATTGCCCCGGATCCCACGCCGCCCGCCACCAGTACACGACCATCTGTCAATAAATTTGCTGTTGGCATAGAGCGAGGGGATGACATCATGCCAGTTGCTGTGAATGTTCCAGTGGTGCTAGTTGATGTTGATGAATTTGATCCACCATCACCGCATGAAATTAAAGTAGCGCCAACACAGGCAAAGAAAAGGGATGCAATATACTTTTTCATATTGAATACTTAGAAGGTTAGGTGGATTCAACTACGAAGTGCAACTTTGAACAACTAGTTAAGGAGGCTAAGGATGTTTTAGTATCCAAAGCTTCTAGACCTGCAAGTCAAAGTAGCCATGACCTATCAACACCTTAGCCAAACTG
>NZ_JAYGQU010000045.1:0-1515 GCF_035012985.1 Polynucleobacter sp. MG-28-Ekke-A2 | reverse complement strand
ACACTCTTTATTGGCGATGAAGCTAATTAGCCGAATCCGCTCCAAACTTGGAGTTGAGCTACCTATCCGCAGCTTGTTTGAAGCGCCGACCATCGAAAACCTCAGCGGGCACCTTAGCAGCGAGAAAACTGTACAGCGGCCATTGCAAAAAATACAGCGTCCAGAACGAATCCCGCTCTCTTTTGCACAACGCCGACTATGGTTCCTAAATCAACTCGAAGAATTTAGCTCCACTTACTCAATCCCGATCGTCTTGCATCTCCAGGGATCTTTAAATTACAACGCACTACAAACCGCTTTGAACGATCTTATTGTTCGTCACGAAAGCTTAAGAACTATCTTCCCTGAAACTTTTGGAGTGCCAGAACAGCGGGTTCTTAGCATGGCTGAGGCATCAAAAGAATTAAAACCCATCGACATCGATAAGCAACTTCTAGGTGAGGCCATTACTGAACTTATTAAATGCGGTTTTGATCTTGCCAAAGAACCCCCATTGCGAATACATCTTTTAAAGATTGGCACTCAAGAGCATGTCTTGGTGTTATTGCTTCACCATATTGCTGGTGATGGCTGGTCTTTTGGGCCGCTAGCGCATGATCTAGAAAAAGCCTATACCGCACGCTGCCTAAATACCGCCCCTCAGTTTATTAATCTACCAGTGCAATATGTAGATTACACCTTATGGCAGCAAGATATCCTAGGGAATGAAAGTGACCCCAATAGCGCGATTACACATCAGATCTCCTTCTGGACCAATGAACTCGCTGATCTTCCGGATCAAATCGATTTACCACTAGATAGAACAAGGCCGACTATCGCCAGCTATCAAGGCGCACAAGTTGCGCTTTGCATTAATAAAAAATTACACGTAGACCTTGTTACCTTGGCCAATCAATGCCAAGCAAGCTTATTTATGGTGTTACAGGCAAGCCTTGCAGCCCTTCTGACTCGTTTAGGTGCCGGGTACGACATACCCATTGGCACCCCCGTTGCTGGACGTGGCGATAGTGCCCTTGATGGTCTGGTTGGGTTTTTTGTTAACACAATTGTATTGCGATCAAAAACGGATGGTAACCCAAACTTTAGGGAGCTCATTGCCCGAACGCGTTCAACCAATCTCGCTGCTTACGCTCACCAAGACATGCCTTTTGAACGTCTTGTGGAGATTGTTAACCCCACAAGATCGCTTAATAGACACCCCTTGTTCCAGGTAATGCTGACATTGCAAGATGCTGACACCGTCAAACTAAATCTGCCAGATCTGACAACCACAATAGAGGCAGTCAATACCGCCACCTCCAAGTTTGATCTCTCTCTAAACTTTAGTGAGAATCGCTCGCCTGAAGGAGTCTTACAAGGCATCAATGGCATCATTGAATACAGCACAGATCTATTTGATCTGGAAACCATACAATCTATCTCCGATCGCTTTATCCGCCTTCTAGAGTCAGCAGTAGCCAATCCAGATCAAAGCATTAGCAAACTCAGCATTTTGTCCCCTGACGAGCGGCACAC
>NZ_JAYGQU010000044.1:0-1733 GCF_035012985.1 Polynucleobacter sp. MG-28-Ekke-A2 | reverse complement strand
TGCGTATTCCAGCGATCGTGACCGCCGGTTCCAAATTCATCGTGACCGATAAACTCTTGATGCTGGAAGGCTCGTTTATTGTAGTTTAGCGGTCACGATACCTTCGGTTTTTTACCTATTTCCGCCGTGTTTTCCACTTCTTGCTTGCGCATGGATTCACCCTTAAGTTTGATCTTATGGCTTTGATGGACGATACGATCAAGGATTGCATCAGCCAAGGTGGGATCATTTAAATACTCATGCCAGTGCTCCACTGGAAGCTGGCTGGTAATGATGGTGGACTTGGTACCAACACGATCATCCATGATTTCTAGAAGGTCGGAGCGCTCTTCTTGGTTTAAGGGGTGCAAACCCCAGTCATCTAAGATCAGTAAATCAACTTTCGCAATAGATTGAAGTTTGCGTGTGAAGGTGCCGTCAGCATGAGCTACTCGTAGCTCTTCAAAGATACGGGGTACGCGCATATTCAGGGCTGAGAAGCCAGAGCGGCAGGCTTGTAATCCTAATGCGCTGGCTAGCCAAGTCTTACCCACGCCAGCAGGACCGGTGAGCAAAATACTTTGCGCCCCTCTAATCCAATCGCAACTAGCAAAGCTAGCCACCTGCTTTTTATCAAGCCCTCTACCAGGGCGGTAATCGACATCCTCCAAACAAGCCGAAGACACTTTAAGCTTGGCGCTTTTAAGCAGTCTTGCCTGTTTCTTATTCTCTCGGAAGTTGATCTCTCGATCAACCAATAATCCAAGGCGCTCTTCAAACGAGAGATCAACTGCGGTTCTTTGAGTAAATTGCTCTTGTAGGCCAAGAGCCATGCCCTCTAGTCTTAATGCTTGAAGCTGAGTGATGGTATGTTGATGAAGCATCGATTTTCCTTTCGGTTTTTGCTGCGGGTTAAAAATGGGTAGAGATGCATCAGTGGTAATACTTGGGTCCGCGCACGTTCTCATGCAAAGGCAACTGCTGCCGACTCTTTTTATTGGCGGATACTTTGCCTGCCTTGGCTAGGTCCAGCTTGGTCGCCAAGATGTTGCGCACGCTCTTTTGGGTCATAGCGTTATTGTTTACTGCGATAGTGCAAGCCGCCTCTAGCCGTTCTTTGTTGTACTTTTTGGCTAGGCTCAGCAAACCCAGGCAGGCGCGATAACCCAGCTCAGGATGCGATTTTTGATACAGCAGATGCGACACCAGGGCCTGAGTAGATGCGCCAATCCCTTTGCCCCAGATGAGTAGGCGCTGCGGACTCCACTCTAGATGAGCCTGGTGTGCCTTTGGCATATGCTCTGACACAGTGGTTTGAGAAGACAGGCCATGGCTATAACCGATGCGCGTCACCCTTGGGTGAGTAGTAATGCGTTTGCCCTCACATAAAACCTCGACCATGCTGGCGGTATAGCGCAGTTCGACATGCTTGCGAGCATATTGGTACGGCACGCTGTAATAGTGATGCTCTAATTCAACATGGTAATCAATGCCGACTTTGGCTTTTTTCCAGGAGCAGGACTCAAAGATCGTTGCAGGCAAAGATTTGAGTGCCGGCTTGTCAATCGCTTCAAAGGCGCTACGGCGATTGCCAGGCAGCTTCTTGAAGGGTCGGGCATTGAGATCTTCGAGTAAATCGGCGATGGCAAGATTAAGATCAGACAAGCTAAAGAACTGCTGGCGACGTAGTCTTGCCAAGATCCAGCGCTCCACTACCTGCACGCCTACTTCAACTTTGCCTTTGTCTTGCGGTT
>NZ_JAYGQU010000043.1:0-2286 GCF_035012985.1 Polynucleobacter sp. MG-28-Ekke-A2 | reverse complement strand
TAAGGAGCTTAGAATGATCCAAGACCGTTTAAACAACCGACCTAGAAAACGATTAGGATTTAAAACCCCCAATGAAGTATTTATGCAGTCCTTAAACCGTGTTGCACTTCGTGTTTGAATCTACGTTATTTTAAAGAGAAATCTTTTCTAGAAAGCCTTAAATAATGGTGTTTTGAAAACTAAGCCCCAGGCCGCTAGGCCAATGATTACCGCCAATCAAAAGGGTTGCAATTACTTGTACATAGATAAGTTTTGGGGTTTGCTCAAAAAACATAATAGTTTATTTTGAAGGCCCTGCACCAACAGAAGTTTCTAGTGCCAGACGAACCACTTTTTTAGCCATCGCCACAAATGAATCAACGGATCCACTAGCAGTTCTGAATGACTCACCTTGAACAGTAATCAGCCCTTCACCAATAATCTCATTTGATTGGCTATCAGAAATCTTACTTTCCACTACTAATGCAGGTGTTTTTGAGTTCACGCCGCCAGCATATGCAGCTGCGTTTACAGCCAATCCAATTGGCGTGAAATTCCAAGGTTGCAGGCTGTCAGCAGACAACTCTCCACCCGTGATACCAACAGAAATTCTGGCAACTCCAGGGCCTGGCTGAGTAACAATTTTGATATTACCCCTGCTGTTTACAGCCTCAACCATTGACTGTTGCAGGGCTGTCTTGGTTTGATTAATAACATCGTTACTGACTTCTTTAGTTGCACTTTGGTTTAGATAGATGGGGTCAAGTATGACGGCATTGTAGGATTTCATATTGACGCTATCTTTGTAATAGCGCCATACTCTTGCATCAGTATCTCTAATAGCAATTGGCTGCAGAACATTGTAATTTGGCAAAAAACCAGATCTTGGCATTGCTTGGGTGTTTAATTTGGGAGCATTACTACAAGCTGCTAATAGACAAGCAACGGCGATTGTAAAAGGTAAAGATATTTTCATGAAGTTTCCAGGAGTATGTTTTTGAATTGAATATTAAATTAGCGTATTACCAATAATTGAAAAACGGCAATCCGCATCTACGCCAATTAAAAACTTAGGTGTGACAGAAAAATAGTGGCCAATGGATGCTTGGGCTACAAAATCGTTGGCACTTTGAATGCTAGTTGTGGCGGGATAATTACTTCCCCCAGTCTGGACGCTAGCACTGCCCAGTGTTTGGTTAACGCTTTCATAACCAGCACCAATTTGACCAAAAGCACCCTCAAAACTCTTTTGCGCAATGCCTTGTGTTGAGAAAAAGACTCCAATAGCAAATG
The DNA here is from genome assembly GCF_035012985.1 of Polynucleobacter sp. MG-28-Ekke-A2. Taxonomy (NCBI): domain Bacteria; kingdom Pseudomonadati; phylum Pseudomonadota; class Betaproteobacteria; order Burkholderiales; family Burkholderiaceae; genus Polynucleobacter; species Polynucleobacter sp. MG-28-Ekke-A2. The sequence continues at coordinate 1,014 of NZ_JAYGQU010000043.1, read as the reverse complement.
TTGTTAGGATTTTTTTCATAAACTCATTTCTAATCAATTATTTACAATGATCGTACTGGCGAAATGCTATTAATTTGTTCGGTTTAGAGTTTGCACAATAAGCCCCCTCTCGCTTACTCTACATAGCCGAAAGTGGTTTAAATGTAAGTAGGTTCGGTTTCATCAACTCCTAAAGGTCTTCATATGAATGCAAAACGTGATTTTCTAAAAAACAGCCCGGAGCAAGATCGATCCGAAAAAGCAATTGAAACTATCTTTGAGACCGCTACAAAGCTTGCAATATCTGGAGACCCCAAGGTATTAAATATTCGGGAGCTTTCTGAACATTCTGGGTATTCTGTAGGCAATATCTATCACTACTTCTCTAAAATTGATGATCTATTCTCGTATGTTTTCAATAAACGCCGAGAGAAAGTGCATGCCGCCTTTGGTGAAAATATTATAAAGCTTGATCCTAGCTCAACCGTGAGTGATATTTTTACTAAATTAGTAGATGACTCCTTCGAAATTTGGAAACAGCCTCACCCGAAGCTCCTAAATAAAATGCTGCGTCAATATCTCAAAAGATCTCAAGATCCAGAAAAATTTCATGCTATTGCAGATCTACTAGTTCCACCATTCTTGGATGCGATGCAGAAAAATACAAGTGCGAGTTTCAGGCAAATTGATGAAAATGAGCTGAGGATATTGTTAAGAATGACCCAACAAGCAATTGGGGCGCCTTTTATGGAGCAAGACCCTATTGCTGGCACTGCAGAACATAGAAAAATAGCGATTAACTCATGCTGTGCTTTATTCAATATTAGGACGGCGAATATTTAGGGCCTCAAGAGATCTATTCAGCATGAATTGCATCACCACTTCTTTAGACTTCTTTTGATGACTCTTATTGGCCGAGGCTGTGTAAAAACTCAAAACACTTCCATTAATTTCGATTTAGAGCGTGTACACGGGTTTAGGTTTCTCAATAAAGCGCCCTGAGGGGCTCAAGCATCCTGTTTCGGTAAATATTGG
>NZ_JAYGQU010000042.1:0-2637 GCF_035012985.1 Polynucleobacter sp. MG-28-Ekke-A2 | reverse complement strand
GATTTAATAAAACTTCTTGGCTCTTATGAGGTAAACGTATTGGTTACGTATGACAGTTTCATAATGCATCTTGGCTGTATTTTTGGCAAACCTCTTTTTGTTCTATTTCGGGGCAGATTTTCGCATTCGCAAAGGCATCATCATTTTAGCTTTGTTAATAATTCATTTGAATCTTTTCCGGGTCAGATAACTTATTTAATTAATTAATATGAAAATAAAGTTGTATTGATTATCTCCGTAAAAGGATAAGAATATTCCTGCTGATCAATGATTATGAGGCTCATATTTACTATCTCCTTAAGTTCATATATTTAGAAAGTTGATTTTTTTATCGTGTTTATGGAGTTACAACTATTTGGGCTTTCTACTATTTCCGCTCCATACACCCTGGCGGCTTTCTGTTTTATGGGTCTACTTTTAGTTGCAGCCTTTAGCACTTCATTGATTCACCCTGTTCATCGAAAGGGGATTGATCGCGGCCTTTTCTTGGTATTCGGATTTTTGCTCTCTGCTTTTGCGTTGTTACGTCCTTTTGGGCTGGCGCTTGATGACCCTTCCTACCTCGAGATTCTAAATGCTCTGTGTCCGGTTGGTGATTGCTCAAATGGTTCGCCCATTGTGCGAGATTACGTTTGGTTTGGGCTTGTTAGTTTAGGGTTGCAGTATTGGCCAGGCAGTTTGGACGTTGCATTAGTGCTGAGCGGTTTGGGGGTGTGCATCAAGTTATTTGTGATAGATCGTCTTTGCCGACAGCGATTGCTTGCTCTGTTGTTGCTTGTGCCCCTATCTTTTATTCAGTATGACATGACACAGTTACGTGCGGGCTTTGCTTCTGCTTGGATGATGCTGGGTATCTACTGGTTAGTACGTTCCCGAGTCCTGTTAGGTGGACTTACTCTCTTATCGAACTTTATGGTGCATTCGCAGGGGATTTTCTCACCCGGTCTTTTGGCTTACAGACTGCTTGGATTACGCTCCTGGATTTTTCCAGGTTGTACGGTCATTTTGCTAGGATTGATTTATGTGGGACTTTACCCTGACGCCTCAATGCTCGGTTGGTTGGGCCTTGCAGCCGAGTCGGCAACTTACTTCTCAGGTTTACAAGCGGGGAATTATGATGGGATGAAAGTTTTTCCATGGGGATATTTACCATTACTGGGTTATGGAGTTTGGCTTTGGTCTACAGCTACAGAAGAGCATAAAAAAATCTCCAATATCGTTGCCGCGAGTTTACTTCTTGGCCTAGCGCTCGCCTGGTTCTTTGCAATTATTCCGGTTATACAAACCCGTCTGTTTGACTTTTACACACTGCCCCTAGTTTTTTTGGCCGGTAATGCTGGGAACTCCAGGCTTAAAATAGGGCTAACTTGCCTACTGGCGCTTATGCTTTATCTTCGCTTGGAATTAGTTCAAGACTGGATTTTGGGATAGCGTCTGTGAAATTGATGGTGCATAACAGCTTCACCAGTCACTTGGACTGTTGTTGGTAGGTTTATAACCTGTAAGCCTTTGTCCCGCGCCTAAATTTTCCTCTTAGTTTAAATTTGTGCAGATAAATCAACTATTAGTAGATTTTTCAACATAAAAATAAAATACTACTTATCCGCCGAATTAAGTTGTAGTATCCCCCGTCAACCCGACATTCCTAAAGTGTTGTTTTCTGCCTGTGCTCGATAGTCTCTAGGCGATATTCTGCCAAGGGAACTGTGTGGTCTTTCTTCGTTGTAAATCGTGATCCAGTTTTCTGTAATTTCACGCACCTCCCTGAGGTTTTCAAATAAATACGCATTGAGTACTTCATGACGGTAGGTTTTATTAAAGCGTTCAATAAACGCATTTTGTTGCGGTTTGCCCGGCTGGATAAATTTGAGCTCAATGCCTTTGGATTCGCACCAGCCCATAAAGACTGCAGACCGAAGTTCACTCCCGTTGTCCAGGCGTATCGCCTGAGGTAAACCATGGATACTCTCTAGTTGCTCCAATGTTCTGACTACTCTGGCTGCTGGCAGGCTAATATCAATTTCAATAGCTAAGATCTCACGATTGGATTCATCGATGACGTTCAGGGTTCTAAAGGGTCTTCCGTAATGCAAGGTGTCGTACATAAAATCTAAGGCCCACATCGAGTTGGCTTCGGTCGGGGCAATGAGCGGAACTCTCGGCATCTTGGGGATGCGCTTCTTAGTTCTTCTGGGTAAGTTCAAGCCCATCTCCTTGTAAATTCTCCATACCCGCTTGTGATTCCACTCGTAGCCCTGATTGCGCATCCAATCAAAACACAATCTAAAACCCCAGCGCCCATTCTTGGCAACTACTTGATTAAGCACCTCAATGACGGGCTCATCAGCTTTAGCTCTAGTCTCTGGGCGCTCGTAATACGATGACCTAGCTAGCCCCATGTGAGCGCAAGCTCTAGTAATGGGTACTGCTTCTTCGCCAACCAGGTAATCGACTGCATCTCTTTTACCGGTTGGCGCTAGAGCTTTTTTTCAATTAAGTTCTTGAGCGCTCGGTTATCGTGGGTCAGCTCAGCCACCATCGTTTTATATTCTGATAGCTGCTGCTCTAGCTCCTTAACGCGTTTAAGTTCAGAAGCTTCTAGGCCGCCGTATTTAGATCGCCACTTATAAAAGGTGG
>NZ_JAYGQU010000041.1:0-3072 GCF_035012985.1 Polynucleobacter sp. MG-28-Ekke-A2 | reverse complement strand
TGATCTAGCCCCCGCCAATATAAAGGCACCCCGTACCCCTGAGGAGGCTGTTCTTTGCGAGTTATTTGCAGAGGTTCTTGGACTAGAAAAAGTTGGTATAGAAGATAACTTTTTTGAGCTGGGCGGAGACAGCATTGTATCTATTCAATTAGTTAGCAGGGCTCGACAAGCAGGGCTATTAGTAACACCTAAATCCATCTTTCAAAATCCAACTGTTTATAAATTAGCAAGGGTTACTCAAACAAGCCCTCAAAATACAAGCACTCAATTGCATCTAACAACTGGTGTAGCCTCAAGAACACCAATTATAAGCTGGCTACTTGAACAAAAATATTCAATAAATAAATTTAATCAATCAACGATCGTTAAAACGCCACCACAGTTAAATAGCGATCAACTAAACAAAATATTCCAGCACATAATAGACCATCATCATTCACTGAGAATGAATATTTTTCAAGAAGATATCGAGGGTAAATTTAATGGGATTCTAATTAGAGATGTGGGGTCAGTAAAGGCAATTGATCACATAAAGAAAGTTTATGTAGATCGATTTACCGAGAGAGAGATCAATGAAAATATAAAGAGAGAATTAGATTTAGCGATAGGATCTTTGGATCCCAAAAAGGGTGAAATAATTAAGATTGTATGGTTCACCAGCAATGGAATTTATCCAGGAAGACTGCTAATAGTAATTCATCACCTTGCAATCGATGCCGTCTCATGGAAAATTTTACTTTCTGATTTAGAAATATGCTGGAACTCCGTAAGGTCGCAAGATAAATTGACGCCACTTATTCAGGGGACTTCTTTTGTGCAGTGGGGTAAAAAATTAATTGACTACGCACAAACAAAAGAGGTAACAGAAGATCTGCCGATTTGGTTAAAAATACTAAAAGAACCGATTGAATCGACAATACCGATTAATTTGAAGGCCGGGAAAAACTCAAAGAAAAAAAGGGAGCAGTTAACAGCCTTCTTGGATGCTGATATCACAGAAAAATTGCTTTCAGAGGTAGCTCTTGCATCCGATGGGAAAGTGACTGATGTACTCTTGACAGCACTAGTGCTATCCGTAGCAAGCTTAAATTATGACGGCAATTTAGTGCAAAGCAACGCTTTAAAAATCTATTTAGAGGGCCATGGAAGAGAGGATGTATTTGCTGATGTAGATATATCCAGTACTGTTGGTTGGTTTACCACCCTTTTTCCAGTTCATCTTGACCCAGGTCTAATTTCTTTTGAAGAAATTTATAGTGGTAAGGAAAATTTATTGGGGATATTGACAAGAATAAAAGAACAGTTGCGAATTGTTCCTAACAATGGGCTGACCTATGGATTACTGCGCTATACAAATCCAAACACATCAGAGATTCTGAGCTCGCTTCCAATCCCAAAATTCTGCTTTAATTACTTAGGGAAAATTGCGAATCAAGGAGATAAATACTGGCAACCGATTGCAAATTGCGAAATAAGTCAACAAGTCATGATAAATGAACCGCTATTTCATGATATTGAAATTAACTGTCAAATACTGAGCGGTAATAACGGGTCTGAATTCCACGCAACGATAACCTGGGATTCCTCTAACGTCTCTGACGTAAAAATAGAGAAGATGGCCTGGAAATGGATGGATTTTTTAGGCCTATTCGCAAACAGTGGTGTCATCCCCCATACAAGGAAAACTCCTTCTGACATAGAGTTAATAAAGGTTACTCAACAACAAATTTCTCTACTGGAGAATAAATACCCGATATTCGATAACATATATCCGATGTCGCCATTACAGAGCGGAATCCTATTTCACGCAATGTATGAAAATAAAAAAACAGATGTGTACAAAATTCAGGTTGAAATTTCATTGGAGGGTGAACTTAATGAAAAAGCACTCAATGCTGCACTAAAAAAACTACATCAAAGACATCCCAATTTGAGAGCTGTCTTTAGCTATGATCAACTATCAGAACCCGTAGAAATAATAACGCATGAAGAAAGCGTTAATATTGAAAAATATGATCTAAGTAATACCTCAAATCATCTAAAAATTGAAAAAAAGTTCTTAGGCATTAGAGATAAGATTCAACGACATGCCTTTGACCTAGAACAGCAACCATTAGTAAGATACATTTTAATTAAATTAAATTCAACTAATCATAGATTGATTATCAGCATTCATCACGCGCTTATCGATGGATGGTCTTTGTCTATTATCCTCGATGAAATAAAAGAACTATATTCCCAGAATGGGTCAGACAAAAATTTAAACCTTGCACCCTCTTATAAAAAATATTTCAAATGGTTGCGATCCCTAGACTATGAAACAGCTAAATTAGCTTGGGGTAGCTATTTGAACGGCATTAATGAAGGGACAATCCTTAGCAAATCAACCGATGAAAAAACTCAGGCTAAACCGCTCAAATTAATCACTATCTTAAGCGCTAATTTAACAGACGCTATATTAAAAGTTGGACGGTTTAATAATTTAACTGCCAACTCAGTGCTCCAAGCTGCCTGGTCAATATTGCTTGGGCGACTTACAAATAGTGATTGTGTAATTTTTGGAAGTACTGTTTCAGGTAGGAATCCAGATGTAATTAATATTGATAAGATGGTTGGATTATTTATCAACACATTACCAGTAAAAGTCAAAATAACCCCAGACCTATCTTTTATAGAACTAGGGGAAACAATTCAGCTGGACTACTTAAATCTATCACCATATCAATACCTAGGGCTTAGTGAAATACAGAAATGCACAGGTATAACAAAATTATTTGATACTTTATTTATTTTTGAAAATTACCCAATTTCAACACACAAAATTACGAGTGATAGAAATGATATATCCTTCAAAGTAATTTCATCACAAGACGCAACTCATTACCCACTAACTATATCCGTATTCCCCGGGGATCAATTACAAATATGTTTTGGATACCAAGACAATCTATTTGATCTGGAAACCATACAATCTATCTCCGATCGCTTTATCCGCCTTCTAGAGTCAGCAGTAGCCAATCCAGATCAAAGCATTAGCAAACTCAGCATTTTGTCCCCTGACGAGCGGCACAC
>NZ_JAYGQU010000040.1:0-3524 GCF_035012985.1 Polynucleobacter sp. MG-28-Ekke-A2 | reverse complement strand
TAGGTTACAGACCACCAGCACCCCAAACCCAAGTACCCCAAATAATACAAAATCAACCCATGTTGCTGCAATGATTTACTATAGAAAAACTCTCTTTGGTAGTGGACCTAAATTGACAGCAGTTCACGCCCATCTTAAGCGATGCAATTTCTGCGACGCGAAGTCCCGACCAAAAACTGGTGAGAATTATTGCTCTGTCACGCTGCGGATATTTCTTAGTGGAGACATAACGCAGTATTTGATCGAGCTCTGCTTGGGTAAGGGTTTTTGCTTGTGCCATTTATGGGTTTTCCTTTGATAAATAAAATTACATATAGAGTGTGTTTTCTTATTTCCAAAAGGACAACCGAGGCTCAAGTTCGGGTTGCAGTCAAAAGATCTTCCAAGAATCAATGACTTAGTAAAACAAAAATAATTCGATTAAGAAAATGTATATTTTCTTAATCGTTTTTATTGACGAATCAATGCTTGTATTTAGTGCGGATCGTGGCGAAAATCCCACGAATTACGGCTAGTAGCTCAAATTAGCCCTATGCGCTGTTTTTAGTAATGCCAGCTACTCAGTATTGCGAAGCTGATAGATCTTTGCGTATAGGGCTGATTTGAGGTGAATCTTGTATGGATTTATGGCGTGATTTAGTTCAAATCCACATTGGTTGCTATAAACACTGGCTTATTGGCGCCGGTGCTTTTACAAAGATGTACATCTAGCGTCCAGGAATCCTTGGTGTTGTTTGCTAGATCTTCAATCTCTACATGCAGCTCCTTGGTTTCTGGGGAGTAGATGCTAAATCCACCAACACCTAGCTTTGTCTTAGTGAGTGGATCGTAATGTTGGATCCAAGACATTAAAACTCCAGCTTGCCCTGCAATGCCAGCATCACTGAGTTTTCGAACAACGGCCATCTGCTCATCTGTTTTGGCAGTATTCTCCCAATTGCTATATTCAAAGTAATCCACTAAGTATTTTTGATTTGGGCTACCTAGCTCTACTGAGCCATTAAACATCGCTCTTCTAAATAAGCCTTTACCGAAGGTGGTATTAAATTTCTCGTTTATAAATCCTCTAACTGCAATTTCTCTCATATCGTTCTCCTTTTTTCAAATTGATTGAGTTCTCGTTGCGAGCTGTTGCTTTCGTAGCTTGGTTGCTAGAGGAGTAGATCCAAAAAGATGTTGCTTTGAGTTCAGTTGCAGATCTCAAAGAGATAGTCACTCAGTCGTGTTGCTAGTCAGAGCTACTCATTTGCCACTCGAGTAACTAGTAACTCACTACCAGTAACTTCTTTATCTATTTGCGACCGCACTTTGAAACACAGCAACTCGCAAAAGTATTTAGCTCTTGTTAAGAAAACCCATTAATTTCTGGCTCAAAATTAGTCAAAATAAAAAAGAGGTTGTCCAATTCATTATTCTGAAAATAAATTGAAATGGCTCTTTCATTTATAGGAGGGAATATGAGCGCATTGACCGCATTAAAACTAGTGGCTCTCAAGAAGCCGGTTCATCAACCAGCGATTGTGATTCGCAGGAATAAACTTTCAAGTCGATTATGGGAGCAGATCCAGTTGGCTAAAGGGCAGATGTCGGGAACCCCTTTTGTACTAATGAAGTTTCGCAGCATTAAAGATAAGGAGACAGGGATTCGTAAGCAAGTAGAAGTTCCAAAACGTATTAAGCCGTGGTGGTTTCAGACTGAAGAAGGAAAAGTCTGCGTTTCCATTCGATATGGAGCTTGCACAATTGAATTGGCCAAAGGCAAGCCCAGTATTCAAGTAGATAGTGCTGAGGACTTAATTAAGGCACTAGAAACAGTTAAGGTTGCTGTGGAAGCAGGGGATTTAGATCCCCAGATTGAGTTAGCGAGCTCTAGTCTTGGCAGTGGCTTTAAGAGGCAGCTATAAGGGGTCTTTAGAGCAATAGCAGTATTGCTCTAAAGAAAAGATGCTAATTTTTGGTCTAGCAGTATAAAATCTACCCATGCTTTAACAAGCCAAATTATGATGCGAAAGGAGATTCAAATGGCTAATTTAATCACTGTTGATCCGGCTATTTGCCATGGCAAGCCCTGTATTCGCGGCTTGCGTTACCCCGTAGAAAATGTTTTAGAGTGGCTGGCTAGCGGCATGAGTACCGAAGAGATTTTGGCTGACTATCCAGACCTTAACAAAGAAGATATTTTGGCGTCTCTTGCCTATGCTGCAAGATTAAGTCATGTTAAACGATTTGAGCGTTTGGTGGCATGAAGTTTTTAGTAGACGCCCAACTGCCAAAGCGATTTGTTGGTTGGTTGGAGGCTCAAGGACATGATGCTATTCATACCTCTGATCTACCTCTCAAAAATGCAACTCCAGATAAAGATGTCATTGCTTGCGCTATTAAAGAAGCTCGAGTTGTAGTCACCAAAGACGATGACTTTGTACAGGCTTTTTTGTTAAACGGTGAACCTGCTTTACTGTTAATTTCTACTGGCAATATATCCAATCGCAATTTAGAGAATCTGTTGCAAGCGAACTTATCTGCTGTTGCGAAAGCATTTGAGGACCATCGTTTTATAGAGATTACTAGTGATGGTTTGATTACGCATGAGTAGCTCAATTACTGATACCCATTTCACTCTAAAGGCGCATTAGGCGCCTTTAGTTTTAGTCAGTCAAAATAAGACTGGCTAAATACTTGCATGAATAAATATCAAGCCTATGTCAGGATCAAGGGTCAGTTAGTAAATACGGCTGTTTTTGCCACAAATCCAATTCACGCTAGATTAATTTTGCAATATCAATTTGGGATGAATAGTCTAGCTAGTACCCCATCAATTGTTACCCATGAGAGCAGGGGGTATCAAATGATTGATGAGGTTATCTCTGCTATTAAAGCTAAGCCCCTACAAACACCCGAGCAGGCTAGGGTGGCTAGCTTACAAAATCAGAAGGACGCTGCTAGTAAGGCATTAAAGGCAGAGCGTAATCGACAAAAGATTAAACGAGCTCAACAGCAGATTTCATTAGCTAACTCAAATATATAGCTGCGCAGTTTTTAACTCCATCCAAGATCTCGACCCCCACCAGTTTTAATCTAACTCCCATGGTAATCCCCCCATTTTTAACTTAAGCTAAAAGTAGAAGCTGGTACTGCAAGTGCTAGTTTTTGCTTTGGTGTAATTCCACCTAAGCCCATGTTCGGTCTTTCATGATTGTATGTCCACATCCAATCGGTAGCAAAGTCTTGAACTTCATCAATTGACTCAAAGAGGTATTGATTAAGCCAATCGTAACGCACGGTGCGGTTGTATCTTTCAATGTATGCATTTTGTTGTGGCTTACCTGGTTGGATATAAGTTATCTCTATTTGATGTTTCGCAGCCCATTGCACAAGCACGCTACTGATGAGTTCCGGCCCATAGTACATGCAGAATGGTAGTCAGCCGCAGCAATTTAAGCCATGCTGGTGATTGCGAGATCATCAATAAGGAGTATTGCTATGGCTGACCACTTAAACAATAAACCCTATGGGGCATGGATTGC
>NZ_JAYGQU010000039.1:0-3686 GCF_035012985.1 Polynucleobacter sp. MG-28-Ekke-A2 | reverse complement strand
CTCAAGCCAAACTCAATGCAGTAGCAAGGCAACTCAATGAACGCCCTAGAAAAACACTAAACTATCAAACACCGGCAGAACGTTTTGCCCTAACTGTTGCATCGACGGGTTGAAATCAAGACCCATAAGCGACCACCAAAGAAAAACCACCCGACGGTGGTTATAGTATTCCTTGGTTGCCTGAGGTGGAATCACTTTACCAACCTAGGTAAAGGGAGCCCCATACCCAAACCCTCGCTTGGGGCTAGCTTGCGATTATCCTTTCTCACTGTCTAGGTGAGACATCATAGGCTCAGCATATCGCGTTCCAGCTGCTACACCCTCAGGAAAAGCCTCATCTAGCATTTGCATTTCTGAGTGACTCAAATGGATTTCCAAGGCCTTTAGCGAATCTCCCAAGGTTGCCATTCTTCTGCTACCTATCAGCGGGAAAATATCACTGCCCTTGCCTAACACCCAGGCAATAGCTATTTGAGGAACTGAGGCATTTTTCTCTCGCGCCAAGTTCCTAATGACATCCAGGGAGGCCAAGTTTTTTTGTAAGTTCTCGCCTTGAAAGCGTGGGCTGTAGGCCCTAAAGTCACTGGGAGTGATCGGAGTTTTTCCCCAGCTCGGATCAAACAGCCCGCGAGATAAAACTCCGTAGGCGGTGATAGCAAGGCCCAACTCTTTGCAGGTATTTAATACCGATTTTTCGATGCCTCGACTAAAGAGAGAGTATTCAATTTGTAAATCACAGATTGGATGAACGGTCATTGCCCGTCTAATGGTGTCACTACCTACTTCAGATAATCCAATATGCCTTACATAGCCTGCCTTAACCATATCAGCAATGGCACCAATCGTCTCTTCAATCGGGACATTGGGGTCAAGTCTTGCGGGTCTATAGATATCTATGTAGTCAACCTTTAAACGCTTCAGACTGTATGCTAGGGAAGTTTTAACTGCGGCTGGTCTCCCATCAAATCCATGCCATGCGCCGCTTGGATCTCTTTGAGCGCCAAATTTCACGCTTAATAAGTAGCGCTCTCTTGCTACTGCGCTAAGCGCCTCAGATAGCAATAGTTCATTGTGGCCCATGCCATAAAAGTCGCCAGTATCGAGTAAGGTAATTCCCGAATCTATTGCCATCCGAATGGTCGCAATAGATTCGTCACGATCAGCTGGGCCGTAAAAGTCTGACATACCCATGCAGCCTAAACCGAGAGCTGAACTTAGAGGTCCATTTTGACCAAGTGTATTTGTTTTCATACTTTTTCTAGTGATCTTAGTAGAGATTGCCAATTGTAGTTAGGAGATCCGAAATACTGTCAGTTATTAACAAAACATTCGTAAAGCTGGGGGAAAGGACTACACCAAGTAAAAATAGCCCAAACTTGGGCTATTGAGATTCTTAGTAGCTGGGACGGATTGACTGACACCGGAGGCTAATAACCCCTTACTTTACAGACCTTTTTGGACGTTTTGAGCCCTCCAAGGGAATTTAGGCAACCGGGCAGAAGTCGACCCATAAGAGACAATTGATGACAAAGAAAAACCCCCCGGAGGTAGTTTTGGCGTTTCTTGGTTTCCCAGGGAGGAATCGAACAAGGACCTAGGACATAAACCCGCGCCAAGACTAAAGCCTTAGTTGGCGACGCTGATTACGTTAGCGCACCCAGAAAGGCAATTGCTATTTGCAGGCCACAGGTTCAATAGGCTTATATTGACTGGCTCTTTGTGCCATCGATTCAAATCGTCCTCGCATACTGTTTTTTATAAAATATTCAACGATGGCTAAAGGAATAAATGAGTTTGGCTCTATTTGAGAGTCATACTTAAAAACTGTTTTATCTTTTTCCTCTAATAGCTTCCAAGTACCTTTGTAAGATCTGGTATCGCCACTGATTTGCTCAAAAGTTAAAGATTTATTTGGGAGCTCCGTATATTCCACTGTTGATTTCATATCAATAGAAAAAAAGAGAATTTGCTCTTCAACTACCCTGTACACGCGAACTTTATTGCCTACCCTTGAAACAATCTTTGCTTCAACTATTCCTGGGATATTTTTAGAGCCCTCATAGTCAGTTAGGAATGTATAGGCACTACAGATATTCATTGGTACAGAGTAACTTACTTGAACATGAAATTGACCATCGACACGACTCACGTTCACCTGCACATCAAAGGGATTGGTATTATCTTGAGCAAAGCTCTGAGAGATAAAGAAGGCTAAAGCGAGTGTTAAAAACCATTTCATTGGCTGATTTTAGGGGCTTATAGGTTCTGCCGTTTTAAACGACGTCGACTGACACATGGATGCCATATTGATTTGTCCTTTTGAAGGGCGCTTCTTGATGGGGAGATCCGAGATTAATGTCGCCTAACCCAGCTAAGCCATAAAAGAAAATAGCCCAAAAAGTGGGCTATCGTAATTCTTGGTGGCCCGGGGCGGAATCAAACCACCGACACAATGATTTTCAAATATCCTCCGATAGACCGCTTTCGCAAGCATTTCAAGGGCTTGGGTCACTAGTCTTGGCTTGTTTAAAAATTATGCGTCCTTGTGCCGGTCAAATTTAGCAATGAAATCAAAATCTTGCGAAGGGTAATTTTTCTGTGTGTACAGATTGTGTTGCCAGAGCCCTCCAGTCAACCACCATAGTGTCTGTAAGTCGTTTAAAACGACGTTTCTATACGGGGTCAATATGAGTCATGACATTGAGCACAGGTAATTATTTTTTAATTTGATTGCCAGCGTTTAGCGCAATGTCGTGCCCACTCTTGACGGTAGCACTTGCATCCACATCAATATGGACATCCACCAAAATCATGTCACCCATCTTGCGAGTTCGTAGATCGTGAAAGCCCCTAACACCATCAGAGGACTTAATAATCCCCTCTATCTGATGGTGCTCTTGTTCTGATACTGCTCTATCCATCAAATCATGCAGAGCGTCCCAGCCAAACTTCCAACCCATCTTTGCCACCATTAAGCCGACTACTAAGGCGCCAATAGCATCAAAGATTGGATGCCCCAATAAAGCGCCAACTATACCAATAGAAACGACCAATGAAGAAGCCGCATCAGATCTCGCATGCCATGCATTGGCTACTAGCATAGAGGAGCGAACCTGCTTAGCCACTGCCAACATATATCTAAACAGTATTTCCTTAGCAACCAAAGAGGCTAACTCGACATACAAAGCTAGGATTTGAATTTGTGCGGCAGGCATTGGATTGATAATCTTTTCTCCAGCCTTAAAGAGCATGGCAGCACCAACGGCTAATAAGGAAAACCCTAAAAATAGAGAGGCGGCAGTTTCATAGCGTTGATGCCCATAGGGGTGATCTTCATCCGCATCTTTAGAGCTATGGTGGTTAGCAAAAAGTACGACGAAATCTGCAATCAAATCTGTTGCTGAATGAATACCATCTGCAATCAAGCCCTGTGAGCTAGACACAATGCCTGCAAAAACTTGAGAGATGGTTAAGCCAATATTAACCATGACGCTAACTAACGTGCTCTTCTTGGCTGCTGCCTGCTTAGTAGGCGTTTGTGATTCGTGATCTTCTATTTCGACCCTGTAAATAAATTTGTGTAAGTTCCCTCGGCCAATTAACCTTCACAGAAGGATAGCCACATGGAACATCACACAATGGATCGTAGTAAATTACAAGCCTTAGCCAACGAACTAGCCAAGGAT
>NZ_JAYGQU010000038.1:0-4300 GCF_035012985.1 Polynucleobacter sp. MG-28-Ekke-A2 | reverse complement strand
TTACATCGAAATGTTTTACAACCCGGTTAGGCGCCATAGTTACAACAATGGACTTTCTCCGGTAAGATTTGAAGAGCAGTACCAAGCGAGGTTGGGAAGTGTCTAGGATATTGGTAGCGATTCAATCCCTAAAAAAGTATGAACCCCTGACCATACTGTTGCAGCTCCAATTCCAAACAATGCAATACGATGAAACAAAGAGACAAATAAATTCCCAATAGGGTCAGAGATTTTCTCCAAGGAGATTTCAAGCTTAGAACTTTTATTTGTTGGCTTGGGTGACATATTTATTTTGGTAATTTTCTATGCTATTTGATTAATTCTATTCTGAGAATTTAAAAAACAAAAGAGCATTAGATCCTCCAGATTAGGCGACTTCTATCAAACTTCTGATTTCGTACAGAAACCACTTGAAGCTTACATGGATGAAATGATTATTTTATCTAGAATATCTTAGAAAGCCCCTCGTCAGCAATATTTAGAACATCCTCGGCCGTATTCGCTAATTTACCTATACCATTTACTTCAATAAGAAAATTTTTCAGTTGATGAATATAAATTCGCGCACTAAAACTGTCCCTCTCATTGGAAAGAATTAAATCCAGATAAGCCTCATTCGAATTTGTGTCATATTTTTCTGTCAAACCGGAGAATGTAGCAATGGAGCTATTTTGCTTACTCAATTCTCTAAGCTTATCTATTAACTTCGTTACTAAAATGACGTACTCAGCATGTAGCGCAGGATTAGTAAACGCCAAATCATCAACTGTGATTGTATGTAGTGTTTGTAGTGCCATTTTGAGCCTTACTAGATGCTGATTAATTTAATGCCATCTATTCTTTTTATTACCGTGGTTTAAATTTCTAATTGAGCCTAAATTGCTAAGCTGGCGATATTGGCATTAATATTTACTTAATATATGATTAAATGCGTAGTGATATGTTCATGTTAAATGCGATAGGAGTCAAGATGAAAACTACCAGGCGTACTTTTATGACAATGTCCATTGCTGGAGTGGCGGTATTGGCTTTAAATAAACATGCCCAAGCCCAGGCAATGCTTTCTCCTGCCGATCCTCAGGCGGCTGCACTTGGCTACAATCCAGACGCATCTAAGGTGGATAAGACTAAGTTTCCAAAGTATGCCGCTCCACAGGCTTGTGGAAACTGCGCTCTTTATCAAGGTGGCGCTGCAGCAACTGGCGGTTGCCCTTTGTATCCTGGAAAGCAAGTGTCTATTAAGGGCTGGTGCTCTGCATACAATAAAAAAGCCTAGGTCAAGCCTTTGATGGCCTCATTTAAGGGGTGCACATACCTCTGAATGCAGGGTTATTGACTTTATGCCAATAAATCTTAGAATAAACTTTGAAGTCCCTATTTTTCCAACTTTTCGCCCCATGTGGGCGATTTTTTTATAGGGCTCACGCTAGCCAATCGCATGGCTTAAGGTAGTAGTCATAAAGCTTGGCCTCGGGTGTACCAGGTTTTGGTTGCCAGTTGTACCACCATTGCACTACTGGTGGCATCGACATCAATATAGATTCAGTACGCCCACCGGAGTGCAAACCAAATATAGTGCCTCGATCAAAAATGAGGTTGTACTCCACGTAGCGACCGCGCCGATATTCCTGGAAAGATTTTTCTTCCGGTGTGAAGCTATCTTGATAACGTCGTTGTACGATCGGCAGATAAGCATTGATAAATGCATCACCTACTGCGCGTGTCATGGCAAAGCTCTTTTCAAAGCCAAGTTCATTAAAGTCGTCAAAGAAAACGCCGCCTATGCCGCGTGGCTCTTCGCGATGTTTTAAGTAGAAGTATTCATCACACCACTTCTTGAAGCGAGGATAGAGTTCTTCACCAAAGGGATCTAAGGCATCTTTAGCGGTTTGATGAAAGTGTTTGCAGTCTTCATCAACGCCGTAATAGGGTGTGAGATCAAAGCCGCCGCCAAACCACCAAACTGGTTCTTTGCCAGGGGCTTGCGCAATAAAGCAGCGCACATTCATATGTGTAGTTGGTACTTTGGGGTTATTTGGGTGAAAGACCAAAGAGACACCCATTGCTTCAAAGCTACGGCCCGCTACTTCTGGGCGGTGATGCGATGCTGAGGGCGGCATTTGATCGCCGCGAACGTGTGAGAAACCAACGCCACCTTTTTCAAGAATATTGCCACCATCCAAAATACAGGTGCGGCCATAGCCTTTGAGTTTGCTGTCCTCAGGCTTATGCCATTCATCTGCAACAAAGACTTTGCCATCCAAAGCACTCATCGCACTGGTAATGCGATCCTGCAAACCTAAAAAGTATTCTTTTAGGGCCGCGACATCAATTTGAGTATGTTGATCTTTATTGTCAGGCATCAGTAAATTGCAGCTTAGCTAGATGTGAGTAAAGACCTTCATTATTCACAAGCGAAGAGTGGTTGCCAATTTCAACAATTCGACCATTCTCCATGACAACAATTCTGTCAGCTTTTTTGACAGTCGCCAGTCTATGTGCAATGACTATGGTTGTTCTACCTTTCATTGCCTCTTCGAGTGCTTGTTGTACCAGTCTTTCCGACTCTGCATCTAGGGAGCTAGTAGCCTCATCTAATAAAAGTAATGGTGGATTTTTTAGCAAGGCTCTTGCTATGGCAATTCGTTGTTTTTGACCGCCAGATAGCCTGACACCTCGGTCACCTAAGAATGTGCTGTATCCATCCGGCAACTTGGATACAAATTCATCGACAAAGGCAATCTTAGACGCCTTAATTACATCCTGATCGCTTGCATTTTCATCGCCATAGCGAATATTTTCTAATGCATTTTCAGAAAAGATGCTGATATCTTGAGGTACCACTCCAATGAGTTTGCGTAAATCATCTAATTTATAGTTTTTTATATCAACACCATCAAAAGAAATGCTACCTGACTGAGGATCATAAAATCTCTGTATTAATTTAAATAAGGTTGTTTTACCTGAACCCGATGGACCTACAATCGCAATTTTTTCTCCAGCCTGAATATTTAGAGAAATGTCTGTAAGTACATTTGTTGGAATGGATTGGTAGTGAAAGCTTAATCCTTGGATGTTAATGCTGATAGCTTTATTAGCTGATGAAGGAGGAATAAAGGGTTCTTTAGGATTTTGTACTTGTGACTCGATGCTTAATAGCTCTAAAAGTCTATCGCCAGCACCAATCGCTCTTTGTGAGTCGCCAAGAACCTCTGAAAGAGCTGCTATAGAGCCTGCAACAATTACTGCATACAAGAAAAACTGGGTTAGTTCACCACCAGACATCTCCTGGTTGCTGACTGCATAAGCGCCAAGCCACAACACGGTGATGATGCTGGTAAAGCCCAAGAGTATGGCAACAAAAGTAAGCTTGCCACGAGCTGCACTCCTAATTTTTGAGGCCAAAAATGAAGCTTCAACAGATGTGTTAAATGCTCGGATTTCTTTTTGTTCATTTGCAAACGACTGAACAGTAAGAATGGCATTTATTTTTTCACCTGCTATTGCAGAGGCCAGCGCAATTTTATCCTGTGAATTTCTGGATAGCTTCCGAACTTTTTTACCCATCACCATGATGGGTACTACGGTTAATAATAGGGTAGCAAGAATGAGTAAGGACAATTTAATGCTGGTAATAAACATCATTGTCATCCCGCCAAGCAGCAGAAATAAATTTCTCACCGCCATGGAAATGCTTGTACCTATTAGGATTTGAACTATTGAAGTGTCGTTATTAATCCGAGAGAGAAGTTCGCCACTTTGTTGTGTTTCGAAGAACTCTGGACTTTGTAAGATGATATGTGAGTAGACTGCTTTCCGAATATCACAAGTGACTCTTTCCCCTAGCCAGGAGACGATGTAGTAACGCAGCGCACTAGCAAATGCAAGCACAAACGCAGCTGCAAAAAGATTAATGAAGGTTAGGTTAATTTGCTCATGGCTTATATCGCTAAATCCTAGATCAATGATCTTCCTAAAACAAAGTGGTACTACTAAAGTTGCTGACGCAGCAAGAATAAGACTTGTTGCAGCAATTATTAGCTGTTTTTTATAAGGCCTTAAAAAAGGTAAAAATGACTTTATTGAGTTAAGTTTTTTTGAGTTTTGAATTTCTTTTTCAGTCATAAGCCATTTTTTGATTACTTAATTGCATTGTTATTGAGGATTTATCTTACGTAGATTCAAACACGAAGTGCAACACGGTTTAAGGACTGCATAAATACTTCATTGGGGGTTTTAAATCCTAATCGTTTTCTAGGTCGGTTGTTTAAACGGTCTTGGATCATTCTAAGCTCCTTAT
>NZ_JAYGQU010000037.1:0-4548 GCF_035012985.1 Polynucleobacter sp. MG-28-Ekke-A2 | reverse complement strand
ATCCTTGGCTAGTTCGTTGGCTAAGGCTTGTAATTTACTACGATCCATTGTGTGATGTTCCATGTGGCTATCCTTCTGTGAAGGTTAATTGGCCGAGGGAACTTACACAAATTTATTTACAGGGTCCACCATTAACTTATTCAGCTCTAAATACCAATGCAACTACTGCATTAGCTGGAGTAGGGGCTAGTTATCGAGTGATTCCACAAGTAATGACCTTTGCTAGTGCCGGTGTCGAAACCGATACCAATACTGCTAATGGCACTTACTCAGCTACCAATGCATCCATTGGCACATTAACGCCAGTGAACTTTAATGCCAATCCAGTCAAAACTAGACCTACAGCAACTGTTGGGGCTTACTATGATATTGAGAAGAATCAAAGAGTCGGTATTACAGGTATCTACAGACAAGAAGCCTATCAGGCAGTTTCCACAACAACTGTCTTGGCGACTTATACGATAGGTTTATAAACCAATCTATATAGAATTGAGTAAGAGACCACCTTGGAGTGGTTTTTTATTTGGCTATTGATCAATATTAGAGTAGGGTGAGTCTGATGATGAACAGAATCTATTCAAATTGGGTTTATGGCGGCCTTTTAGCGGGACTACTCCTGCTGTTATTAATGCCGCTGCTGACTTTAGCTTGGTCAACTGAGCTCAAGCTTTTCTATTTGACTTTGCCTATCTATATGCTGCACCAGTATGAAGAGTGGGATGGTGACCGATTTAGAGTCTTTATCAATAATCATCTAGGGCATGGCAAGAACTTATTAACCCACAAAGCAGGTTTTGTAATCAATATTTTTGGAGTCTGGGGAGTGATTGCTGTTTCTCTGTATTTGGCTTTCTATGTAGATCTAGGCTATGGACTAATAGCAACCTACCTTGTTTTAGTAAATGCTATCGTTCATGTATTAGCAGGGTTCGTTTTGCGCGCCTATAACCCGGGACTTATTACTGCTCTTATTTTGTTCATGCCTTTGGGCATTTATACAATTTATCGAGTCAATTTTGATAGTGATCGCGCATTTCAATATCTAGGAATCGCTATAGCAGTATTAATACATGTGAGCATCATGGGGTATCTTCTAAGAAGGCGTAAACAACTAAACACGAATGCTCAATAGTCTTAGGCCTATCTTTCTAGGCTAGTTAATTCTTCCCATTGACCCGAGATCATATTTTGTCGGTTTACCCGACAAATTAGATAGCCGACCATCCAACTGCCTGTGAATGCCACCCAATTCCACCCCGATCCACTGATCTCGGTGCCTATGCCACACCAAAAGCCAACACCTTGATCCCATTGTTTAACTAGTTGTTTTAGCTCATTTTTTAAGCTTCTAAGGCGTAGGTCGCACGTTCGAATCGTGCTGGGCAGGCCAAATAGCTGAAACCTTGTAATTACCCGTGTTGATTTCGATATATTGATCTGATCATATTTTGTAGGGTAAACCGGCAAAATTACTGAAGCTAATAGTGTCAGTTATGGATTAATTTATTCCAAAAAAAGTATTGGCTTCCTTAATGATTAAGTCATATTCTGCAAGATTAGGTTTATCAGCACTACCACCTTCAATAAAGGTGCCGCCAATGACGCCAATATCTTGTGGGGTAGAATCGGGTAAATGTTTTGGGAAGATATAAAAAGAGCGTTTTACCTTTTGATTTGCTTCCGTCCTGTCTTCACCAAAGTAAACCAAAATCATGTAGTTCATATTCTCAGGAACTTGATTTTTTAACATGATCAAATGGCCTTGAACCGGAACTAGGGCAGCATCATGATTTAATTCAGCAGCACCCAGTCCGCTACAGTTAAAGATGAACTTCTCCTTCAGCTCATCAAAGGTAACAATTTTCCCGATTACGATAGGGATCTGATTAGTGTTGATGAAATCATGTAATTCAGCCATGAGTAGAGCTGTGTTCATGTAAATACCATCGTCATAGACGACCATCTGGCGGGTCGTGCCATTGCCAAAATCGAGCATTACTTCTTTAGCGGGTTTCATGACTTTGCCAACATACGCTTCAAGACCTGAATCTTCACGACTATTAAAGTAGCTAGGAACTAAGCGAGCACCTCTTTTGAAGTCAGTATTGTTATTTCTGGCGACATCATCATAAAAGCGATAGGCATCAATCCCAATTTGATCGATGACGGGCTGCATCTCATGGTCGTTATCCATTGAGACAGGAGCTAATAAACCACCAGCGTAATGAGAGGCTAGGGCATCTAACTTTTCAGCATAAATAGTGAGATTGCTATAACCTCGCTTAGTTAAATCATAGGCAGTAAATAGTCCAACTAGGCCAGCCCCAATAATGGCGATCGGGGTGGATTTATCAGATAAATCCTTTCCCAGCAGCGAATCAATTAATAGTGAATTGACATACCTTGCCGAACCAGGCCCTAGTGTCCAACCGCTACCGCCATGCCCATAGTTATGGGCAATCACTTTATCTTCCTGTTGCTCAATGCTTAAATTGGGCATACCGTGTTTCATGGGGCGATAACACAGAATCCTTTCGCCTAAATGGGTAGACCCAAACGCTGGCGGAGCAATTTTTCGGGTTTCAAGAGATTGAGTCATGGCGCATATCACTCCATAAAATAAAGTGATACTAAACCAAGTCAGCCTATAAATGAGTTACTTTGCCAGCAATCTAATGATCGTGTCGATTGCAATGCTACGATGCTCTTGAGTGCCTGCAATGGGGTTACCTTCCATAAAAGGTCTTTCCACGAGCAAGCAGATCTGTCTTATCAGTAAAGACGCCTCACTTGTTGATAGCACCCGAAAGGTATTTGTCTGATTTTTGCTAGCCGCCACAAGATAAGGCTCGACTAGTGAATCCATGTAGGCAAAGTAATCTTGCGTGAGGCCATTGATCTTAGTAAAGCGTTTCTCAAAAAAATACATTACCGCAGGGTTGGTACGTTGGATGTTCAAAAATGCTGTATCAACCATATTCTCGGCAAAAGCATCAATAGGTGTATGGACATCAAATTGAGCGATGCTGATTGAGAATTCTTGAAACTTTCGATCCCGACCTTTTTTGACTGCCCATAAAAACACATTTTCTATTGAGTTGAGACGTCTCACTAGAGTGCCTAATGCATAACCCGATCTTTGCGCTAGCGTTCTACTAGTAAATAAGTCTGGATTAGCTTCTATAACTATTTGCTCAGCTGCATCTAGGATATCTACTAGTGTTTTTTGAGAGCGCTCTTGCTTTGATTCAGCAAATGAGATTTCAGAGTAGGAATTCATATCAATAGGGCTTGAAAGGTTAAAAGCGGAACACGAAATAAAGGATTCAATACTAACGCTCTACTGCCCAAATAATATATGGGATTGGTCATTGATGACTTAAGGCGATATGTGAACGTATTTTCCATGGTTTTAGAGCTCATAGGTGCTACATTTCACCATTCGAAATTTTTCTGTTGATTCATTGAAGATAGTATGAAATTTAAAAAATCAAAGTTATTGCTTGCTTGCTCAGGATTAATTTTTAGCTTCGTAGCCTTTGCCCAAAGTCAGTTTGTTGGTGCATACGGTCAGATTTCTACTGGTTATGAAGATAACAGGGTGAGTTCTGCACAATTGATCGGTACCAACTACGGGGGAGCCCCTAATACTACTAATAGCGTCAACATAACTAGCAGTTCAGCTCCTCTAGTCTTGGGTCTTGGCTATCTATTCCCAGTACAAAATAATTTCACTTTAGGTTTTGGGGTTGATTACTCAGCCTTGACACAGGAGACTAGTCCAACTACTTTCTACTATCCTTCAATTAAAAATAGCCCCACCTTTAACTATAAATTTACTATTTCTAATCGCTTCAATATCTTCATTACACCAGGATATGCAATTGGTCAGGATAAATTAGCCTACACTAAGTTAGGGTATTCAAGCCAGTCTGTGCAATACAGCCAAACAAACTGCTGCTCTTCTCCGTCTAATAAAGCGCAAGTCAGTGGCTATGTTCTTGGGTTAGGTTACAAGCAATTTATTACTAGTGGGCTGTATGGTTTTGTAGAGGCAAATGAACTGACCTGATTTTTAGTACCACTCCAGAAGAGAGGATTTTTGATAATCTTCACCTTAAAGGAGTGCTAAATATGGCAAAAGGTCAACGTCTTAAACCCGAGCAAATCGTCACCTTATTGCGTCAAATCGATGTTTTAACCACCAATGGCAAAACCCTAGCCCAGGCCTGTAAAGAAGTGGGAACGGTAGAGCAAAGCTACTATCGTTGGCGCAAGATTTATGGCGGCATGAAGGTTGATCAAGCTCGTAAGTACAAAGATCTGGAACTGGAAAATACCCGGCTTAAGAAGCTCGTAGCGGACTTATCACTACGAGAGGTGATGCTCAAGGAAGTCATTAAGGGAAACTTCTAAGCCCTACTAGGCGTAAAAATGCAGCGCAGCTGCTCATGGACCAGCATTCTATCTCTGAGCGGACTGCCTGCAGTTTAGTGGGGCTATCTAGAGCAGCGTATCGCTATATGCCATTGCCTAGAGATGACGAAG
>NZ_JAYGQU010000036.1:0-4825 GCF_035012985.1 Polynucleobacter sp. MG-28-Ekke-A2 | reverse complement strand
AAACCAATATTTACCGAAACAGGATGCTTGAGCCCCTCAGGGCGCTTTATTGAGAAACCTAAACCCGTGTACACGCTCTAAATCGAAATTAATGGAAGTGTTTTGAGTTTTTACACAGCCTCGGCCAGAAGTGGACACTCTATCAAATATAAAAGACCTATTCAGCTGTGCATTAGCACTTTAGAGCAACTTATTAAATGATTGCTATCTATTGCTGCTTCTATGGAGTACTGTTCACCCACACCAAGGCTGATAACTGTTACAGCACTTGATTTTTTCCATCCAGCGTAACAGTCGTCCTCTCTAGCGAATTAGAGTAGGTCTCTCCCCCTTAAGAAATTTTCAATTATGTTTAAAAAACTTGCATTGGCAAGTTTGATGGTATTCGTATTCAGTCAGCCATTAGCTCAAGTTTCAGTGAGTACTGATGGAGGAACTACGGGTGGTGCAGTTACCTCATCTCCAATTAGTAACTCGGTATCTAGTGTTGGAAGTCTATCAACTGGCGCTTCAACAGCCACAGTCGGCAGCCTCACTACGGGTCAATCCAACTCTACAGTCGGTGCTATCAGCAATAGCAACTCGACAGGGGCATCTACCTCTAGCGTTGGCAGTCAAACAACGGGAGCATCTACCTCTAGCGGTAACTCATCAGGCAATACCACGATCACATCAAACTATACAGCTCCCAAAATTCCAGTAGCTACAGCAGTGGCTCCATCCAATTTTCCAACTGCTCCTTGCATGGGGTCATCGTCTATCAGCGGCTCTGCTGTTTTATTTGGTTTTAGTGCTGGGTCCTCATGGGAAGCAACAGAATGCATGACATTTGAAGCTGCAAGATCATTTGATCAGGCTGGCATGCATGACGATGCACTTGCTATTAAATGTACCAGCAAGTATTCAGCCGCTGCACCTAGTTGTATCAAACTCAAGCAGCAGGAGTTACAGGCTCAGCAACAAGCGTTAGTTCAGCAATCTGCATACGACTTAACAAAGCTAGCAAACATAAATCTTATTAAGGGTATCTATAGTGAGACTATTGATCCCGTAACTGGTTTTATTACCATCATTGATACTCGAGACTCTCGCAGTCGTATTGGAGTAATCCGGTAATGTGCTTTATAGGTTTACCCGACAAATTAGACGTCTGACCATCCAACCGCCTGTGGATACCGCGCGACATCCACCCAATTCCACTCAACCCCACAGATCTCGGTGCCTACTGAACACCTTTTTTAGCTAGGCTTATATCATTGTTTTTAGTGTTGTTTAGCCTCATTTTTACAGCTTCTAAGGTGTAGGTCGCACGTTCGAATCGTGCTGGGCAGGCCAAAATTTCATATCGGTGTATATAAAACTAGGCTGGAGGATTGTGTTCTATTGGCTCAATCATTGCTGAGCTTGGCCTTACGTAAGGGTGACCTTGAAAGGGCGTAGGCTGATCCAGGTGGACTAAGAGCAACTCAGACGAAATTTTGACCCTGATGATTGAGTGTCGGTTTGACCCGACTCGGAGGTGTCCGTTTACGCCACAGATAGTAGGCTCTTATGGGATACCTTGCGGACATTCAAAACTTGCTAGTTGGTCATGGCTGGGAGGCAGAGAACGGCCAATAGCGGACTGTCGATAACTTTATGAGCTACTCTTAAATAACAAATTTAGTGACTTGGCATATTGAGTAGAGTTAATCGCCTTTTCATCCATGAATACGCTTTGTACAGTAAAGCCTGGTATGACTAATCCAAATAGCGCTACCGATAATTGCTCAGTGTTTTTATCTTTTTTTAGCTTGCCTTTTTTCATCAAGAGAATAATTTTTTGCTCTAAGCCGTTACGAATCCGCTCAAAGCAAATCAGCATAGTTTTACGTACTTCAGGCTCAACCATGGACAGTGACCATACATGAAACGCAATTCCCTTGCCGGGACCTTTGGTAATCTCCTCGGCAAAACTGGCTAACTCTTCAATGATCTCCAACAGAGTCAAATCGCGTTCATCAGATTCTTTGAGAATGGCCTCGATCCGATCACAGAACCGACCCAAGTTCTGCGCAGTAATAATTTGGACTATTTCTTCTTTGGCTTTGAAGTGGTGATACAAGTTTCCACGAGAACAGTCTGCGGCCAATTGAATATCTCTCATGGACGTGCCAGCAAAGCCTTGTCGGGCAAAGCAGGTCCTAGCTGCCATCAAAATCTTTTCTCTGCCTTTGATAAGGTCTTCTTCTTTGGCCTTTAAAAGACGCTTTTTAAGGGTGCTGCCTTGACCTGTTTTAGAAACTGGAGAGTTCGATTTATTCAGGGGTTTAGGGGGTTTTTGCTTGCCTGCCATAGTCACTTTCTCTCAAAACCGACCGCTTGATTCAAATTAATTGCTTTAAATAATTCTATATTAATTATAAAGTTCGTTAACCCTTGGGCTAATGCCCAAATCCATCAACCTTCGGTACGCGTGAAATCCTTGTCATCTATTACATCTAAAAAATCTAATAAGTTGTGTATCTCAGCAAGGAGAGGGGCTCATCTATTCTTCAGTCTTATCGCTGTAATTTCAATCTCGTTTGCTAGCAATAGTTTTGCACAAACTTTATCTGGTGGTGCAGGTGGTTTAGGTAACGGTTCAGATGGCGGTGGTGGTGGCGGCGCAGATTCAATTGGTGGTACAGGTGGTAGCGGGGGAAATAGCGGTAATAGCGGTGGCGGCGGTGGTGGTGGTGCAGGTATTACTGGTGGTCCTGGTGGTTACGCCGGACCGTTAAACTTAGTTGTTCCCGGAGCTGGTGGAGCTGCCAATGGTGGTGCTGGTGGTAATGGCAACAACTGCGAAAGTGCTTGTGCTAATGTAGGCGGCTCTGGCGGAGGCGGAGGCGGTGCAGGTTTGTATTCAAATTCAGCAACCACTATAAATAATGCCAGCCTTCAAGGTGGTAACGGTGGTGGGGGTGGATACGCCGACAATGGAGCTGGCGGCGGCGGTGGCGGCGGTGCAGGGGGTTTCGGTTTAATTGCATACAGTACCAGCGTCACTAATAGTGGGACGATTACTGGTGGTGCTGGCGGTGTTGGTGGTTACTCTAGTGGAGGTAACGGCGGCGGTGGCAATGGTGGAGATGGAGGAGTGGGCGTATTTTTAACGAATGATAGCTCGCTTATAAATTCTGGAACTATTACGGGTGGTTTCCCTGGTACTGGCGGTGCAGGAACTATTAATGGCTCCGCTGGCACATTAGCTTCAGGTGTTTATGTATCGAGCGGTACCTCATCAATCACTAATACTAGTTCTGGTTCAATTAATGGTGGAAGTCCCGATACTGGTGCAATTACAAATTTCGGTCAAATAGGGAATTTAATAAATTTAAATATAATTGTCGGTTACTATAACGGTATTTATAACAGTACAAATGGGTTGATTCTTTCAATAAATAATTCCAGTACAGGTTCCATTACTGGCTCCAATCAGTCAATCAGTAACAATGGTTCTATTACTGCAATCACCAATTCAGGCTCCCTCAATGGCTACAACGGTATTTATAACGATACTAATGGTCAAATCGGATCTATTGTCAATAACAGCACCGGAATTATTAGTGGTGGTTCGTTGGGAATCTTCAATGCTGGGTCAATAACAACGATTACAAACATTGGAACCATCATTGCTGGTTCTTTTTATGGCATTATTAATAACACTGGTACGATTACTACCCTTAATAACGCACAGGGTGCTGGTAATACTAATGGAGCCCTTACTTATGGGGGGCGCTTACCTACAAACTACAACATTATTCTTGGCTCTAATGCCAATTCTTATGGTAAGTTGGCTGTAACCTCTGCAACAAGTTGGGACGGAGCCGGCGGTACAACTACTTTCGGCATTTACAGCGGTTCAGTAAAGTCTACAAAGTACACAGCAGTGATTTCTGGTGTTACAGCTGGTTTATTAAACACATCAACATTAAGCGGAACATATTCAAGCGGTGGTAAGTCTTATGCCTACTCGCTTACTTTAGAGTCCGGCAGCTTAACTGTATG
Organism: Polynucleobacter sp. MG-28-Ekke-A2; assembly: GCF_035012985.1. Lineage (NCBI taxonomy): Bacteria > Pseudomonadati > Pseudomonadota > Betaproteobacteria > Burkholderiales > Burkholderiaceae > Polynucleobacter > Polynucleobacter sp. MG-28-Ekke-A2. Next base: position 793 of record NZ_JAYGQU010000036.1, on the reverse strand, counting down.
GGACCTATTATTCCCAACCTATGTTGAACCAGTTGTAGTGCCAATCGGCCCCTCAGTCGCCAACACCAACCAATCTTTAGCTAATACTGCTAGTGCATTACAAGGTACCTACACCTTGCAGAACTCAGTGCTTGCCAATAGCTTCAGTTATGACTGTACGGTCTTTGGTGCTAATGATGTGTGCGTTTCTGCTGGTGGTCGCAATACTCAAGTGCAAGCAGCTAATGGCCTTAACAACACCAGTGCATTACTCATAGCAGCTTATCGCCCCCATCCAAACTACCGCATTGGTGCTTATGCTGACCAGAACTTATCAGTCAGTAATCCAGGTGGTACTGTGAACTTGGGTAACAACACTCCTTTGCTCGGCTTGTTTGCGGCTTGGAATGAACGCTTAGATGGTACTGGGACAGAAGTTAAAGTCTCCGCAGCCTATGGCCAAAAGAACACGACGATTACTCGCTCTGTTGTTGGCTCTGGTACAGGAGCTTCTGAAGCAGGTACAGGTTCATCCACTTTAAATAGCCAAGGTGTTCAAGCAACCGCTAAGTACGGCTTTGGCATCTTGGACAATGTCATCGTCTCACCTTATGTAGGAGTGCGTTATACCCAGAACAATATGGGCGGCTATACAGAAGGAGTATCTTCAAGTGTTACAGCACCATTAGACCCTGTAAATATTTCTGTGTAAGTTCACCGCGGGGCTATTGGTGAGCGCTGATGCGTTCACCAAATTCTATATCAAATCGATTGAGCGCTGCTCTCCAGTTCCGAATCGGCATCGTCCATCTCT
>NZ_JAYGQU010000035.1:0-6184 GCF_035012985.1 Polynucleobacter sp. MG-28-Ekke-A2 | reverse complement strand
CGGCGGAAATAGGTAAAAAACCGAAGGTATCGTGACCGCTAAACTACAATAAACGAGCCTTCCAGCATCAAGAGTTTATCGGTCACGATGAATTTGGAACCGGCGGTCACGATCGCTGGAATACGCATTGAGAATCAATCTGCCGATATCCGGCATATTTAGCAACTTGAATTACTCAATCGCAATGGATAAATTTCTAAACCGCGATGCTACCTCAGCTTTGAATACATCCCCATAACAACCTGACTGTGAAGGTATTTCAGCTTTGACCAAACCGAAGAAGATACTCGGGGCTTTATAAAACGGATTGATAGCGCTGTAAATACACTATCAATCCTGCTGGGGATCTGCAAAAATAACTGCGACCAACCCTCTATATAGTCCCAACACTTATATTTATTTAAAAGAAGTTCCCAAAATGAAAGCCGTAATATATATGGAATCAAAAGAGTTTGGGGGTATTGGGGATTTCGCACCGGCGGACAATTCAGCGTCTGACCATTAGTAAAGTACTCGCTAATTGCAATAGCCGCATCATTTCCGATGTACTTCCCATAATCAACCCAAACATTTGGGCGCATATCAGCCTCAAAATAATACCGCTTACCGTCTTTTATCGAATGCATAACACTAATATTGACAAAACCATGGGCGCTTAACGCCATCCCCAGTCTCCGCAGCTCTTCAAACACCTCCCTATTTACGATCGCAAGTTGCTGATAACTCCGAACAGAGGATGGCCCAAAGCTTCCGCCTACCGTCTTTTCAAACTTAGAGTAGGTGAAGTGAATTAATTGTCCATTTTGGTAAAAAGCAGATAAGTCCAGCATGTCTCCCTCAATAAACTGCTGAACTAAAAGCGGATACTTACAGCTCTTTAGGTGGGTAAAAATCTCCTCCATGGAATTACATTGGAATACGCCCGCTCCACCACCTGAGTAATCAATCTTCACAATTACTGGGTAACCCACTTTCTCAGCGAGAGAAAGCAATTCAGCTTCATTTTTCGCAACTTCAAATCTAGGTGTCGTAATTCCTGATTTTTGTAAGAGCGTGGACAGCCCAATCTTTGAATATAGGTGGCACTCGCCATTAATCGATGAGATGGGAAGGATCTGCATCTTCAACTCTGCCGATAAGTTAGAGCCATGAATATCCGAGAGCGTTTCATCATCACCAACGACCACCAAATCGTAATTAGATTGGCTTAATAATCCCGGCAATATTTCGGCTAACCGGCCTATAGAATTGATGCAATAAATGCTTCTAAATGAGGAATCTCTGGACGAAATACCAAAAAATGCGATTAAGTCCACATCAAAATTAGCTCTTTTCAATAGTGGTAACGGTGCTGTTGTTAGCTCGAAACTCTTACCAATTAATAGGGCTTTAAATTGCTTCTTAGATTTCATTAAGATTGAAAGTGTATTTAAATAATTACTAACGCTCTTATGCCCGTAATGCGCACTTCGCAAAACGAATTAAAAAATGTGGGCACTAGACTCGAAAATTCCAACGTTGCCAGTACCACCTGACATCATCACTCTTACATTAAAAATGCCTCTTTACATTTTGACATTAAAAAGGCCATTACATCCCCATTCTCCATATTTGTTGCGGGGAATGCGGTGATTAACGGGTTAATTCTCCGCAACAAATACCTCAAAGCTATATAAGCAATTGGTCATTTAATACTGCTGGATAGTCACGTAGACCAACTAACATAATTAATCCATCCAAGCGATTATTGGCATCAGCTTGAATTTCTCTAATGAGGTCCATAAATATTTTGTTGTTGATTTCGTTCCCCATTAATTAATTTTCATTAAAACCTCAGGCGGTGTGCGTAGTCAGCACCTAAAGCGTCTTTGCATCCCCCCCCTGCATACAGGGAAATTTACAGGGTATTTTGCTTAACGATTCTTATTCGCCCTCAAAAACCGTCATTTAATCCAGAATTTATTTGACCGCCCTCATAAAGCAGGAATTTTTAACGGGGAATTTACATAGCAGTCATGCAGACTGGAAAATGTAAACAACAATAGAGAATTTTGCATGCAAATCACAATCATATGAAAATACAGCACTTTCAAAACGGCATCTGAAATAGCTTTCTTTCGTAAAGATCAGATTGCTGAATATTTAACATAATCCCACTTGTTAATAACAAATTCTTTATTTTTTCTGACTCCCAGTTTTTTAGCCTTGGGTCAAGCACCACTCCATTAAACAAGACGTTAGGATTTAAATCATATTCTCGATACATAGACCACGGCTGGGAAAAGTCAATATTAATATCTTGATAGATAAACCTAACCTCTTGCTCATGTGAAAAGGCCATTCTCTTTAAACACATGAATTCCGCAAATAATCTTTGATTACCAGGAAAAAGAAAATCTGCAAATTTGTATCTAGAAAGCAAATTTTCAAATTCATACTCCTCTATATAGCGAACGTATCCACAAAAAAGATTGGCCTTCGAGTTTTCCAATACCCCATAGAAATGATCCAATATCTTTCTAGGCGTACTACTAACCTGAATGCTACATTGAGCATAATTTTGTGGATTAATTGTTGCCAAACCTCCTTGGCCAGATAAATCCTTATAAGTGCCGTATAGATGCCACATTGCCGCTGAATTCTTTTGAAGACTCCAACACTGAGCATACCAACCATTCCCCAAGGAAGTAGGGTCAATCACCTCCCCATCAGAAGTATTTATTTGAGTCTGTCGAAGTAAAAAATTATCAAGAGGATCAGGCCATGTATTGGGATTAGCAAGCCGATCTTTTCCTAACAATATCTTCATGAATATATCCAGGGGATAAATGCGATAAATTGGGGAATCCATTGGATCGCCAGGAAAATTAATTAGACTCTCGCTTTCCATAACACCCCTATATATTTTTTAAAAAGTTAACAATGGCTTGCCTTAGGAAATGCTATGTTTCTGGTTAAGCCTTAATTCCCTTCTTTCTTTAGCCAATTTAATTCTTTCTGGCTCTGAAAAAATACGGTCTAACAAAATTGAAGTGAAATCAAGCAAGTCATCTGCCTCTAGTTTAGTTAAATTGCCATCATGAACACCATCATTTCCATCATCTTTAATGCATGTGGATAACTCTTCCAAAGACTTATCGAGCAAACCCGATGCAAACAGCCAGGGAAGGCGAAGACCTAAATCGCGCCTTACTTTTGCATTTAGGCCATCAACCTCTTGCACTGGCAAAAAAGACTTGGTGGCTAAATCCACACAAAGTCGGAACATTGATCCTGCAGCATTATTACAGCCAATGGCAAGACAGGCCGCCCCTTCGCGAAAGGCTAATTCAATATTCTTTGGTAAAAAATTGGGGGGCTCAATGGCCGCAGCATTTTTTTGACTTATGTAATCCTCGATATTGACAAAATTATTTAAACTACCTGTAACGTTAAGTAAACCAACTTTATGCATATGCTGATGATTTGCGCTTGATGACTCACTCAAGACAAAGATTGTTGTCTGATTACAGTTTCTACAAATAGCGAATGCCTCATACCAATTCTGCCAGTTGTATTGAATCGAAACTATATTTGCTGCTGTCACGTTAAAGGTAATATGTTTTGCCCCGCAGCGCGGACAATTTGCAACTAATTCAGCCATAAAACACTCCACAGTTAATTGATGGATTCAATCCTAATTGCAATAATAATTAATAGCGACCATATGGTACGGCTACAATTTACTCTATATACCCCCACCAATTATGCGCTTTCACACTTTTGGAAGTTGCCACGAATAACAAGCAAAAATAAAGTGAGAAGCCCCAAAGAGCCAATGCTCTGACAAAGACTAAATCAAGATAGAAAATGAATCAGGTACTGCGATGGCCTTAGCTTTTCCCGATAAGCATCCCCACCTAACCACATTCTGATATTTTCTCGCCTCTCAATTGCTCTACCATTTCCGCCAATATCGCATGACGAATCGCCCTTAACACCTGACGCTCACTTGCAAGCGTCGTTGCTACTGATGGTTCATCAGGATATTCCAACTCAAACTTCTTAAATGAATTTTCTACTTCCTCAATCAGTTCATCTGCCGCCGTAAGCAATAACTCGAGCTGGCGATTAAACTCTCGCTGGGCCGTTTGCCTACTCAAACCCAAAGCCATTCCAGCACCCAAAACGTCTTCCCGCGTAACCGCAGAAAAAGTTTTTGCATTACCAATTTGTAAAGCTAGCGCCGTATTGGGCCAAGTCGCTTTTTCATTAGCAAAAGTACGCGTGTCATAGACTGCTGTTGATAGAAGATCGTACGCTTTGGCAATATTAATGCCCGATACATCAACCAAGAAGGATAGGTTCTTTAAATGATTATCTCCATTGCCCACCAACAAATTAAACACCAACCAACGATAGATAGCCAATCGAGCAGCGGCCTTGTTTCGACATTGGTTAATTGTCTGGGCAAGAGCATTTAAATTCGCACCATAGTATTTAAATTCACGTGATTTATTGAGCAACTGACAGCTATCAATAATATGTAATCGCTTCGTTTGAGTTGACTGCGAGATAACGCGATCAAAGCGCTCAACAACATAAACCGGCTGCGGAACATAAAGTCGATACACATTAGGCACATCCAACCCAAGTGCCCGCGCTAATTTCATCGTGAAATACTCATTCATCACGGATGCTGAGTAAGCCGGATCTTGGTGATTAGGTTTTAAGATATGCGTTGAAGGCGAGCTCGCTAAAGGCTCAAACAACGCCTCACCCTGAAGCACAACCAAGAGCTTATGCTGCGCCCCTGCCAAGGACATTTTCTTTGGGGAATTTTGTGAGATAGAGGCATGTGGCAAATTAGTGATGCGATCACTTAGCTCAGAAAAACTTAATGAAACCAATCCTTGTTCTTGCGACATCAATTCCCCCGGCATCGTTAAAACTAGTGAGCCAGCCGACTCGCGTCCAAAATACGCCAGTAGTCCAAAAGCATCTTCGCTTGGCAGTTTCGCCTCGCGAGCCAAAATGGTTCGCATATTTTCTTCGGGAAGCAGGTTATCAAAATACCACTGCACTGGTCTATTAGTAGCGCCATCCTGATGCAACAACTGCGTCCTTGATAAAGCTGGAGATAAATCAAATGCCTCAGGCGAATTTATCCAGTCTTGTGCATACTCAAAACTCCAAAGATTATTTTGCTCAACAAGTTGCCCAACCCTCTGGTCATTAATAAATATATCCAGTACACGCGCGTTCATACTGAACCCGCCTTTGGCACAGAAAACCGACGCTTGGGTGGCAATGGCTTAACGCCTTCTACCTGCAATTTTTCAAAATTAGCCAACACGTCGTCCGTCACATCCGCACTAAGTTCAATGCCAAGTTCTTGCAAGAGCTTAATTACGCGACCAAATTGAACCGTTTCTTTGCCTCGCTCGACCTCGCGCACAAAAACAGGCCCCAATCCAGCACTCCCAGCAACATCATCCAAGCGCAACTTTTGATGTTTGCGTGTTGCCCTAATCAATAAACCTAGATCCTGAGGTTTGGTAATCTTAATTTTCACTGAGATGCCCTAATAAACGATGTCTTGTCATCGATTATCTCATAATTTCGCATCTAATATTAATAAAAGATGCATATGCATCGATATACTTAGAAATATAGCTGATATATAAATTATCGATGCTTAAGCATCGTTATAATAAATTTTCCAAATTCGCCGCCCATGTTTACTCATGCAGTCACTCAAACATGATAGGGTTCAAGCTCACCAAACCAAAATAAAGAGGTCTACCATGGCGCTTAACTCCAATGAATCAATTGGTCTAATCAAAGCTGGTATTGAATCAGGCTCAATTAAATTACGAGGTTCTGCTGGTTGTGGAGACATTGAGGCCGCTAAAGAGGTGGCTTTGATTGACTCTGCATATTTAAAAAAACTTTACTCAGATCTAAAGCTGGACAATTAAAAAACAGCTCTAATTCTAGAGTTTTGTACATTAGATGTAATTCATATTGAGGATGATCAATTGAATCTTATATCCGATAAGATAAGCCTTGCTGACCGGTAATCCCCCCATTTTTAACTTAAGCTAAAAGTAGAAGCTGGTACTGCAAGTGCTAGTTTTTGCTTTGGTGTAATTCCACCTAAGCCCATGTTCGGTCTTTCATGATTGTATGTCCACATCCAATC
>NZ_JAYGQU010000034.1:0-7974 GCF_035012985.1 Polynucleobacter sp. MG-28-Ekke-A2 | reverse complement strand
AAAACTGGATCACGATTTACAACGAAGAAAGACCGCACAGCTCTCTTGGCAGAATATCGCCTAGAGACTATCGAGCAAAGGCAGAAAACAACACTTTAGGAATGTCGGCTTGACGGGGGATACTACAAATCAACGACTGTCAAGCAACCTCTTAAGTCTAAATCTACAAAACTATATATTTTATTATCACTATTTTTATCGCTTGCAGTTCCAACATGCACAATTCTGTACCCATCCTCTTTCAATCGGATGCATTGCTTACTCAATAGGGATTCACGCAAAAAAAACTTTCTGAATTTCCCAGAATCAATGTAATTATTGAATATTGCAACTCGGTTATGTTCTCTATCGAATATAGAAGATTCTTGGAATAGATAGTGGAAGTCCAAATCGTAAGATAGTTCTACGTCAAAAAAATTAGCCAAAGAATAAACAAGTTGCTCTGGTAGCCTCTTGTTTATACGAATATCTGTTAAATCGACAATTAAGAAATTCTGATATTCAAAAATCTTTGACAAGAATGCCGGCTTTGGAACTACTCGTATACATTTTTTTGATTTGGGATAACGGAAAGTAGGAGATGATTCGGAATAAAGTAATTCATAAATCATATTGAATATCCCACTCCGATCTAAAACACTAACACTTTTTCCATGCAATCTCAAAAGACGAACAACTTTTAAAAAAAATAATTTATCGCCAAGATGAGTGGTTCTATGGTCCAAATCAAAGAAAATATGATCATAAGGAGCGCTCAAAGATCTTCTTGAAAAAAGAGCAGGAAAATCAAGCTGCTTTGAAAATAAAGTAAAAACTAAATTATTTATTAATTTATAAAGAACGTACATAATTAATATTCATAATAAACTGAAGTTATAGAAAATCTTTGTTTTAAAAACCGAATTAGCATGAAGTACTTATTGGGGCCAAGTACTTTGAGGGCAATTTTGAATATCAGATTAATGATTAAAATTTTACGTGAAAATTGACTCATATCAGATAAGGAGGATATGCTTTGACTCTCAGATTTCTTTATTGCGATAAGAGATTTTTTTAATGCTAAATCATAGAATTCAGCGTTAGCATCAAAGGGATTCAAAAAAGATTGTTTTTTACTCATTTGCCAAAAAAAGCGTCTTGCAATGTCCGTTATGGGCACTCCATTTGAAAATTTACAATACGGCACTTGGTTCACATTGTAGATAGAATTTTCTATAAGAATTTTTGAATACTGTGTGACCATAGAATAAAGTGAAGTGTCATTCTTGATAATGAATCTTGATTGATGTTTTGAAAGAGCCTGCGGGTTTAACGCATCTAAGCCACTAAAGTGAAAGAAAATGAGTGGCTCTGAATTGACAAAATACTCCCCTCCGAAATATGTCATACATCTTTCATGGAGATTCCAATACGCAACATTTAATGCAGGATTTTGGGTAAAACCAACATTTCCAAAATAGACAATTGAGAGATCCATCCATTTTTGATCAACAAATAAGCCGGAAGACGTATCATTGAAACCAAATTCCAAACAACGACTGCTCCACCAATCTAAAAAGCGATCGGCACTTTTACTTGGTCTAACACCAATAAAACCTAAATTAAATATGCCCGTGCGAAGAAACTCTAAATCCGAAGGCTTAGAATCATCGAGTATAGGAGTCATTGTGTGCGGGGTTAACAAAACTGTTGCATCCCCGAATAAGCTGTTAATAGACTCAGGTGTCCGATAAAAAAAGACATCAGGATCTATGTAATATATGAAATCATAGCTGTCGTGTGAAGAAAAATACTTAAAACATGTCGGCTTAATGTTAGTACAGTGCTCCAAAATATTAAATTGAAATGCCTTCCCTGCATAGTTTTCAATACCTAACTCATAAGAGTAAATTATCCTATCATTATCAAATACATCAGTTTTAAACCCCTCTTCGCAAACAATCACAACTTTAAAATCAATGAAATGGGACTCTAGAGAAGCCTGGAGAGTCAATGCCTGTCCAAAATAGTTTGGAGCGACAATCGTAAAAACACAGGTTTTACTTTTTAAATGTGATTGCATCTGATACCGCCCTAAAAATAGTTTTTATCGATTCTATGTCAATACATATGTAGAAAAGTGTACGCTTCATGCAATAAATCATGTCACATATTTTCCATCTCAGAGGAATATACCCGCGCATGTACATTATCAAAGAATTGCGTGTCTGGAAATAAAGCCTAAATTGTGAATGATAAGGAATTTTGTACCAAAGAAATTGTTTTTTAAAATACCCAACTTCATGACTCATTATTACATTCGGCATGCCATATATTTTATAGCCAAGGGAAGCCGCGCGTAGACACCATTCAACATCAACATAATCAATAAAAAGTAATTCATCCATCAAGCCTACATGCCTTACACATTTTGGGCTTAGAACAGTTCCGGAAGAGATTAAAAAGAGACAAGGCTGTGGCGCGTTTCCAGATACCTCTTTTTTAATTTTTAAAACACCATATTGCGCAAAGCCGTGAAATTGATTGGTGTTACTCTCAAAGAACATTGGTCCTGCGGCTGCTATCTTATTATCACTGGAAAATAATTCAGATGCAGTATTGCTAAGAACGATTAGCTCATCTGACGTTAAAAAAGAGTCTTGATCAAAGAGCAATATCTGGTCAGAATTATTATCTAATGCAAATTCAATACCTTGATTCAACGCCTTAGCAATCCCGAAGTTGGATCCATTATTGAATATCTTGATGCTCTCCAGGTAGACTGATTGAGTATTATTATTCACAAGGATCGGTATAAACCCTGCAGTTGCTATTTCATGAATAAAACTCGAAATATTCGCATCGCAGTGGTTATATAGTGGTATTACAACGTATATTTTACGGCACATTAAATTAGATAAATGTATCAAATATAAGAGAGTTAATAGTAGATTTTAAACTTGACTAGTAATGCCATTATAACTCTGAATAACTATGAAAAAATCATAGATAGACTTTATAAGTACAGGATCTGTAATGAAAAAATTTTCAGTATTAAACCGGCTTAGATGAAAAAAATTTATATTTTTTAAGAAGCGCCGATTTGTATAGAGCGGAAATAAATTCCTTGAAAATATCAAGTCTCGTAAGTTTAATTTCACATGCCAAACTGTGAATAGCTCTAAAAGCGATTAACGAACCGTCCAAATCGAATTTAAATATAGACCTTAAACAAGTTGTTATTTCAAATTTAAGCTTAAATTTAGTAAGCTGATATGGTGTTAAATACTTGATTATCACCTTCTGGATAACTTCATTCATTTGAACAGAGCTTCTATGAAACTGATCTTCATGTGTTCTATATAAAAAAACATCAACGTCATTAAAGGCAAACTCTCTAGGATTTTTTAAGGACCGAAATATTCTTATATTCAGAGCCCAATCATCGGAATTAGTCTCTTCATCAAATGCCCCAATCTCATGCAAAAAGGATCTTTTAATAAGCATAGACTGAATAAAAAGAGCGGGAACTTCATTCGTGACATAGTGGTGTAAGGACTTGACCCCCCTTAACAAATACCGACTTGAGTATGCGTGAACCTTTCCGCATTGTTTCTCATTTAGATAATATCTTCCATTATTGTAAAGAACTTTAAGCTCAGGAGACCTTATGAACAATGAGATTTGCTCTGAAAAACGATTAGGCAAAAGCAAATCATCAGATGCCAATACAGCAATTAGCTCACCAGTAGCACTTTCTAATGCCAAATTCAGAGCGCTACAAATCCCTCCATTACTTTTTCTTAAAATAATCGTTTCAAAAGGTGAGCGCGCCTTGCATTTGAGTAATGCCTCGTATGAATTATCGGTAGAACCATCATCAACCGCTATGATTTGAATTGATTTATAGTCTTGCTTCCAGATACTTTCAAATAATTCAGGTATGAATTTTTCATGGTTATAAACTGGTATCAGCAAGCTAATAGAATTTATAGGCATGTTTAACATTTCCTTAATTGATAAAGATTTATGCGGTTTGTAATTTATCAAGTAGTTTATTGGTCATTTAAGCCTCTTTACAGTAATTAAAAATTGGCATGGCATTCATACCTTTGTTTTTTAAAATATGCAACGGTCTTTAAAAGCATGCCCAATGCCCATTGATGGATTGCCCATCTTATACAAATCATATGCAATAACTGTAATAGTTGGGACAAGAGAAATGAGCGCAACGGTAGTCTTTGCATACCAAAGCTTCTGAGGAGTTAATTCGTTGTACCTTTCCAATCTATCTTTGCTCGGGCCTCTCATATGACTCATAGACAACGCATCTTATGACAAAAATTTGCCGTGCAATCCTCCAAGCATCTTAAGGCTAATTATCCCAATTCAGAAACTGCCTGTCGGACCGCGCTTATGACCTTGTCGACCTCTTCATCGCTCATTGTCGGCCCAATAGGGAGGCTCAAAATTTCCTTATGAATCAATTCAGATTTGGGCATCAAGCCAAAATCATTCTTGATGTCAGAGTAGGCGCCCTGCATATGCGGAGGAATAGGATAATGAATCATTGTTCCAACACCTAACTCTAACAAACGTCTTTGCAGCATATCTCTTTTAGGAGACCGCACTACGAAGAGATGCCATACATGCTTACTCCACCCTTCAACAACTGGCAAAACTAAGTGTGGAAAATCTCTAAGCTGAAGAATATATTTTTTTGCAATTTCAGCACGACGTGCATTATCAGATTCAAGTAATGGTAGTTTTTCTCGTAAAAAAGCACTTTGTAATTCATCTAGCCTACAGTTGTAACCCTGAATTTCGTGCTGATATTTTATGCGAGAGCCGTAGTTTCTAAGGGCTCTAATTTTGTCTGCCAGTTCAGCATCATTTGTTGTGATTGCACCCGCATCGCCAAGTGCACCAAGATTCTTCCCTGGGTAAAAACTAAACCCAGCAGCATCTCCCAGTGATCCAACTTTAGCGCCATTGAAGAGAGCACCATGAGCTTGAGCAGCATCCTCCAGCACTTTCAGATTACAGTCCGAAGCAATTTTCATAATAGCTTCCATATTTGCCGACTGTCCGTATAGATGAACTGGAATAATCGCTCGTGTTTGTGGTGTTATTGCGGCATTAATCATCTCGGGATTAATATTATAAGTTTTAAGGTCCGGCTCTACTGGCACCGGCCTTGCGCCAACCTGACTTACCGCTAACCATGTGGCTATGTAGGTATTTGATGGTACGATCACTTCATCGCCCGGACCAATATCCCAGGCTTTTAGAACCAAGCTGAGGGCATCAAGCCCATTTGCAACACCCACGCAATGCTTAACGTTACAGTACTTGGCAAATTCTGCTTCGAAAGCTTCAGTTTGCTGACCCAAGATCAGCCAGCCGGAATCAAGCACGGCATCTAATGCCAAATGAAATTGCTCTCTCTGACGAAGATTAATGGATTTTAGATCTAAAAAGGGAATCAAATCTCTCTCCGTTCCTTGAGATAGGTTGTAAATTCCTCATAATTTCTAATATAGTCACTTGGATTATATGCAGTAGAGGCAAATGCTAAAAGAATTGCATCTGGAGAATACTTATAATGCACTCGCCAAACCTTTGGCGGTAAATACAAACCTATGTTCGCCCTGTCTAAAACTAATTCTTTGCGAACCGCACCATCGTCGACGACTACGCTGATTGACCCCTTAATGCAAATTAGATATTCATGCAGCGTTTTATGCGCATGCTCTCCTCGGATTTCGGCGCTCGGAACATCGAACACCCAAAAACAACGCTGAGGAACAAAGGGGATGTGTTTTTCATATTCCACAACGGATAAATCACCTCGCATATCATGCACCAAAGGGAGTTGATATAAGACACAGCCACCAACGCCCAAGTTGCTTAGATTTGCAACGCCATCCCCCTCTTCAATGCTATCAAATTTAACGGATGATTGAAATGTATCCACATAACCCGTTATAACACCTGGGTTACCCTTAACAATTGCATGTGGTGGAACATTTTTAGTTACCACAGCGCCAGCGCCTATCATTGCCTCTGCGCCTATATGAACGCCAGGAAGTATTGTGGCATTTGCCCCTATACTTGCTCTTGCTCCGACAACTGTTTTGAGAAAAGTTTCCGGATATTTTTTACTCCGCGGAAAAGGGTCGTTGGTAAAAGTAACATTCGGCCCAATGAAAACATTATCCTCAATACGCAATCCATCCCAAAGCTGAACACCATTCTTTATTGTCACATTGTTACCAATAACAACATCATTCTCAATAAAGACATTTGCACATATATTGCAGTTTTCACCAATCACTGCGCCTGGCAAAACAATAGAAAACTGCCATATTGAGGTACCATTCCCAATTTTTGAACTCTGAACCTCTGCCAGCTTATTGATTTTATTTATAACATTCACTTAATTTTCCAATAAAATTTAACATACTATCTAACTTGATTAATCCTATATTCTTAGCGTTCAGTGAAACTCTATCGCAAGATATGGTTACGGAAGCTGCCGCTAACCTAACCATATGTTTCATTTCTTAAAAATATTATAATTATTGCTTAATCAGCCTTGTAAAATTCAGAGATAGTTACGGAATTATGACTAATACCTTTTTTATAAAAATCATAATCTTTAGCTATATGCCCAAAATCCAAGGCCTGATAACCTCTGTTAGCCAAATCAAAAGCCAGAACGGTTGCAGTTGGCCCCAAAATAATAATAATTAACGATTTTTTGTCGAAAGAAAGGATTTCCGATAACAAAGTATCATAACTAGCAAATGCATTTTTTGAGGGGGCATAAACATAATTGATCGAATCAGCAGAATCAAAAATATTATTTTCAATACCATTAAATATGCTTTGTCCACATATTACAATTAAATCGCGACCTGCCCATAATTGCTTAACCTTAGAAAAATAGGTTGGGAAATTATAATCGTCATACAGTGCATATAGCTGTGTTGACGCAGTGTCATAATACTGATAATCTTTATTGGCCATATTGCAAATTAGACTTCTATTTTTTGCTACCCATGTCCGTAAAAAATATTTCTGAGTATTACGCAATGGTGGACCGTCATAAAAATAAAAATGGGGAGCGCCAATAAAAATATTATTTACTGATGATTTGAAAATATCTTTCAGCCTTATAGCCAAGTTTTCGTCATAAATTTGAAATGGAATGCTTGAGCCAAGCATCAGCATGAATTCACCGTCACCAAATCTACAAAAACTTGCTTTTTTCCTAATGATTTCCTCAATAGTGTCGCTAGCATTTTTAATTCTTAGCTTCTTGCTTTCATTACTAGATGAGTTTATTTCAAACCTTAAGCTATCCACCATCGAATTTAAGTTTTCTTTTGACGCATTACGTGCAAATTCGTTAATATCATTTTTTATCAAAAAAATGATATTTTTAATGATATTTTTTCCTAGGCGAATAATTATTTTATAGAAACTTCTAATATTTTTCACTTTATTGTTGGATTTGATAAATCCATCTCCTTTAAGAATAAAGTATTCAGCGCCTACATGAATTTTATTATTTTTTAATTTTGAAATTTTCTGTATGTCTAATTTTTTATTTTTTTTATTGTATATATAATCTAGTTGCTCGATACTAGTCTTCGCAGAATTATCAACTGGATTTAAATGAGTATCCTGAACGCGATTTACAGTAATAACAATAGATTGATTATTATCATCTTTACATGCAAGCTTTGATCTTTTTATAAATTTTAATGGGTTATCTGCAAATATGCTTTCTAAATAATTTGGATTTGCAATTTTCCCGACCCTGTAAATATTTCTGTGTAAGTTCACCGCGGGGCTATTGGTGAGCGCTGCTCTCCAGTTCCGAATCGGCATCGTCCATCTCTTTGATGCTTGCAAGATGGCCAAGTAAATCACTTTAGTTGCCGCTGTGTCGTTAGGGAATAACTTTCTACGCTTGGTGGCAGACCG
>NZ_JAYGQU010000033.1:0-15835 GCF_035012985.1 Polynucleobacter sp. MG-28-Ekke-A2 | reverse complement strand
ACCGAATGCTTTAGAAAGCACGGTTGCAATTGCTGCTGTCAATGTGGTTTTACCGTGGTCAACGTGACCGATGGTGCCTACGTTTACGTGCGGTTTTGTCCGCTCGAATTTTTCTTTTGCCATTTTTGTCTGCCTTCTTTAGCTAGTCAATATTCAAAATTAATGTGGATAAATTACTTCGCTTTAGCAGCCATAACTGCTTCAGCAACGTTCTTCGGTGCTTCGGAATAATGCTTAAACTCCATGGTGTAGGTAGCGCGACCTTGGGTCAACGAGCGCAAGCCAGTTGAGTAACCAAACATCTCTGCCAACGGCACTTCAGCGCGAACGATCTTACCGCCGCCTGGAATGTCGTCCATACCTTGCAAAATACCGCGACGGGATGAGAGATCGCCCATTACGTTACCCATGAAATCTTCTGGTGTTTCTACTTCAACAGCCATCATCGGCTCAAGTAACACTGGCGCTGCTTTACGCATACCGTCTTTGAATGCCATAGAGCCCGCCATCTTAAATGCGTTTTCATTGGAGTCAACATCATGGTATGAACCGAAGAACAATGTAGCTTTGATATCAACGACTGGATAACCAGCCAAAATACCGGAGTTCAATGTTTCGCGAATTCCTTTTTCTACAGCAGGGATGTATTCGCGTGGAACCACACCGCCCTTAATAGCGTCAATGAATTCAAAACCTTTGCCTGGCTCTTGTGGCTCAAGCTTCAATACCACGTGACCGTATTGACCGCGACCACCAGACTGCTTAACAAACTTACCTTCGATTTCTTCGCAAACTTTACGAATAGTTTCGCGATAGGCAACTTGTGGCTTACCAACAGTTGCTTCAACACCAAACTCACGACGCATACGGTCAACCAAAATTTCCAAGTGGAGCTCGCCCATACCGGAAATAATCGTTTGACCAGATTCTTCATCTGTCTTAACGCGGAAAGAAGGATCTTCTTGTGCCAAGCGGTTCAAAGCAAGGCCCATTTTTTCTTGGTCAGGCTTAGTTTTTGGCTCAACAGCTTGTGAGATCACTGGCTCTGGGAATACCATGCGCTCCAAAATAACAATGCTATCTGGGTCGCACAATGTTTCGCCAGTAGTTGCATCTTTTAGACCAACTGCAGCAGCGATATCCCCTGAGTAAACTTCTTTAATTTCTTCACGTTGGTTTGCATGCATTTGCAATAAACGACCAACACGCTCTTTCTTACCCTTGATTGGGTTGTAGATTGTGTCGCCAGATTTCATTACGCCCGAGTAAACGCGGAAGAAGATGAGCTGGCCAACAAATGGGTCAGTCATGATCTTAAATGCCAATGCAGAGAATTTCTCAGCATCGTCAGCTTTACGTGTAGTTGGTGTGCCGTCTTCCAATTCACAAGGAACAGGTGGAACGTCTAATGGGGATGGCAACAACTCAACCACCGCATCCAACATCGCCTGAACGCCTTTGTTTTTGAAGGCAGTTCCGCACATCATTGGAATGATTTCATTAGCAATCGTACGTTGACGCAACGCTTTTTTGATTTCTTCTTCGGTTAACTCTTCGCCACCAAGATACTTCTCCATCAACTCTTCTGAACTTTCAGCAGCGGCTTCAACCATCTTTTCGCGCCACTCATCTGCAGATGCCTTTAATTCAGCAGGAATCTCTTCGTAGCTAAACTTAGTGCCTTGTGAAGCCTCATCCCAATAGATGGCCTTCATTTTTACCAAGTCCACAACGCCCTTGAAGTTTTCTTCAGCGCCAATAGGAATCTGGATCAAGATAGGATTTGCTTTAAGGCGTAACTTCATCTGGTCATAGACCTTAAAGAAGTTCGCGCCAGTGCGGTCCATCTTATTTACAAAAGCTAAACGTGGAACTTGATACTTGTTAGCTTGACGCCAAACAGTTTCAGATTGTGGCTGTACACCACCAACCGCACAGTAAACCATGCAAGCACCATCCAACACGCGCATTGAACGCTCAACTTCAATAGTGAAGTCTACGTGTCCTGGGGTATCAATAATATTGATACGGTGCTCTGCGAAATTACCAGCCATGCCCTTCCAGAACGTTGTAGTAGCAGCAGATGTAATCGTGATGCCACGCTCTTGCTCTTGCTCCATCCAGTCCATGGTTGCAGCGCCATCATGTACTTCACCAATTTTATGATTAACACCGGTGTAGAACAAAACGCGTTCTGTAGTTGTTGTCTTGCCTGCGTCAATGTGCGCAGAGATACCAATATTGCGGTATCTGTCGATGGGGGTTTTACGTGCCACTGTTGGTGCCTTTTCTTTACTATTTGATTAGAAGCGGAAATGTGAGAAAGCTTTGTTAGCTTCTGCCATACGGTGAACTTCTTCACGCTTCTTCATTGCTCCGCCGCGACCTTCTGCAGCTTCTAATAATTCGTTGGCCAAACGTTGAGCCATAGATTTCTCACCGCGCTTTTTAGCGGCTTCGCGCACCCAGCGCATTGCCAAAGCAGAGCGGCGTGATGGGCGAACTTCAACAGGAACCTGGTAGTTAGCGCCACCAACACGACGGCTCTTCACCTCAACCATTGGCTTTACGTTGCCCATAGCTGTTGAGAAAATTTCGAGTGGTTCTTTGTTTGCTTTTTTCTCGATGTGATCAAAGGCACCGTAAACGATACGCTCTGCAACCGATTTCTTACCGTCCAACATGAGGACGTTCATGAATTTAGCTACTTCTACATTACCGAATTTTGGATCCGGCAAAATTTCCCGTTTGGGAACTTCACGACGACGTGGCATAACTACTCCTTCAGTTCAGTTAGGGGCGACCCACATGGATCACCCACTCCGGCCGTCCTACTATCCAGAAAAATTTCCAGACGGAACGGCCACTTACTTGTCTTTTAAGTCTGACAAACGAAGACTTACTGCAAATACTTTAAGTTGCTATTAAGCAGATTTCTTAGCGCGCTTAGCACCGTACTTGGAACGAGACTGCTTACGGTCTTTAACACCTTGCAAGTCAAGTGAGCCACGAACGATGTGGTAACGAACACCTGGCAAATCCTTTACACGACCACCACGGATTAACACTACTGAGTGTTCCTGGAGGTTATGGCCCTCACCACCAATGTATGAAATCACTTCAAAACCATTGGTTAAGCGAACTTTGGCTACTTTACGGAGCGCAGAGTTAGGCTTTTTAGGAGTAGTGGTGTACACACGTGTACAAACACCACGGCGCTGCGGACTGTTTTCCAGTGCAGGGCTCTTGCTTTTAACGATCAGCCTGGATCTTGGCTTACGTATTAATTGATTAATTGTTGGCATAAAATAGCTCGGTTAGTACTTCTTTGTTGCTTTCTTCAAGAAAATCAATGACTTAGAGAATTTCTAGGTCAAAAAGACCCTCTTCTGAATCAGTAGAACTCAGCATTCTAGCTTGGCCAGCCTTTTCCGTCAACCAAATGGGGAAAAAACTGGCCATTTCTGGCCAGAATTACCAAATTAGCTCGGATCAGCCTCCCCAGCAGGAGCAACGACTTCAGCCTCAATTTCTACAGGCATATTGGCCATTGCCTCCTCTTCGGCGGCAATCATTTGAGCGCGATCACGCTCGAATTGCTCTCTGACCTTGCGTGCACGGCGGTAAGACAAGCCGGTACCAGCAGGAATCAGACGACCAATAATGACGTTTTCCTTGAGGCCACGGAGTGTATCGGTCTTGCCCATAATTGCGGCTTCAGTCAATACACGGGTGGTTTCTTGGAAAGAAGCCGCTGAAATGAAGCTGTCGGTCGACAAGGATGCTTTTGTAATACCCAACAGCACGTTCTCGAACTGGGCTGGGCGCTTACCTGCAGCAATCACTAAATCGTTAGCGTCATACAGTTTTGAACGCTCAACTTGCTCACCAGTGATGTAAGCGGTATCGCCGCCATCAGTAATTTGCACACGACGCAACATTTGACGCACGATCACTTCAATGTGCTTGTCATTAATCTTCACGCCCTGCAAACGGTAAACGTCTTGAACTTCATCAACGATGTAGATCGCCAACTCTTCAATACCGCGGAGAGTCAAGATGTCATGTGGATCAGCAGGGCCTTCCACAATCATCTCGCCCTTGTTCACAACTTGACCGTCATGAACAAGAACTTGCTTCTCTTTAGGAATCAAGAATTCATTGGCTTCGCCGTCCATATCGGTAATCACCAAACGTTGTTTACCTTTGGTTTCTTTACCGAAGGAAACTGTTCCAGTAACTTTCGCCAAGACAGCTGCATCTTTTGGTGAACGTGCTTCGAACAATTCAGCAACGCGTGGCAAACCACCGGTAATGTCGCGAGTCTTCTGTGATTCGATAGGAATACGCGCCAATACTTCACCAACTTCGACTTTTTGACCATCTTTAACAGTAATCAACGCACCCACTTGGAGGCCAATGTTTACTGGGTGATCAGTACCGGCGATCATGACTTCGTTACCCTTGTCATCAACCAAGTTGATCATTGGGCGAACGCCTTTGCTTGCTGCAGAACGACGCTTACCGTCAATTACCACCAAGGTGGAAAGACCGGTAACTTCGTCTACCTGCTTAGCAACGGTTACGCCTTCTTCAACGTTGTCGAAGCGAGCGATACCAGCGTACTCAGAAATAATCGGACGTGTTAATGGGTCCCAAGTCGCCAAGCTTGCGCCAGCCTTAACAGCTGCATCTTCTTTCAACAAGAGAGTTGCACCATAAGGCACTTTATGACGCTCGCGCTCGCGACCATTCTCATCAACGATCAAGGCTTCGCCAGAACGTGAAATCACGATCTGCTCGCCCTTCGCGTTCTTGACAACACGCATCGTGGCAGAGAATTTCAAAGCACCATTAGACTTAGCTTCGATGTTGCTTGCAACCAATGCACGTGACGCTGCACCACCAATGTGGAAGGTACGCATAGTCAACTGTGTGCCTGGCTCACCGATGGACTGAGCAGCGATCACGCCAACTGCTTCACCAACGTTTACCAAACCACCGCGACCTAGATCACGTCCGTAGCATTTCGCGCACAAACCAAAGCGAGTTAAGCAAGACAATACTGTGCGAACTTTAACTTCGTCGATACCCAATGCAACGATTTGATCAACGTGATCTTCATCGAGCAATGTGTCGTTCGGAACAATGACTTCTTGTGTGTCAGGGTGAACGATGTCACCGATACATACACGACCCAAAATACGGTCGCGCAATGCTTCGATAATTTCGCCGCCTTCAACCAGCGCCTTCATGGTTACACCATTGGTTGCGCCGCAATCATCTTCGATCACCACGAGATCTTGTGTGACGTCGCATAAACGACGTGTCAAGTAACCTGAGTTCGCTGTCTTCAACGCTGTATCAGCTAGACCTTTACGAGCACCGTGAGTTGAGATGAAGTACTGTAATACATTCAAACCTTCACGGAAGTTCGCAGTAATTGGGGTTTCAATGATGGAGCCATCAGGCTTAGCCATCAAACCACGCATACCAGCCAACTGACGAATCTGCGCTGCAGATCCACGCGCACCAGAATCTGCCATCATGTAGATGGAGTTAAAGGATTCTTGACGCACAGTCTTACCGTTACGATCGAGTACGTCAACGTGTGACAACTCATCCATCATTGCTTTGCCAACTTGGTCGCCTGCGGCACCCCAAATATCAACCACGTTGTTATAACGCTCTTGATTGGTTACGAGACCTGACATGAACTGCTTGTCATACTCCTTAACCTTGGCAGATGCCTCAGTGATGATGCGCTCTTTAGAAGTTGGGATCAGCATATCGTCGATCGCAACTGAGATACCAGCGTTGGTTGCCAAACGGAAACCAGACTGCAAGAGGCGGTCGGCAAAAATCACAGTTTCACGCAAACCGCACTTACGGAATGATGTGTTGATCAAACGTGAGATTTCTTTTTTCTTCAAAGGCTTATTAATTTCCTCGAAAGACATACCCTTCGGTAAAATCTCAGACAAGATTGCACGGCCAACTGATGTTTGGTAGATCTTGGTCTTTTCAGCAAAACGGGCGTCGCCCTCTGCCTTCTTATCCACGATCTCAAACTCAGTAATACGGACAGCAACACGAGAAGCCAATTCAACTTGACCTGCTTCGTATGCACGTACCACTTCAGTAATGTTAGCGAAGACCATCCCTTCGCCTTTACCGTTGATCTTGTCACGTGTAGCGTAATACAGACCCAACACCACGTCCTGTGAAGGTACGATAGATGGTTCGCCGTTGGCTGGGAACAATACGTTGTTCGAAGCCAACATCAATGTACGCGCTTCCATTTGCGCTTCGAGCGACAAAGGTACGTGAACCGCCATTTGGTCACCGTCAAAGTCCGCGTTAAATGCCGCGCAAACTAATGGGTGCAATTGGATTGCCTTACCTTCAATCAGCATTGGCTCGAAAGCCTGAATACCGAGACGGTGCAATGTAGGCGCACGGTTCAACATGATTGGATGTTCACGAATCACTTCTTCGAGAATATCCCAAACGATTGGAGTCTGGCTTTCAACCTCTTTCTTCGCAGCCTTAATCGTGGTTGCAATTCCTAAAGTCTCAAGCTTGTTGAAAATAAATGGTTTGAACAATTCCAAGGCCATCAATTTTGGTAAGCCGCACTGATGCAATTTCAATGTAGGGCCAACCACGATGACTGAACGACCAGAGTAGTCAACACGTTTACCCAACAAGTTTTGACGGAAACGACCGCTCTTACCTTTAATCATCTCAGCCAAGGACTTGAGAGGACGCTTGTTAGCGCCAGTCATAGCCTTACCGCGACGACCGTTGTCGAGCAATGAGTCCACCGCTTCTTGCAACATCCGTTTTTCGTTACGAACGATGATCTCTGGTGCACGCAACTCTAACAAGCGCTTTAAACGGTTGTTACGGTTAATTACACGACGATAGAGGTCGTTCAAATCTGAGGTAGCAAAGCGACCGCCATCCAATGGCACCAATGGGCGCAATTCTGGTGGCAATACTGGCAGCACTTCCATGATCATCCAGTCAGGCTTAATGCCTGAAGTCTGGAACGCCTCGAGCACTTTTAAGCGCTTAGCGTATTTCTTGATCTTGGCATCGCTACCAGTAGCTTTTAAATCAGCGCGAATCGTTTCTACTTCGCGATCGATATCAATCGAACGTAAGAGGTCACGAATACCTTCCGCACCCATGATGGCGGTAAATGCACCGTCACCATACTCTTCAGTCTTGGCAATGTATTCATCTTCAGACATGATCTGACCGCGCTTCATTGCGCCTTCAGGAGTCATACCAGGATCTACAACTACATATGCTTCAAAGTAAAGAACGCGCTCGATATCACGCAATGTCATATCGAGAACCATACCTAAACGGGATGGTAAAGATTTCAAGAACCAAATGTGCGCTACAGGGGCTGCCAACTCAATGTGGCCCATGCGCTCACGACGTACCTTAGCGAGAGTAACTTCAACGCCGCACTTCTCGCAGATAACGCCACGGAACTTTAAGCGCTTGTACTTACCGCATAAGCACTCGTAGTCTTTAGTTGGTCCAAAAATCTTGGCGCAGAACAAACCATCACGCTCGGGCTTAAAAGTCCGGTAGTTGATGGTTTCTGGTTTGCGTACTTCACCAAAAGACCATGAGCGAATTTTCTCAGGAGATGCGAGACCAATTTTGATGACATCAAACTGCTCTTCGCCCTGCGTTTGCTTAAATAAATCGAGCAATGCTTTCATATCAGTTGCGCTCCATGTCAATGTCAATACCCAACGAACGGATTTCTTTTACCAGCACGTTGAAGGATTCGGGCATGCCAGCATCAATCGTGTGCTCGCCCTTGACGATGTTTTCGTAAACCTTGGTACGGCCTGCGACGTCATCGGACTTCACTGTCAGCATCTCCTGCAAGACATATGAAGCACCGTATGCTTCGAGGGCCCAGACTTCCATCTCACCAAAGCGCTGACCACCGAACTGAGCTTTACCGCCCAATGGCTGTTGCGTTACTAAAGAGTAAGGTCCGGTTGAACGAGCATGCATCTTGTCATCGACCAAATGGTGGAGTTTCAAGACGTGCATTACGCCAACAGTTACTGGACGCTCAAATTGGTCGCCAGTACGACCGTCGCACAAAATCATTTGCTGACGTGATGGCGTCATCTTCAAAGATTTAGCAACATCTTCTGGATACGCCAACTCGAGCATACGTCCGATTTCAGCTTCAGTAGCACCGTCAAACACTGGGGTTGCAAATGGCAAGCCTTGGCGGAGATTCTCAGCCAAAACAGTGATCTGCTCATCAGTGAAGTTGTCGATATCTTCAACACGACCTGTTTCGTTGTAAAGCTGCTTGAAGAACTTACGCAATTCAGTTTGCTTAGCGTGCTCACGAACCATCTCATCGATACGCTTACCAATACCTTGGGCAGCCCAACCTAAGTGGGTTTCCAAGATCTGTCCAACGTTCATACGGGAAGGAACGCCCAATGGGTTCAAGACGATGTCTACAGGGCGTCCGTCAGCCATAAATGGCATATCTTCTGCTGGGGCGATTTTAGAAACCACACCCTTGTTACCGTGACGACCGGCCATCTTGTCACCAGGCTGCAAGCGACGCTTAACGGCCAAGTACACCTTAACCATCTTCGTTACACCAGGTTGCAAATCATCGCCCTGGGTAAGCTTGGTGCGCTTCTCTTCAAAAGCTTCATCAAACTGTTTACGCTTCGCTTCGATAGAAGATTTAATCGCTTCAACTTGTGAGGCAACTTCATCATCCGCTGGACGAACATCGAACCAATGGTATTTGTCCAAATCAGCAAGATATTCCTTGTCGATCTTGGTGCCTTTAGCCAATTTCTTAGGGCCACCGTTGGCAACTTTGCCAATCAACAGCTTTTCTAAACGCATGAAGGCATCGCCCTCAACAATACGGAGCTGGTCGTTTAAGTCCAAACGATAGCGTTGTAATTCTTCTTGAATGATTGACTGTGCACGTGCATCGCGCTCAATACCTTCACGGGTGAAGACTTGAACATCGATAACAGTACCAATCATTCCAGATGGAACGCGCAATGAAGTATCTTTAACGTCAGATGCTTTTTCACCGAAGATCGCACGGAGCAGCTTCTCTTCCGGAGTGAGAGTTGTCTCACCCTTTGGAGTTACCTTACCAACCAATACGTCGCCAGCTTCAACTTCAGCGCCGATGTAAACAATACCGCTCTCATCCAAGCGGGAGAGTTGTGACTCAGCCAAATTGGAAATATCGCGAGTAATTTCTTCTGAACCAAGCTTGGTATCACGGGCAACAACCGACAACTCTTCAATATGAATAGAGGTGTAGCGGTCGTCAGCAACAACTTTTTCAGAGATCAAGATTGAATCTTCGAAGTTGTAACCGTTCCATGGCATAAATGCCACAGTCATGTTTTGGCCCAAAGCCAATTCACCTAAGTCGGTAGATGCGCCGTCAGCAACTACGTCGCCGCGGACAACACGATCACCAGCCTGAACGATTGGGCGTTGGTTAATGTTGGTATTTTGATTTGAACGGGTGTACTTGATGAGGTTATAAATATCCACACCAACTTCACCAGCCGCTGTCTCGTCATCGTTTACACGAATAACTACACGGTTTGCGTCAACATAATCAACGATACCGCCGCGGGAAGCCAAAATCACAGTACCAGAGTCAACCGCAACAATACGCTCTAAACCCGTACCAACCAATGGCTTGTCTGGACGCAAGCAAGGAACTGCTTGACGCTGCATGTTCGCACCCATCAACGCACGGTTTGCATCATCGTGCTCTAAGAATGGAACGAGTGAAGCAGCAGCAGAAACAATCTGGCTAGGAGCAACGTCGATGAAATCGATGCGCTCTGGGCTAACCATCATGGTCTCACCAGCTTGACGAGCAGAAACCAATTCGTCGGCCAACTTACCGCTCTTGTCGATTGTTGCGTTTGCCTGAGCAATCACATACTTTGCTTCTTCAATAGCAGAGAGGTAAACCACTTCGTCGCTTACCTTGCTATTGGAAACCTTACGGTACGGAGTTTCTAAGAAGCCGTGCTCATTCAGACGCGCAAATAACGCGAGTGAGTTGATCAACCCAATGTTTGGTCCTTCTGGAGTTTCAATTGGGCAAACACGTCCGTAGTGGGTTGGATGCACGTCGCGCACTTCAAAGCCTGCGCGCTCGCGGGTCAAACCACCAGGTCCCAATGCAGAAATACGACGCTTGTGCGTGATCTCTGAAAGTGGGTTGGTTTGGTCCATAAACTGGGACAACTGTGAAGAACCGAAGAACTCACGAATAGCAGAAGAGATTGGCTTGCTGTTAATCAAGTCATGAGGCATGAGGTTTTCTGTTTCGGCTTGGCCGAGACGTTCTTTAACCGCACGCTCAACACGTGACAAACCTGCACGGAATTGGTTTTCTGCCAATTCACCAACGCAACGTACACGACGATTACCTAAGTGATCGATATCGTCTACTTCGCCTTTGCCGTTACGCAAATCTACGAGGGACTTAATAGTGTCGAGAATATCTTCGTTCGACAGAACCATTGGACCTTCCATTTCTGGACGGTTCAAACGGCTGTTAACTTTCATACGGCCAACGCGTGATAAATCGTAACTATCTTCGTTGTAGAACAAGCGCTGGAACAAGGCTTCAACAGCATCTTCTGTTGGAGGCTCACCAGGACGCATCATGCGATAGATGGCAATACGAGCAGCCATTTGATCCGCAGTTTCATCAGTACGCAATGTCTGAGAAATGTATGCGCCAGAATCTAAATCATTGGTGTAGATAGTTTCTAATTGCTTGATGCCTGCATCGCGCAATGTAGCCAATACCTCTTCAGTGATTTCATCATTAGCATAAGCCAAAATTTCACCAGAATCTGGATCAACAATATTGCGTGCAACTACACGACCAATTAAATAGTCATCTGGTACAGCGATTGTTTTTGTCTTAGCAGCCTCGAGTTCACGGATGTGCTTTGCATTGATACGCTTGTCTTTTTGAATAACTACAACGCCATTCTTGTCGAGCACATCGAAGCTAGCCAACTGACCACGCAAACGCTCTGGCACAAATTCCATTGAACCGCCATTGGCTGTTAATGAGAAATGGTCAAAGTTAAAGAAGTTAGCAAGAATCTGTTCGTTGTTTAAACCAATTGCTTTGAGCAAAATGGTGACAGGCATCTTACGACGACGGTCAACGCGGAAGTAGAGAATATCTTTTGGATCGAACTCGAAATCGAGCCATGAACCACGGTAAGGAATGATGCGTGCTGAGAACAGCAACTTACCTGAGCTGTGTGTCTTGCCCTTATCGTGTTCGAAGAACACGCCTGGGGAACGATGCAACTGAGAAACGATGACGCGTTCAGTACCGTTAATCACAAAAGAGCCATTTTCTGTCATGAGTGGAATTTCACCCATGTAGACTTCGCTCTCTTTTACCTCTTTAACCTTAGTAGGCGCTTCGCGATCATAAATAATCAAGCGAACTTTTGCGCGTAAGGCAGAGTGGTATGTGTAACCACGTTGCTGACATTCTTTAACGTCAAATGGTGGTTGTGACAACTGGTAAGACACGTATTCCATACGTGCATAGCCGTTGTTAGACACAATTGGGAATGCTGATGTAAAGGCAGCTTGAAGTCCCTCAGTAAGACGAGACGTTGCTGGCTTTTCAGCCTGTAAAAATTTAGCGTAGGATTCCAGCTGCGTTGCGATCAGGTACGGAACCTGGTGGTTATTTACTCGCTTAGCAAAGCTTTTACGGACTCGCTTGCGTTCGGTGAAGCTATAGTTCATTTCATCTCCGAATTCAGCGACTGTACAAAGATTTGGCGATTGGCCACTACCAATCACTGGCGGACAACACTAAACCGATAGATTTAGTGTCCGACCAAACTTGCATTCTGCAGTCGTATCAGAAGGCAAACCCGATTTCAATCAGAAATGAAATCGGGTTTGACCTCTAAAGATCAAACCCAACGTAACTAACGACTCCTTTTGGGAGGCGCTAGAAAAGTTTGTATTACTTGATTTCTGACTTAGCGCCTGCTTCGTCAAGCTTCTTCTTAGCTTCTTCCGCTGTCTTCTTATCAACAGCTTCTTTGATTGGCTTCGGTGCACCATCAACCAAGTCCTTAGCTTCTTTCAAGCCAAGACCAGTAATTTCGCGAACTGCCTTAATTACTGAAACCTTGTTTGCGCCAGCTTCGAGCAAGTTAACAGTGAATTCTGTTTGCTCTTCAGCAGCAGCGCCGCCAGCTGCACCAGCAGGACCAGCAACAGCCATCGCTGCAGCTGAAACGCCAAACTTCTCTTCGAACGCCTTAACCAAGTCGTTCAAATCCATAACGGACATGCTACCTACTGCATCAATGATTTCTTCTTTAGTAATCGCCATTTTTAGCTCCTAATACTTAAATAGTTAATTTGTCGCTTATTCAGCGGCAGGGGTTTCAGGTGTTTCTGTTCCAGCTTCTGGGGCTGCGGCTGCAGGCTCAGCACTTGCTTCTGGAGCGGCGGCTTCAGCAACTACTTCTGCTGGGGCTGCCACTACTTCTGCTACCGGTGCTGCAACAGGAGCAGGTGCTCCTTCTGCCTTTTGTGCTGCTACTGCGCCCAATACGCGAGCCATCGCAGATACAGGCGCCAACATCACACCCAACAACTGAGATAACAACTCATCGCGGCTTGGAATAGACGCGAGGGATTTAACACCCGCTACGTCCAACAACTTGCCGTTATATAAGCCAGCAGTAATGACTAGCTTGTCTTGAGTCTTAGCAAAGTTCTGCAATACTTTTGCCGAAGCAATCGGATCAGCAGAGATGCCGTAGATCAAGGGGCCAACCATCGAATCAGCAAGGGGCTCAAACTGTGTGCCTTGTGCAGCACGGCGTGCCAATGTGTTCTTCAAAACGCGAAGATATACACCTTGGTCACGTGCGCTAGCACGTAGCTTTGTCAACTGCTCTACTGGAATACCACGGTATTCAGCGAGCACGACAGTTTGGGCTCCAGCCAATTGAGCGCCGACATCAGCAACAATCGCTTTTTTGTCTTGTACATTCAAAGGCACGGTTTAACTCCATAAAAACCAACTGTTTCCAGTTGGGGTTACACACCAGCGTCTGATCATTTGTTCACAAAGTTCTTGTGAAAATCTTTTCAGGGTCGCCATCTGCGCTGGTTATTACTTTCGTAACGATTAAGAATTCATCTCTATAAAAGCAAACTCATTCACCAACGGTCTTTGATGTTCGACTCTCACTCGAAGAGCAGGAGTCGACCCAAAGTTCTTTTTTGTTACAGGCTAATTAAGCTGCTGCCTGTAACGATGCTTGGTCTACGCGTACGCCTGCACCCATAGTGCTGCTTACGGCAACCTTCTTTAAATAAATACCCTTAGATGCAGGTGGCTTCGCTTTATTTAAAGCTTCGAGCAAAGCGAGCAAGTTTGATTTCAATGCAGTCGGCTCGAATGAACGACGGCCAATGCTTGCGTGCACGATACCGGCTTTGTCCACACGGAACTGAACTTGACCAGCTTTTGCATTTTTAACTGCAGTAGCAACGTCAGGAGTCACTGTTCCAACTTTTGGATTCGGCATCAAACCACGCGGGCCCAATACTTGACCTAAAGTACCAACAATTTTCATTGTGTCTGGAGATGCGATCAAAATATCGAAATCAATTTTGCCGCCTTTAATTTGTTCTGCAAGCTCTTCCATGCCAACAATTTCTGCACCAGCGGCTTTAGCTTGTTCAGCCTTCTCGCCTTGAGCAAAAACGGCTACACGAACATGCTTACCTGTACCAGCTGGGAGCACTACCGCGCCACGCACAACTTGGTCAGATTTCTTAGCATCAATGCCTAACTGAACAGCAACATCGATAGACTCATCAAACTTAGCAGTTGCACACTCTTTAACGAGGTTCAATGCGTCATCTAATGAATAGAACTTGTTGCTATCAACCTTAGATTGAATTGCTTTAACGCGTTTAGATAATTTAGTCATGATTAGAGACCTTCCACAGTGATGCCCATGGAACGGGCGCTACCAGCGATTGTTCTAACAGCTGCGTCCATATCGGCTGCTGTCAAATCTGGCATTTTTGCTTTAGCGATTTCTTCCGCTTGAGCACGAGTAATTGAACCCACTTTATCGGTATGAGGACGTGGTGATCCTTTTTCAATCTTCGCAGCCTTCTTGATCATGATGGTCGCTGGAGGAGTCTTCATGATGAATGTGAAGCTCTTATCAGCAAACGCTGTAATCACGACTGGAATTGGAAGACCTGGTTCCATGCTCTGAGTTTGAGCATTGAACGCCTTACAGAATTCCATAATGTTAAGACCGCGTTGACCCAATGCTGGACCTACGGGTGGTGATGGATTTGCTTTACCTGCAGGGATCTGCAGCTTAATAAAGCCAATAATCTTCTTTGCCATGTGTGCTCCTTAAAGCGCGCCTAACCTCATTAGGAAAGACCGCTGTTGAGTAAACGCTTCGCTAGTTTTTGGCTTTCTAGCTCCGCTCCTCGGTTATTGCTAACCACTTAACTGCTTACTACTAAAACTAGGATAAGTCCTTGTTTTTACATCTTTTCTACCTGGCCGAACTCCAGCTCAACTGGGGTACCGCGGCCAAAAATTGTAACAGAAACGCGCAATCTTGACTTCTCATAATTGACTTCTTCGATATTTCCGTTGAAATCAACAAATGGTCCTTCTTTAACTCGCACGATCTCGCCAACTTCAAATAGGGTCTTAGGCTTGGGTTTGTCCACCCCAGCCTGCATTTGATCCATGATTTTTGCTACTTCCGCAGTGGAAATCGGGCTTGGGCGGTTGCGTACGCCGCCTACGAAACCGGTTACTTTTGGTGTATTTTTCACCAAATGCCAGCTCTCATCGGTCATTTCCATCTCAATTAGGACATAGCCTGGGAAGAAACGACGCTCAGAAACTGACTTGGTACCGGACTTGATTTCCACAACCTCTTCGGAAGGGACCAAAATACGGCCAAATTTCTCAGGCATTCCAGAGCGTGCAATACGCTCTTCAAGACCTCTTTTCACGCTCTTTTCCATTCCGGAATAAGCATGAATGACGTACCAGCGCATATTGCCGATAGCCTGTGGATTAGTAGCTACTTCAGAATCAATCATTTTTTACTCACTTCCAGCCCAAAAAGACTGAAAAAACTAGCCATTCAATCAATTTGTCTGCAATCCATAAAAATAAGGACATGATCAGAACAAAGCCAAATACGACTAGAGTCATTTGGGTGGTCTCTTTACGAGTTGGCCAAACAACCTTTTTTACTTCATACCAAGAATCTTTTGCGTAGGCGATAAAACGGCGCCCATCTGGTGAAATCGCCACAATTAAAACTGCAGCAGCAATACCACCAAACAAAACAGCGAGACGAATCAACATAGATTGATCTACCAGCGTGTAGTACAAGACTAGCGCTGCAACGACGACTAAAGCAGCTAGTCCAGAGACCCAGCCGCTTTTTTCTTCAGTATGACTTGCTGTTTGATGAGACATTTTGCTTTCAGTTCAAATCGTGGCAGGGGCGGAGGGCATCGAACCCCCAACCTTTGGTTTTGGAGACCAACGCTCTGCCAATTGAGCTACACCCCTTTATAAAAACTAATTAAAACTTACTACTTAAGCCAAAATCTTTGCAACCACGCCAGCGCCAACAGTACGGCCACCTTCACGGATCGCAAAACGTAAACCTTCTTCCATCGCGATTGGAGCGATGAGTTTTACGGT
>NZ_JAYGQU010000032.1:0-15940 GCF_035012985.1 Polynucleobacter sp. MG-28-Ekke-A2 | reverse complement strand
GTTCAACTACCTGTTTGACTGCCTCTAACTTGAACTCTTCAGTAAACCGTCTTCTTGTACTCATGACACACCTCCTAATAGACTAAATATTAGGCTAGAAAGTGTCTATAGAAGTAGTAGCGATTCATAATGTGATCTAAAGTTAGCCTGGCGGAATGGGATTTAAAGGACCTAAAAAAATGAGTTGGCTTCGGTTTTAGTCTGCTATAGTTTTTGTAATTAAATTCATCAATACAGCTATATCTATGAAAAAAATTTGTAAAGTATTAGTTATTTCCAGCACTCTTTTCAGTGCCGCAGCTTATTCTCAAAATGCTCCACAAGCAACTCTCTATCAAAATGTTCGCATATTTGATGGTGTATCAGATAAATTGACCGCCCCTATGAATGTTTTGATTGCTGGCAATAAGATCAAATCCGTTTCTAGTAGCCCAATCCCTGTTCCTAAAGATTCAGAAGTCTTCGTTATTAATGGTAATGGCCGCACATTAATGCCGGGCTTAATTGATGCTCACGTCCACCTTACTTTCAGTGGAGTTACTCCAGAAGAATTGATGGGGCCTGGCGCTAGTCCAGCCCTTATTCAGAAAAAGGCGGCTGAACAGGCGCAACTGATGTTAATGCGTGGCTTTACTACAGCAAGAGATATGGCTGGGCCAGTACTTCAGGTTAAGGCTGATATTGATTCTGGTAAAGCAATAGGTCCTCGCATCTATCCTAGCGGCGCAATCATTTCACAAACATCAGGCCATGGCGACATTAGTCCGCCAGACGCCCTCCCTTACAGTTTGGGAGGCCCAGTGCCGCCTGGCAATCTGATACGCGCATCCATTATTGCGGATGGTCGCCCCCAAGTTTTGGCTGCAGCCCGATTTAATTTGCGCCAAGGCGCCTCCCAAATCAAAATGGCGGCAAGTGGTGGCGTTTCATCTGATCACGATCCATCATGGGTCACAGAATATACCCCGGATGAGCTGAGGGCAGGCGTTGAGGCCGCGACAAACTTTGGCACTTATGTCACTGTTCATGCTTACACCCCGGAATCCGTTCGTAATTCTGTTAATGCCGGTGTAAAGGTAATTGAGCATGGACAAAATTTAGATGAAGCTACCGTTAAATATTTGGCTGATAAAAACATTTGGTTGAGTACGCAAATACTCGAAGAGAGCACTGATCCTCCCCTGGATCTTGCTAAATTAGATTTAGTCACCGCTAACCAAAGCAATGTTTGGAAATGGGCTCTTAAACATAAGGTGAAGTTGGCTTGGGGTACCGATCGAGTCATGATTCCCCAAAATATGTATTTAGAAAATGCCGACATAGTAAAGTTGCGTCAATGGATGACGCCGGCGCGCGCTCTCAAAATGGTCACTCACGATAATGCTGAACTGTGCGCATTATCAGGCAGGCGCAATCCTTATCCCGGCAAACTGGGCGTTGTTCAAGAAGGAGCTTATGCTGATTTACTTTTGGTGGATGGCGACCCAATAGCGAATTTTGACATTATTGCGGATCCAAATAAGAATTTTCGCGTGATCATGAAAGATGGAAAAATTTATAAAAACACTTTGTAAGCCAAACTCTCTCAGCAAATAAAGACATCTACGGTACTGGTCACTTACACCCTGGATCGCGAAGAAATATTTAAACCACCTTCTGGTGGTTTTTCTTTATCTTTGCACGGCGCTTGCCTGGTGCCACTTAAAGGCAGGCAGGGGTATATCTACGCATAGTTTCTATTAGAATATTGATAAAAATTGTTAAGGATTAGTTATGGCCCAAAACGTCCCCACCGTTGTAGAGTATGCCGTTAACCGTTTAGCTGATTTAGGTATTGATCGTGCTTTTGGGGTGCCCGGTGACTATGCTTTCCCATTTGACGATGCGCTCGAGAAATGTGATCGTTTGGAGTGGGTGGCTTGTGCAAATGAGCTCAATGCAGCATACGCCGCTGACGGTTATTCACGGGTTTATGGGGCATCCATTCTTTCAACGACTTATGGCGTAGGTGAGCTAAGTGCTCTCAATGGCGTGATGGGCG
Source organism: Polynucleobacter sp. MG-28-Ekke-A2 (assembly GCF_035012985.1). Lineage (NCBI taxonomy): Bacteria > Pseudomonadati > Pseudomonadota > Betaproteobacteria > Burkholderiales > Burkholderiaceae > Polynucleobacter > Polynucleobacter sp. MG-28-Ekke-A2. The sequence continues at coordinate 13,899 of NZ_JAYGQU010000032.1, read as the reverse complement.
CTAAATCTCAGCGCCTACCGGTTTTCTTTCTTGTCGGCTCGCCAAGCACTCAAATTCAACGCCAAGGTCTTGTCACCCACCATACCTTGGGCGATGGCGTGTATAACAATTTTCAGTCTATTTCTGCGGCTGCTTGCTGTGTCTCAGCAAACTTGACGCCTGATAACGTAGTTGAAGAAATGGAGCGAGTCATTCGTGATGCGTTACGTTTCAGTGAGCCAGCTTACATTATTGTGCCGATGGATTATGCGGTTATGCCAATTAATGGCGCGCCTATTAAAGGGCTGCCATTGGCATCCGTTAAAAGAGCTAAGAGCGATCCGGTCAGTCTGGTGGCGGCGATTAATTTTGTGATGGGCAAGGTAAATACTGCAAAAAGTATTGTTGCGCTATCTTCAAACCTCATCGCTAGCTATGGCTTAACCAAACAATTTAATGATTTCTTAAACAAGTCCAATATTGCTTTTGCGGCAACACCAATGGGTAAGGGAGTTGTTTCAGAATCTCACCCTAATTACTTAGGGATATACAGCGGCGTGACATCCACGCCAAAAGATTTGAAATCGGTAGTGGAGAGCTCCGATTTAGTCTTCGATATTGGCGGCCTGATTCCTGAGGATATAAACACTGGTAACTGGACAAACAATCTCAACCCAGAAAAAACAATCGTTCTTGGAGATCATTACGTAAAACTAGGCGGCACTATTTTTACTGGGGTAGCGCTAGAAGATGTACTCATGGGTATTACCCAGTGTATTAAGCCAGTCACAAAACTAGCAACAAATGAAAAGCTTTCCTTATTCCCTATGACTGGAAATCCATCAGATCCGACCAGTTCGGCTAATTTCTATCCACGTTTGCAAAAGATGCTGCGCTCCGGAGATGTTCTAGTAGCAGAAACCGGTACCTGCATGTTGTATATGAGTCCCATGTTATTACCAGAGGGTGTGGGCTTTCAGACTCAGGCTTTGTGGGGCTCTATAGGCTGGGCTACACCAGCAACCGAGGGTGTCTGTATGGCCAATAAGAATGGGCGCACCATTGTTGTTACTGGTGACGGCTCTCACCAGTTGACTGCCAATGAAATCGGCACCATGGGTCGTTATGGCATCAAGCCGATTATTTTTGTTCTCAACAACGCCCTCTATGGAGTAGAAATTGTGGTGAGCGAAGTAGGTTGGAAATACGATGATTTGGCAAAATGGAATTACGCCCAGATTCCAGCGGCAATGGGTTGTAGCAATTGGTTCTGCGCTAAGGTATCCACAGTAGCTGAATTAGATACGGCTATTGAAAAAGCAAACTCTTTTGATGGCGCTTCCTATATTGAGGTGATGATTCCCGCATCTGAGAGTCAGCCTGTGCCTAAGCAGCTTCAAGACCATGTTTACAAAGCCAATATTCCCGCTTAATTTAAATTTCTTTTTTTACTAAAAGGCTCGTATGAAAAAAATTCTCTCTAACTTAGCCGCTGGTGCCTTACTAGGCATTAGTTTCTCAGCAGCCCATGCTGACCCACCAATGCGGCCCTTTTATGCTGCTGTTATGAAAATGGCTCCCGAAGGTAAATTGGGTCAAGTAATCAAACAAGAAAAGATTGCAACATCAATCAAGGGTGCGCAGGCATGGAAGATTGCCTATATTTCTTCAGACGTTTCAGGCCGTAAAACCATTTCAACTGGTATGGTGGTTGCTCCTACGGGTGCAGCTCCAGCAAGCGGTCGCCCAGTTATGACTTGGGCGCATGGAACAACGGGCTCAGCACAAAACTGTGGTCCATCACAAGTTATTGATCCTGCGGTTCCATTAAATGAGTACTTCTTAGTTGGTGGTAACTCCTGGACTGACTACGGCATTCCTGCGGCAGAAGAGTTCATCAAAGAAGGTTATGTTCTGGTTGCAACCGATTACCAAGGACTGGGTGGTGGCGGAAGGCATCAATACAGCGTTGCTGCTACCAATGGTATGGACACACTCAATGCTGCGCGTGCTGCAGTTTCCATGAAAGAAACAGGCGCCAATAAAAAGACCTTAGTTTATGGTTGGTCTCAAGGTGGTGGAGCAACAATCGCATTGGCCGGTATGCCTGATTACATTAAGCAAACTGGCACAGCTGCTGATAACCTCGATGTTGTGGGATTTGTAGCCTTAGCGCCTCAGGACATTTCTATACTTGCGCCAGCTGGCAAACTTGACCAAGCTGCTGCTGATAAGTATTTCCAAGACTCTCAAAAAATGTTCTTGGATAACGTCTTTAATTTCACCCACGCAACCATGTTTTATTGGGGCACACAAGCTGCATTTCCTAACCTCAAGTTATCGGATATTTTTACCGATGAGGGTGTCAAGGTTGCTAACGAGATTTACCTAAATAAGTGCATGCATACTGCTAGCGACACATTTAACTTTAACTATGGCTCCAGCTATTCAACATTGCTAAAGCAAAAACCAGCCAATACGGTTGCTTGGGCTGACGCAATGCAAAAAGGCGGGGTACCCGTAGCTAAGCCAGTCGCCCCTATTCAAATTTACTTCGGCTCAAAAGATACGGCTGTTCCTCCAATCATGCATAAGCTCTATCAAGAGCAAGCATGTAAATTGGGTGGCAATGTGGGAAGAATGCAGCTACCTGGTGAGCAGTCTCACTTCACGACACCAGGTTCATCCAAGCCGTTCTATTTGGCCTGGGTAAAAGACCGTATAGCTGGCAAGCCACTGGCTAATGCCTGCCCTCAAAACTAATTCCCCATTCATCTTATATGGGCCCTCACTAGAAATGGTGGGGGTTTGTGCTTTTGGAGTCCCAGACGCAGCTGAGGAATGCTTCGCCTAAGACTGCTATGGGTCGAAAGTTGCCAGCGGTAAATGGGTAATAAAAACGACGGCTTTTAAGTAATAAGCAGTCGTTAAGTAAGGTGTCGTGTTCAACACGACATCACAACCCCCTCAAAAACCGTCTATATGCAAACTAATTGCGGTGCCAAATAGCTGTGTATCAGAGAACCCCTGTTTTAAGCTTGTAGCGTAGATTTGAAGTGTTTGCTGAAATTCGTCGTCTTTATCCCACGATTTGAATAAATACATTTAACTCCGCCAAAGATTATTGCTATTTTCTTTGGCGGAGCTAAATGCTAAGTCATTGATTCTTGGAAAGATTATTGATCACACATTTTGGTCGTCCTTTGGAGCAAAAGAATACAAACTGCATACACAGTTTTATTTATCTAAAGGACAAAAATGGCTCAAGCAAAAACACTCACCACAAATGAATTAGAACAAGTCTTACGTTTCATCAGCAGTACAACTTATGCAGAACGCAATCGCGTAATGTTGCTCATGGGATATTGGGCGGGACTTCGCGTTAAAGAAATTGCCCAATTAAAAATGGGGGATGTATTAAATGAAGATGGCACGATTAAAAGTGAAATTCGTTTAAGTGCACAGCAAACTAAAGGTAATGATGGCAGAACGGTATTCTTGCCAGCAAAGCTAAAAGAAGAATTGGCCGTGTATCTCAAAACTCGACATATCACTATGCCTGATATTCCCTTATTCCACACATCTAAGCGTTTGGGCTGGACACCCAATACCTTATGCCAGCACTTCTTTTGGCTTTATAAGAAAGCGGGTATTGCGGGTGCTAGTAGCCACAGTGGTCGTAGGCAATTTATTACGACCTTGGCAAATAAGGGCATCTCTGTGCGTATTTTGGCTAGCTTAGCGGGACATAAGAGTATTGCTGTAACGCAGAAATACATTGATGTGAACGACGATATGAAAAGAGCGGCTGTTGAACTGATATGAGCACTCAATCACCGTAGCGGGATTTGCGTGCTGATCTGGTTTGTCGCTCTATCCACGGATGATTGTCTGTGCAAGGAAATCGCCCTTCAGTAGCGTGCGCCGTTAAGTTCTTGGCTTTTTCTAAATACTCGCTCACTGCAGAAGACATTTTTATGCGTTTTTCGTTGACCTCAATAGCTCTATCTGAATGGATTACATTGAGCTTGGGGTTAATTCTCAGCTCTTCCCCTATTTCATACAGTAGTGCTTCGCCTTGCTTAGATTTTTCGAGAAACAAGCGATAAACATCCAAGCAAATATTGAGTGAGACAGAGGTGAGTTTGCGGGACTCCATGCGTACAGGCGCTGTGCTCGCATGCCAACGATCAAAGTCTTTGTAATGAGGATGGTGTAGCTCCAATAAGTTATCAAACTGCGCTCGCAATGTTTTGGGCGAGACATTGAGCGGAATTTCCAAATGCAGCACTTTGACATCCTCACCAAAGTCATCTGTTTCATTGTTTACAGAAACTTTATTAAATGGCTTTTTTTCAGCAAAGATGCCATAGCCCACTTCAATCCACCATGTATCAAATGTGACATTGCGTAAGTCACCAAATAATTCAAATGTGCGTTTTGCTTCATCACTGGGGAATTCATTAATTTCACAAAGTAATTGATAGTGCGGTGAGAGCTGCAGGGCATTAAACCAAGTTTCGTATAGCGTTCCTTTAGCTCTCTCTAGTGACTCAGGAATGCTGTGGCTCTTAAAGCGCACATCCTCAGGCAACCCTTTGAAGAACAACTGTGCTTGACCAGCCTTGGGTTTAGGCGCTTTTTTGACTGGTGGTTTTGCGGGTGATTTAGGTAGTTCCATATTCTTCAAAACCCTAAAAAGAAGCCTCAGATTGGCTTGATCATCTTATTTAACGCGACCAAAAGCATATTGCAAATACGGAAGCGCTATTAAGAAAGGTAACAAATCATGACAAATTTGATCATTGATTCTACTGTAGCAAACTCAGTAAACCCATCCATCAACTTGGCTGCTCTTGGCGTGCCTAGCAATGTTGTCGTGTCAAACACGACACCTGTTGTTCAGCCTAGCGCATTTGAGCAATTGAAGTCTTTGGAGTCAGCTCGCATCAGTTGGGAAACAGTTGAGCTTGCTCAGTCTAATAATCGCTTGTATAGCATTTTGAAGCAGGCTTACAGCTTTTATCTAGTTATGAAGCAAGATGCTGACAAAGAAGTGCGCGAAGCCAAGCTAGAGGCGATGGAAGCATTCATCGCTGACAAGGGCTATACCAATAGCTTTGGCGCCACAACACACGATATGACCCGTGTTGTTAAGTGTGTATTTGGTGTTGATCGTCGTCGTGTTTCAGCATATTCAATTGCTTTGCGTGAAGCTTTACGACAAGAAGTTGGTGCTGAAGACTTGGTTGCATTTTTGCAAGACAACGGTGGTGTTGAGCAAATTCGTATGGGCGGCACTAAGCCTTTGTCAGCCACTAAGCGAGCTGCGCTAGTTAAAGCCGAAGTAAGCGAAGCTGTTCTAAATACAGTTAAGTTTGATGCCTCAGTAGTGAGCGCAAATGCTGACTGGGTAGATAAGCAAGTGGTGTTTGTGGCTACTTACTTGCCTACAGGCGAATTTGAAGTAAATGCTGTTATTCGCCATGATGGGGCAGTTAATACAGCACTAGCGGCTTATTACAGCTCTAAACAGGCAAAGATTCGCGCTGATCTAAAGGCAGATAAGGATGCAGAAAAGGAGCTTGCCAAAGAATTGGCAGGACAAGAAAAAGTCCTAAAGTCTGCAACAAAAAAAGAACAGAAGTTGGCAGAGCAATTTGTAAAAGTGCAAGCTGAAAAAGCTGAGGCTGAGCGTAAAGCGGCAAATTTAGCTCATGTAAGCACTTTGTTTGAAGAAGTAATTGCTTAACAAAAATAAGGGGGGGCGAAAGCCCTCCCTATTCCTTTACGAAATGGAGATCGAAATGAATGGATTAAATCCAAATTGTTTGAATGACTTTTTATTTTCTAGTGCAACTGAAAAGCAGAAGCTGGAATATATTTTGTCTCAAAAAATGCCTTTTCCTTTTGCTGGAAAAAATGGCATTCTTTTGCATGGCACTTGGGGTACTGGTAAAAGCACCTTGGCTGAACTATTGCCTGAATTATTTGAGGCAAGTCATGCTGGTGAATGGAACTTATCGCAAAACATTTGCGAAATGCCTGCAGCAAACCGTGATAGTGTAATGACTGATATGTTTCGTTGTGGTGGTGGTTTAAGCATTACCAGTATTGCAAATGCCGTATATGCAAGTGCTGACAAGGTGTCGATTTGGCATCAATCTAATCATCATTATTTTGTATTTGATGAGGTGGATAAATTAACTGTTGGTGCTCAGCAATCACTTAAAGCAGTAATGGGGGTAAAGCGTTGTATGTTTTTCTATACAACAAATTATCTTAATAAAGTGGATGTCGGCATTCAAAACCGCTGTCACCTTATAGAAATGAATCAAGTAGTGGATTTAGCCAGTTATGTCCCGCTTGGACAAGCCATTCTTAAAGTAATGGGATTGCCTTCAATGGCGATGAATTCCCAAGCAATTGAAGCTATAGCTGGAAAAGCAAAAGGCTCTATGCGTAATTTTATGGATGAGATAGTTTTTTCAGCAGTAGGTTTAGGCGGTGTTATGCCTCAATAAGCAATATGCAAGACCACAGCCACTGTCGTGTTTGGCACGACAGTGGTTTTTTCTTGCCTACCAGCTGGCTAATTCACAATTAGTAGCCAATAACTCCGCTACATTCTTTCCAGCTACCGCTTTGCAAGGTTTCGCTGTCAGTTGCCAGCTATCTTCCACTCCCACTTCGCTATCTACAATACACAGTATTAACTTATTAGTCTTCATATCTAAAGTGCTAAAGCCATACACAGGTGTTTTTGCCTTGCTTACTAAGTCATAACGCACTACCCAACTGACTAGTGTGTCTTTATCGACTTCGTCACGCACTTGATTGACGATATCGAGCTGGTTTTCTTTAGCTAAAAACTCCCAATACTCATAAGTATAAAAATCCAAGACATATTTGACTTTGGGTTTTTTAATATCTGCCGCGGCATTAAACAGGGCTTGATGGCGCACACCTTTTGCGTAGGTGGTGCCATATTTTGTGTTTTGATATAGACGGACTGCGATTTCTTTCTGCATATTGATTTCTCCTTATTGGTTGCAGTGAGTGGCAGAAGAAGTTGCAGATTTCAAAAGAAGGTTGCTTGTTTCGGGTTGCGTAGTTACGAGTCAGAGTTACTCATTTGTCCCAAGTAGTAACTCAATAGCAACTATCGAAACTAGCAACTACTTCTTTACAGCGACTCTTTAGTAACTCATTCGCAACTCACTTCGCCACTCACACTTATTTAGCTTTGATAAAGGAAATCAAACAAAAATAATGGCAATATTTGGTGGTTTTGGACAAATTGAGGTCGACCAAATCGCATATCAGGTAATAAATTAAATGTGCCCATTAACAAACAAGGAGAAGCAATGAGCACATTAGAAACCCTCAAGCTAACAACAGCTAAAAAACCAACCCATATTCCTGCCGTCGTATTTCGCAGGAACAAACTTTCTAGCAAGTTGTGGGAGCAAATCCAGCTAGCTAAAAGTCATATAGACGGCACGCCATTTGTTGTGACTAAGTTCAAAAGCGTTAAAGATAAAGAAACTGGTTTGCGTCGCCAAGTAGAAATTCCCAAGCGTATTCGCGAGTGGTGGTTTAAGAATGAAGCTGGCAAAGTCTGCGTGTCAGTCAAATACGGCACTAAAGTGATTGAGCTTGCTAAAGGCAAGCACAGCGTTGAGTGCGACACAGCACAAGGTTTAATTAAAGCGTTAGAGACTATTAAAAGTGCGGTGGAGTTGGGTGAGCTTGATACGCAGATTGCAACGGCAAGCGTGAATTTGCGTAAAGGTTTTGGAAAGTAATTTCTCGCTGTAGTGTCGTGCTTTGTACGGCACTACTAAATACTTGTATGCACAAATACAAAGCAACAGTTAAAGCAAGCGGACTATGGACAGAAACAATCGTGTTTGCACAAAATCAAGCGCAAGCGTATGCATTGTTTAAGTCCATTTTCGGCACGGCAAATGTGCCACATCAGCCAAGCCAAGTAGCATAAGGGATACAGCCATATGCGTATTAAAGAGATAGAACAGAGGATTAAAACAAGTCCGCTTACGCCGCAACAAGCACGCTTAGACGCATTAAAAACGCAGAAAGACAATGTCAGCAAAGCGTTAGACAGCGAACGCAAGCGTCAAAAAGTAGTTAAAGCACAGCAAAACCTAACTAAAGCCTTGTCTGCGTAAGCAGGAAAAGCAAAGCACCGTTGAACAGGATTAAACATCCTTAACCGCCGTAGGATTAAGCAAATACAAGGCGATGCAGTACAGTTGCACACATTTTTACAAGCTCAACACACTTTCATTTATAATTCCAAGTCTTGGCCTGGTAGCTCAGTCGGTAGAGCAGAGGATTGAAAAAAATATTTTTCGCTGTTTGACAGTTGTAAACATTAGTCAAAAGCTCCTCTTCACAGCGCCGTTCAATTCGCAGAAAAATCTGCGGCACTCAATAAAAAAACCACACACTTAATTTTGTTCGCAGAGTATTGCGTGGGATTTTTGCGACGATAAAAACTAATCGTCGCCCAAGTTGGCATTTGAAAACATACTTGCGTATATATGTCATCGCTACAACAATTATTTACAACACAGTTTGACGCTAACGCTATTAAACAAGTAAAGCTGATGGACGGCAAAGCCTTATTGTATAAGCGTCCGCAGTCGGTGCAGTGGCAAGTGCGATTTAAGTTAGCGAACAACAAGTGGCACAGCACGACAACAAATACAGCAGACATAGAGCAAGCAAAAGTTAATGCGATTGCAATTATTGAAACAGTCAAAATAAAAACAGATGCTGGCTTGGCAATCACAACAAAAACATTTAAGCAGATAGCATTAGATGAAATTGCAAATATGAGTAGAGCATTGGATAACAACAGTGGTCGTCGTTGTTATAGAGATTACATTTTTGCAATCAACAAATATCTCATTCCTTTTTTTGGCGCCTACGAAATAGAAAACATTACAACAGAGATGCTTGCAGATTTTGATGCGTGGCGAATTACTGAAATGAATAAAGATCCGATGGCAAGTACGAAACGCAATCACGCAAGTGCATACATTCGTGTTGTGAATTTAGCGAGAGAGCGTGGCTATGTTGCACACAATCGTGCTGTGCCAATGTTAGACAGCAAAGGCAGGCGTAGTCAGCCTCGCCCAGCTTTTAGTAAAGAAGAAATAATTGAGTTGATAAGTTATACAGAGACTTGGGTAAAGAGTAGTTATACGGAACGCACAAGACTAATGCGAACGCTGTGCGTAGCTTATATAGAATTTTTGGTGAACACAGGAGTAAGGCACGGTACAGAAGCACTACGCTTGCGATGGAAGCACTTGCAATGGCATTGGATAGGTAATAAAAAGTATTTGCGTGTTTGGGTAAGTGGCAAGACTGGTCCACGCTATCTAATTGCTAAGCACGAAGTGATAAAAGTATTTGAGCGTCTAATGCGTTGGCACAAGTTGGACTACACAAACTTAAATGGACTAATTGAAGCAAAGCTAGATAAAGCTATCTTCTGTTTGCCTGACAATACGCAGATAAGCAATATGGAAAACATATTTAGAAACTTAATGGTGCGAAGCAGTATGCGTAAGGACGGTGGTGGATTAAACCGAACTCTATACAGCTTGCGTCATACCTACGCGACTTTTGCGTTAGCAAGTGGCATTGATATACATACGCTTGCACGGCAAATGGGAACTAGCGTGAATATGATTGAACGGCACTACAGCAAAATGACGGCAACAATGGCAGCAGATAGATTGGCATAACAATGTAATATTGGTTATCTGCTTACTTTTTGTATATGTAAATATGCCACGCTTTAATAACGAAACACGCAAGAAGCGAATTAAAGAGCTTATGCGTATGTTGGAAAAAGGTTTAGAAGTTGCACCACGTGATTTTGCAATTGCAGTAGGTAAGGACTTTGCAAAATTAAATGACAAGCGTTGGGCAGAGCAAAAAGAGTTGAGAAATATAGAAGTGCCAAGTGCGGTAAAAGAGTATGAGCAAATGCTACAAGAAGCAGTGATGTGGCACGGAAAATTGGATAGCTATAGCGGACGCAATCCCAAGGTTGGCAAAGTAATTGTCAATCGCATTAAAAAAGCAGACGAGATTAAAAATAAGACTGACGGCTTATTTGAGCGTACATACGAAAAACTACAAGAAATTATTAGCGAAGACAAAACATTGGCAGTATGGTTTGACAGAGACATTGATTTTAGTTTTGACAGTGATATAAGTTTGGATAGCGATGGTATGCCACGCTTGATTACAAGCAAGAGTGCGAATAATTTGGCACAAGGACGATTACAGCAATTACACGGATGGAAAACAAAAGCACAAGTGAAGTTAGATGTAATGGCATTAGCGTTAGAAGAATTGGTAAAGCAAGAACGCACAGCAGAAGAAATTGAAGCAGAGTTAAAACAAAACCAACAACAAGCAGAGAAGTTAAAAGGAATGCTTGCTAAGTTGAAGAAGCAAGGCGAGTAAGGATGGTTTGGCTGACTACACAGCTAAAAAACCTACACATAAAGCCCAATAGCCATAAGCCTTTTATATGTATGTTTTTCGACTGTGTGCCTGACCATCAAATCCTTGCCAACCAAGTAATCCATCACACCACAGCCAAATTCTCCACAGCGTTTCTCATAAGCTCACTATTGCAGTCGATATAGCATTGCACGCTACTAAGTGCTTTATGTCCGCTTAATCCCATAATCACTCTTACGCCGATACCTTTGTTTGCAAGCGTGGTTATGAAGGTACGACGCGACGAATGTGAGCTTGCTCCATCCAACCCAACACGCTTGTACAAATAGTGAAAGTGCTGTGTGAGTGTATTTGCCGTAAAGCCGTCGCTATCCTTCTTTTGACTATAGAAGAACTTATTGCTTGGATTTGCGTTGGCATATACCCTTGCGTATTGCTGTAGTTCTTTACGCAACTTCTCGTTCACAAATACCGTTCTTGCCTCATTAGTCTTTGTATTCTCTGCCAATAAGCGTATTTCGTTCTTTATGTTGCCTTCGCTATCTACAACATCTTTAATTCTTAAACTTGCTACCTCGCTGACACGCATTCCCGTATTAAACATAATTAACACTAACGCTCTATTGCGTTGTGAGTGTTTTCTTGTTGAACAGTAATCAAGTACTTTACGGATTTCTGTGCTGTTTAGAACCTTTGCTTGCTTAGTCATAACTTTTTCCTTCTTTAACCAAATGTTTGCTAAGCGTTTAATGTATTTTCTTTTGTATCTTTCTGCGACCGTTTCGTGTGTATATACTGTCAAATTAAATTCTTTCCAATAATCAATGAGATATGTAGGTTTTGACGAGAAACCAAATGTTCCTCACATAACATTACATATTGATATTTATTGCAGATGTGGGATTTTGACTACAGAATGCATAGACTTGCATATAGCGTCTGCACGCTGTTTGAGTGCTTCGCTGCTGTTTGCTATTAGCCGATGCTTATTAAGCGTGTATAGCGTGGATTTGAGTGCTAATATTTAAGTTATTAAATTTAGAATGGGAATTGCAAATGAAGGCTAACAGTTTATTTTTTATTTCAATAATTTTGTGTAGCTTAAATGTAAAGGCGGGAGTGCCCACAGAAAGTCAATGTCCGAATTATAAAGTGACAAGAAATGCAGCTATAACTGCACTAGCCGAACCAACGTATGTTTGCTCAGATATGATGCGGGATGAAAAGTATTCCAGCTTAAATTTCAAAACATTTTTTGATAAGGCTACTGGTAGGTGTATGTTAAGCATTGGTATTTCCGGTGTTGTTAATGGAAATAGCAAAACTTGTAATGTAACTAGAAAAGTTAAAGAGGTAGAAGATGGCAAGGTTACATTCATAGAGTAGAAGGCAATCTACTTCGTCGCTTGCCGTGTCTTCGCTAAAGCTATCGCTTTCGCTCGCCACATTTATTCCAACTCATTATTGTTTTGCTTTTGCTTTGTTGTTTGACTGATTTTGGAGCAAACAACGGCTATATGCGACTTATATAAAAGTAGCATTGATAGTCGTCGTTTGTATGTAATGTTCTGATTCCATCGCATACAACTGTAAAAGAATTTAACAAGAGACGAATGTATTAAAACTCTCAACCAGTTTTTGCATTGATTTGCTAAACAGTAATTCTGCGGCTCGCTCATATGTATCGCAACCTTTACAGCGATTGCTATACGAGCACGAAGTCATTAGCCGTTATATTCCACTTCGTGTTTTTGTCCTTTATTGCACAGCGACTTATCTGTGTATGTCTGTTGTTTTATGTTGCCTAAATAATTTTCTGTTCGTCCGTTTGCCTAAATTGAGCACCTTGTAAGCCATCGCCCTACAAGCCTTGTTATGCCTTGCTCTTATCTGCACGGTTTTTGTATATGTCATTAGTAAATTGCGTTCGTCGCTGTTTAACCATTCTGCGTGATGTTTGAGTAAGTTAGTCGCAACCATCTGTGCTTGCTGTAAACATAAGTCCATTTTGTCCATATGCTTTATTGCAATACCATTTTGCTTTAACCAATCATTTGCTACTTGTTCGTCATTACGCATACAAATATTTATCAACAACCAAATATTCCTTAATATTTGCTGTCCATTTCTTACATATGACTAGGAATTGCACGGCAAATTCAGGTTGTCCTCACCATATTTCCGAAATTACAGTAATTGAACTTACTAACAAAGGAGATTGATATGAGCACATTAGATGGATTAAAACTTAGCACAGCAAAAAAACCAGCACATATTCCGCAAGTTGTATTTCGTCGAAATAAGTTGTCCAATAAACTTTGGGAGCAAATTCAGTTAGCTAAAAGTCAAATTGATGGTACTGCCTTTGCTGTTAAAAAGTTCCGTACAGTAAAGGACAAAGAGACTGGTTTGCGTAAAAGCGTGGAAGTGAATAAGCGTCTGCGTGAGTGGTGGTTTAAGAATGAGCAAGGCAAAGTTTGCGTCAGTATCAAATATGGCAGTCAGCTTATTGAGTTGGCAAAAGGTAAGCACAGCGTAGAGTGCGATACGGCACAAGGTTTAATCAAAGCATTGGAGACTATTAAAAGTGCTGTGGAGTTGGGTGAGCTTGACACACAGATTGCAACTGCAAGCGTGAATTTGCGTAAAGGATTTGGAAAGTAATTTCTCGCTGTAGTGTCGTGCAAAGCACGGCACTACTAAATACTTGTATGCACAAATACAAAGCAACAGTTCGAGCAAGTGGACTATGGACAGAAACAATCGTGTACGCACAAAATCAAGCACAAGCGTATGCATTGTTTAAGTCCATTTTCGGCACGGCAAATGTGCCCCACCAGCCAAGCCAAGTAGCATAAGGGATACAGCCATATGCGTATTAAAGAGATAGAACAGAGGATTAAAACAAGTCCGCTTACACCGCAACAAGCACGCTTAGACACATTAAAGAAGCAGAAAGACAATGTCAGCAAAGCGTTAGACAGCGAAAGAAAGCGTCAAAAAGTAACGAAAGCACAGCAAAACTTACGCAATGCATTATCTGCGTAAGCAGGAAAAGCAGAACACCGTTAAACAGGATTAAACATCCTTAACTGCCGTAGGATTAAGCAAATACAAGGCGATTGAGTACAGTTGCACACATTTGTGTAGCTTGATTGCAGTTTCATTTATAATTCCTAGTCTTGGCCTGGTAGCTCAGTCGGTAGAGCAGAGGATTGAAAATCCTTGTGTCGGTGGTTCGATTCCGCCCCGGGCCACCAAGAATTCAAAAAGAGAGCTTCTTGAACTGACCCACAAAAGTTGGACACCCAATCCAACTTTAAAGGGTCAGTCTCATGTCCAAATACAGCAAAGACTTCAAGCTAGAGGTCATCAATCACTACCTGTCAGGCAAAGAAGGATTTACAG
>NZ_JAYGQU010000031.1:0-18069 GCF_035012985.1 Polynucleobacter sp. MG-28-Ekke-A2 | reverse complement strand
GAATATATCCATTACTACAACCATGATCGAATCAAGCAAAAACTAAAGGGATTAAGCCCGGTGCAATACCGAACTCAATCCCTTCTGGTAACCTAATTAAACTGTCCAACTTTTGTGGGTCAGTTCACATGCTATTCCTTTTTCTTTGCATCATTTCTTCTGCATGACCCCCAATGGGTAACCGCAAATCACTACTCCCTTAGCCACTGTTTAATAGCATCAAGGTCGCGTTTGGTATCGCTAGAGCCTTCAGCATCAGGGCCAGTAGGCGTGTTACTCAACTTGGCTAAAGCCTGCTCTAGCGCTGCAATCTTGGCTTCCTGTTCGATCGTGGCATCGATTAAACCTTTGAGCGCCATTGATACAGGATCATCTACATTCGGCGTCACTCCATAAGCAGAAAAATATTCCTTTGTTTTGCTATCAGGACTTTGTGGTAAATCTGGATGCAGGATGCGCGCAGGAATACCAACCGCAGTCGCACCTGCAGGAATTTCTTTTAGAACCACGGCATTGGATCCAACGCGTGCGCCATCACCCACAGTAAATCCGCCGAGAACTTTTGCGCCCGCACTGACCACAACACCTTTACCAAGGGTGGGGTGGCGCTTAACGCCTTTATAAAGCGAAGTGCCGCCCAAGGTAACGCCTTGATAAATTGTGCAGTCATCGCCAATTTCTGTGGTCTCACCAATCACAATACCGAGTCCATGATCCAAAAATACTCGGCGACCAATCTTTGCACCAGGATGAATTTCTATCCCAGTGAAAAAACGCGCAAACATGGACAACACACGGGCAAGCCATTTCAGACCAAGATTCCACAGAAAATGGGAGATGCGATGCAGCCAAACTGCGTGCAAGCCTTGATAGCAAGTGATGACCTCGAGACGATTCCGGGCTGCTGGGTCTCTGGCAATGATGGAGTCGACTTGGTCGAATAGGGGATATGACATAGCTTGATTTTAACGGGATGCGCTTATTTTCTCAGGAGCATCTGTTTTGCAATGCCGCGCAGCAGATCAATCTCTTCTTTATGAAGGCGGCTACGGGCAAATAGCGCTTGAATACGGGGCATCAGTTTCTTGGGGTTGGTTGGGTCTAAATAGCCAATGGCCTCCAGACCTTGGCGCCAATGTTCCACCATGGCTGCAATAGCTGCAGGATCTGCAAAATCAGCCATTTCTTCCCGGCCCGCTAAGGCATTACGCACGCCTGTATGCTGGCTGAGTGTTTCCCTGAGGGTGTAGGCGCAGACCATGATTGCCTGGGCCAAGTTAAGAGACGGGTAGTCTGGATTGGCATCTAACCAGACTCTATGGGTGCATAAGGCCAAATGATCGTTATCCAAGCCAGTTCTTTCGGGACCAAAGAGCAGGGCAACCTTTCCCTCTGCTGATGTCGCATCGGCTATTAAGGTCCGAGCGGCCTCCCAGTCTAAGGCTGGCGGGCCAAACTCTCGATCACGGCTGGTTAGGCCTAAAACTAGTGAGCAACCCTCTACGACGGAGGTTAATGAACTGCTTTCTGAGGAGCGCTCAAGGATATCTACCGCACCGCTGGCTAAAGCAATGGCATCCGCATTGACTGATACGTCTTTGATCTTGGGATTAATAAGGCGCAGGTCGCTAAAGCCCATAGTTTTAAGGGCGCGAGCAGCAGAACCCACGTTTCCTGGGTGACTGGTTTCGACTAAAACCCAGCGTAGTAGTTCAGATTTGTCGATATTCATCAATGCCATTGGGGGTGTTTATAGGGTGTAATGGATGCTAATCGTTTAGAATCAGACTGTTAGCTTCGTATTGTCATGCAATTTTCTTTTTGCAGGCATTACAAGGAGCTTGTTCTTATTTAATTTGTCCATCAATACTATGCATCCCATGTTAAATGTGGCCGTCAAGGCCGCCCGTCGCGCTGGAACAGTCATTAATCGTGCTTCTTTGAATTTAGAGCGCTTGCAAGTTGACCGTAAGCAACACAACGATTTCGTCACCGAGGTGGACAAAGCCGCAGAAGCGGCCATCATTGAAACGCTGAGCGAGGCCTATCCAACCCATGGATTTTTGGCTGAAGAAACAGGCGAACACAATGCGGATGCAGAAAACGTTTGGATCATCGATCCGCTAGATGGCACAACCAATTTCATTCACGGCTTTCCGCAGTATGCGGTTTCGATTGCGCTGGCAGTGAATGGCGTGATTCAACAAGCCGTTGTTTACGACCCAACTCGTGATGAGTTATTTACCGCTACCCGTGGTGCGGGCGCGTATTTGGATCGTCGGCGTTTGCGTGTAGCCACGCAAGATCGCTTGGCAAATTCTTTGCTCGGTACCGGATTTCCGTATCGTGAAGACCAGGACTTAGAAAAGTATTTAAAGATTTTTGCTGAAATGTCACGTCAATGCGCGGGCTTGCGTCGCCCGGGTGCTGCATCATTAGATTTGGCTTATGTAGCAGCGGGTCGTTACGATGGATTTTTTGAGAGCGATCTCAAGCCATGGGACATGGCTGCTGGTGCTTTGCTAATCACTGAAGCGGGCGGGCTGATTGGTAACTATCGTGGTGAAGAAGGCTTTCTGAAAAGCGGTGAAGTGATGGCTGCCAATCCACGTATCTTTGCACAAATGGTGCAGTCACTCTCTAAATACTCAGCGTCTTAATTCAATCTCTCAACCCGAGAAGTCAGTAGCGCTTAGTGCTTAATAAGGTCGAGATAGCGCGCTCCAGCACTATCGATCAATAGGGCGCTTGCCCTAGGGTGAAGACTCTCAGGGTGATCGAGATCCCAGTCGGATAAAACCCAACGCTGCCAAGTCTGGGTGTTTAAAGATTCTTCATGATGGGCTGGTAAGTGAGTATGCCCATGAATCAATCTGTCTCCAGATTGACCTTTCATCACAGCTGCACAAGCTTCTCGCGTGACATCCATTTTGAGTTGACTTGCAGCAGAGAGTTGCTGTGTTTGATATTGGATATGGCTATTGCTACGTAGATGCTGGGCAACACCTCTGCGCCAATTGAGGGGTAGAGTTAAAAAGAGTTTTTGCACCCAAGGTTTTCTAACCCAACTACGAAATACCTGATAGCCAAAGTCTGCAGTACATAAAGCATCACCATGAGCTAAGACCCATTTGTGTGAAGCTAATTCAACTAAGCTAGGATCTGGCAAGAGCGTCATGCCAGTCTTTTTAATAAAACTTTTGCCGATTAAAAAATCTCGATTGCCATGGATGTAATATGTTTTTACTTTGGCAGAAAGGTTGGCGATGGCACGCTGAACTTCTTGTTGAAAAGGTGAGGATGCGGATGCATCATCACCTACCCAATACTCAAATAAGTCACCCAGAATAAATACAGCCTCAACTTTAGGAGCTTCTTTTTCACAGAAGTCGAAAAAGCGTTGCGCCGTCAAGGGCATTGACGGCGTCAGGTGTAGGTCTGATATGAGCAGTGCGCTCGCGTATTGCGGGATCATTCCTCGAGAACAGTGGCCTTCTCAATCACAACATCTTCAGCTGGAACGTCTTGATGAAAGCCGGAGCTACCAGTCTTGACTTTGCGAATGGTGTCAACGACATCCATGCCGCCAGTAACCTTGCCGAATACTGCATAACCCCAGCCTTGGGCATTCGGAGCGGTGTGATTTAGAAAATCATTGTCATTCACATTGATGAAGAATTGAGCAGTTGCAGAATGAGGGTCGCTGGTTCGCGCCATAGCTACAGTGTAGCGATCATTCTTGAGGCCATTATTGGCTTCGTTTTCAATTTCTGCGCCTGTTGGCTTTTGCTTCATGCCGGCAGTCATGCCGCCGCCTTGAACCATAAAGTTATCAATCACACGATGAAAAATCGTGCCATCGTAATGACCGCTTTTTACGTATTGCAAGAAGTTAGCAACACTTTTGGGTGCCTTAGCTGCATCAAGAGTAAGGGTGATATCACCCTTATTGGTTTTTAAGAGTACTTTCGCCATTATTAGTTCTACTTTCTGGAAGGTTGGTTGATGGAGCATTGCTTGGCAGAGTATCTGCGGAATTGAGGGCGCGATTAACAGGGCGCTTTGCGGGGGGCTTGAGTACGTCCAAGAGTGCTTTAGCGCGGTTGGAGTACTGACGCTGATTCAGCAATGCATTTTTTGCAGCGTCTTCATATGCTTGAGCACCAAGGCGAATATAGATCTCACCCAGATTGGCTGAGGCAATGGCATAGCTAGGGCGCAGCTTTAATGCAAGCTCTAAATAATCTCGCGCTTCAATCCATTGGCCTTGGTTGGCAGCTATCGCTGCAAGATTATTGTAGGGTTCTGGCAATTCAGGGAACTGCTGGGTAATTTCAATCAAGGTTTTTTTAGCTTGATCGAATTGGCGCATCTCAATTTGTAAGCGCGCTTTTACAAAACGCAATTGCACATTGCGTGGCGTCTTCTTGAGATCCGCATTGATTTGGGTAACCGCATCTTGGTATTTACGTGCCTTGATGAGTTTTTCTACGTCGGATGGCACTGCATTTTTGGTAATGGGGTCCGGCTCAATAATCAAGAAGGACATAAATGGGACGCCAACGGTCTCTGATAGCTCTGGATTTAATGGGTCATAGCCCACATCCGCCGATAACCTAGGAGGATCAGTTGGGCTGTAACCGCCTAAATAGGGTTGTGGAGCCAATTGGCCTGACTTCATTTCCTGGGTATTTAATGCCTGAATTTCAGCATCGGCACGTTGCTGGGCAGGCGTGCTGCAGCCTGTCATCAGTACCAGTGATGCCAAAGTGGCAAAAGCTGGGACTAAGACCTTATTCAGGGCAAGGTGTGGCGCTGGGGCATTGTGGGGCATAGAGGAAGGGGTGTGAAACGGGCTCATTCGATATACTCAGCGCTCAGTCTAACAAATTGGCGCTACTTGCCCCACCTTTATAGCCCTATGCTGCAAATCTATAACACCCTTAGCCGTTCTAAACAGGTCTTTAAGCCCATAGTGCCGGGCAAGGTCAAGATGTACGTCTGCGGCATGACGGTTTATGACTTTTGCCATATTGGCCATGCCAGGGTCATGATCGTCTTTGATATGGTGGTTCGTTGGCTTAGGGCTAGCGGCTATGAAGTGCTTTATGTGCGCAATATCACTGATATTGATGACAAGATCATCAACCGTGCCATTGAGAATGGCGAACCCATTTCTGCATTAACCAATCGCTTTATCGATGCGATGCATGCCGACTCGGATGAGTTGGGTTTAATACATCCCGATCAAGAGCCGCGCGCTACCGATTACATCGCCCAAATGCAGGGCATGATTGGCAAGCTTATTGAAAACGAATTAGCCTATCAAGCCAATGATGGTGATGTCAATTTTGCGGTGCGTTTATTGCCGCGTTATGGTCAGTTATCCGGTAAGACGCTTGATGAATTAAATGCTGGTGAGAGGGTGGCAGTGGGTGATGGCAAACGTGACCCACTGGATTTCGTTTTATGGAAAAGTGCTAAAGCAGAAGAGCCGGCTGATACTCGCTGGAAATCGCCCTGGGGCGAAGGCCGTCCAGGCTGGCATATTGAGTGCTCAGCCATGTCTTGTGACTTACTGGGCGAGCATTTTGATATTCATGGTGGCGGTGCCGATCTGCAATTCCCGCACCACGAAAATGAAATTGCGCAAAGCGAAGGCGCTTTGTATGGCAAAGATCGCAAAGAAGATGATGTTCCCTTTGTTAAGTACTGGATGCATAACGGCCACATTCGGGTGAATGAAGAGAAGATGTCCAAGTCATTAGGCAACTTCTTTTTAATACGGGATGTACTCAAAAGCTTTGATCCAGAAGTATTGCGTTTCTTCATGCTAAAGGCGCATTACCGTAGTCCGATTAATTATAGCGACGCGCAACTAGAAGAGGCACGCTCAGGACTTGGTCGTCTATACACTGCCTTGGCTCAAGCCCCAAAAGCACAATCAATCAATCTAGATCCACACAATCCATGGGCCAAGCGCTTTGCGGATGCCATGAATGATGATTTCAATACACCAGAGGCGATTGCGGTCTTGTTTGATCTGGCCAGCGAAGTTAACCGTGCGCAAGGCCAAGAAAAGCAATTACTCGCCAATACAATGAAGGCCCTTGGCGCTTCCCTGAACTTCTTGCAGCGTGATCCAACCGCATTTTTGCAATCAGGCTCTAAAGATCGGGATGGCTTAAGTCCTGCACAAATTGAAGAGCGTATTGCTGCACGTGTAGCCGCTAAACAGGCAAAAGATTTTGCCCAGGCAGACTTAATTCGTAAGACATTACTAGAGCAAGGAATTGTTCTGGAAGATAAACCCGGCGGCTTAACAGAATGGCGTAGGGCTTAATGACTGTAGCAAAAGAAATAAAAGTGGAAAAAGCAGAATCAATTCTTGAGGAAATTGCTCCAGACTATTGGGAGCAGGCTTGCAAAGAATTGATGAAGCACGATCGTATTCTGAAAAAATTGATTCCTAAAATTGGATCCGGATTTTTAGTGACACGCGGCGATTCTTTTAATACTTTGGCAAGATCGATTGTTGGACAGCAAATTTCAGTTGCAGCAGCTCAAACCGTATGGAATAGGGTGCTTGCTGCGAGCAAGAGAAAGGTCACACCCAAAAATATCCTAGCGCTATCCGTTGAAGAGTTGCGCGCCGCCGGATTATCTGGGCGCAAGGTGGAGTACATCCGCGATTTAGCAGATCACTTCGATTCCGGTCGCCTCCATGCCAATCAGTGGAAAGATATGGATGATGAGAGCGTGATCAAAGAATTAAGCTCTATTCGGGGAATTGGCCGCTGGACTGCTGAAATGTTTCTCATTTTTAATATGGTTCGCCCTAATATCCTCCCTCTGGACGATGTTGGTCTAATTAAGGCTATTTCCCTCAATTACTTCAGCGGTGAGCCTGTTAGCCGCCATGAGGCGAGGGAGGTGGCTGCCAATTGGGCCCCGTGGCGTACGGTAGCTACCTGGTATATGTGGAGAAGTCTCGACCCCGTCCCAGTTGAACATTAAAATCAGACTATGAAAACGACTTTCCTGGATTTTGAGCAGCAAATCGCCGAATTAGAGTCAAAGATTGAAGAGCTGCGTTTTGTGCAAGATGAGTCATCGGTAGATATCTCCGATGAGATCAAAACGCTTGCCGAAAAGAGTCAGCAGTTAACAAAAGATGTTTATGCCAATTTGACTCCTTGGCAGGTCTCTCAAGTAGCGCGTCATCCACAGCGTCCTTACACCTTAGATTATGTTGGTGCTTTATTTACCGACTTCCATGAACTGCATGGTGATCGCACTTTTGCAGATGATCAATCAATCATTGCTGGATTAGCCCGTTTTGAAAATCAGCCTTGTATGGTGATCGGTCATCAGAAGGGCCGCGACACCAAAGAACGTGCCCTCAGAAACTTCGGCATGAGCCGTCCAGAGGGCTACCGCAAAGCAATGCGCCTCATGCGTCTTGCAGAAAAGTTTGGCATTCCGGTATTTACTTTTGTGGATACCCCAGGCGCATTCCCTGGTATTGATGCAGAAGAGCGCAATCAGTCTGAAGCGATTGGTCGCAATTTGTTTGTGCAAGCAGAGCTTGAAGTTCCAATCATCGCCACCATTATTGGAGAAGGTGGTTCCGGTGGTGCGTTAGCAATTGCGATGGGCGATGTGGTCTTAATGTTGCAGAACTCCACTTACTCAGTAATCTCTCCTGAAGGCTGTGCATCTATCCTCTGGAAGACTGCCGATAAGGCTCCCGAGGCAGCTGAGCAGCTGGGCCTCACGGCTCAGCGCTTAAAGGCATTGGGTCTAATCGATAAGATCGTTGCTGAGCCTATT
Organism: Polynucleobacter sp. MG-28-Ekke-A2; assembly: GCF_035012985.1. NCBI lineage: Bacteria > Pseudomonadati > Pseudomonadota > Betaproteobacteria > Burkholderiales > Burkholderiaceae > Polynucleobacter > Polynucleobacter sp. MG-28-Ekke-A2. The sequence goes on along the minus strand of NZ_JAYGQU010000031.1, from coordinate 10,236 downwards.
GGTGGCGCACATCGTGATTACGACAATATGATGAGCAATATGCGCAAAGCACTTGCTGAATCTTTGAAAACTTTTGACGGCATGAAAGTAGATGCATTACTCGAACGTCGTCATGAGCGTTTGATGAGCTATGGCAAGTTCAAGGAAATCACAGCAAAGTCCTAAGCCGGGAAAACGAATTGCGGTTGCCTTAAGTGGCGGCCTCGATTCGGTTGTGTTGCTCGACACGGTTTGCAAAGCGCAAGCTAAAAGCCAAAATCAAATCTACGCCTTTCATATTCATCATGGCTTACAAAAACCGGCAGATGACTGGTTAATCTTTTGCGAGAAGCTGACCAAAAAATACAAGATCCATTTTGATTTCCGCCTCCTACATTTAGACAGCGCTAATGAGCAAGGTAATATCGAAGCAAGAGCAAGAGAGGGGCGTTACGAAGCCCTCGCCGATCTCTGCGAAGAATATGGCATCGAAGATTTACTCTTGGCCCATCATCAAAACGATCAAGTAGAAACCGTTCTCCTACAGCTCCTGCGGGGCTCGGGAGTAGCTGGCTTATCCGGTATGCCAACAAGGAGGAGGCTTTCCAGCAATCAACACCTCACCCTCTGGCGCCCACTCTTAAACCAAAGCAGACAAGAGCTTGAGGCTTATGCCAAAGAACATAAGCTCAAATGGATTGAAGATCCAAGCAATCAAAATACAAAATATCGTCGTAATGCTATTCGCAAGAAAATTATTCCTGCTCTTGAAAGTATTCAGCCTGAAGCATTAGCTAATATGGCCCGCAGTGCAGAGCTTCTTGGTGAAGCGCAAGCCCTACTGAATCGCTTAGCGCAGCAAGACGGCAAAAATATTCTCAATCAAGATCAATTGAAAGTAGCGCCACTTCTAGCTTTGGCTAAAGATGATTTGCCTGCAGCAAACAATGTCTTGCGTTACTGGTTGCAAACTCAGCAGTTGGCAATGCCATCGCAAGAGCGCCTCCAGTCTTGGTGGCGCGATCTGACGAAAGTTAAAGCTGATGCCAAGCTTGAGTGGCTACATGACGAAAGAAAGATCTGCCTCTGGCGTGGAGCCCTTCAAGTTGCGGGCGCAGAAGAAGGTCAATGGGTGCTTAAATCACTGCCGGCCAATTCCAAGCAATTAGGTCTTCCTGCAGATTGGGTAAAAACTGCCCAGGGGAATAACCAAATCACGCTGAGAGAGCGCCTAGGCTCCGAGAAGATTCAGATAAAGCCCAAGACACCCCGTAAAACCCTCAAAAACCTCTATCAGGAGGCTGATATCCCTCCATGGGAGCGTCAATCACCCTTGCTTTACATCAATGATGAATTGATCGCTGTGGCGGGTATTGGGCTGAGTTACCCACATCTGACTTCAGCTGGCAAGCGTGTCCTGCCAATTTGGACTAAGGCGTAATCCCCGATTCTTTTTGATGACGTATGGTACAAATGAGCACAGCATTTTTAGTTTCATCAAAGCTGTATAGCGCTACATAACCAGACTTTCCGCGGGAGATGATTAATTCTCTGATGTGGGTATCGCAGGTACGACCTATAAAAGGGTGTTCCGACAATATCTGAATTGCGCTCTCAATAATTTCTAAAGTAGCTAGAGCAGCATTTTTATCACTTTCAACTAAAAAGTCAGTAAGTCTCTCGAGATCTAATAGGGCTCTTGGGGAGAAAACAATTCTTACCAATTCGTTGCTTTCAAGGTTGACTTCTTACCGGCTATGCGTGCTTTTAAATTTTTAAAGACTTTATCTGCATCATGCACTTTACCTTCTTGTAAAACCTCCTTGCGAGCATTGTTAGCGTCTTCAATAAAAGATCTTCGCAATTCCGCATTGATGCTTGCTTGTTTAATTGCTTCCACCATAAAGGCGTGAGTAGTAATGCCAAGATCTTTGGCCGCATTGGCTGCTTGGAGCTTGATTTCATCAGTGAGTTTGAGGGAGGTTGTGCTGACAGGGCTCATGGAGGGTCCTAGGATCAAAAAGGTAACACTAAAGTAACACCATCATAAACAGCCCCATAGGACAAAGTCAACAGCTTGGTCTTAAAGACCTACAAAACCCTGTAAAATAAGCCCCTTTTAGACCTTCAAGGATTCAATTCCTTGTTACAGATAGTTAAATAGACGGTTTTTATGGCTCTTATCGTTCATAAGTACGGCGGCACCTCAATGGGCTCAACTGAGCGCATCGCCAATGTTGCCAAGCGCGTTGCCAAATGGATGCGTGCAGGCCACCAAGTGGTGGTTGTGCCCTCAGCCATGTCCGGCGAAACCAATCGCTTGCTCGGCCTTGCAAAAGAAATCAATCCAGATGCAAACCCACGCGAGTTAGATCAAATTGCATCAACTGGTGAGCAGGTTAGTTCTGGCTTATTAGCACTGGCATTAATCCGTGAGGGTATCGATGCAGTGAGTTACGCTGGTTGGCAAGTAACAGTCCACACGGATTCTGCATTTACCAAAGCGCGCATTAAGAGCATTGATAGCGAAAAGATTCTCAAAGACCTTAATGCTGGTCGAGCAGTCGTTGTTACTGGTTTCCAGGGCGTTGATCCTAATGGCAATATCACAACCTTAGGTCGTGGTGGCTCAGATACCTCAGCAGTTGCCATGGCAGCAGCTTTAAAGGCTGATGAGTGCTTAATCTACACAGACGTTGATGGTGTTTATACAACTGACCCCCGTGTTTGCGAAGACGCACGTCGCCTAGACAAGATTACCTTTGAAGAGATGCTAGAAATGGCAAGCTTAGGTTCAAAGGTATTGCAGATTCGTTCAGTGGAGTTTGCAGGTAAGTACAAAGTTAAAACCCGGGTTCTGTCTTCTTTGACAGACCCATTGATGCCTTTAGACGTCGAGATGAAGTCGGGCACCTTGATTACATTTGAAGAGGACAGCACTATGGAAGCCGCAGTTATTTCCGGCATCGCCTTTGCGCGTGATGAAGCGAAGATTACCGTTCTTGGAGTTCCTGATCGTCCAGGTATTGCGTATCAAATTCTTGGCCCGATTGCGGATGCCAATATTGATGTAGATATGATTATTCAGAACCAATCAGTTGAAGGTAAAACAGACTTTACTTTCACAGTGCCGCGCGCTGATTATCAAAAAGCATTGGACTTGCTCAAGAACACTGTGCAAGCGCACATCGAAGCAAAAGAAATTTCTGGCGATCCAAAGGTTTCTAAGGTTTCAGTAGTTGGTGTTGGCATGCGTTCTCACGTTGGCATCGCCAGCAAGATGTTCCGAACTTTGTCGGAAGAGGGCATCAACATCTTGATGATCTCCACCAGCGAAATCAAGATCTCAGTAGTGATTGATGAGAAATACATGGAATTGGCTGTACGCGCCTTGCATAAGGCATTTGAGCTGGACCAGAAGTAAGTAAAAAGCACAATAAACCCCTCAGGAGCGGTTATCCGTTAAACTGTGGGGCGTTGTAATAGTAAGAAGTACGGAGACGTGGCCGAGCTGGTCGAAGGCACTCCCCTGCTAAGGGAGCATCGGGGCTAAAACTCTGATCGGAGGTTCGAATCCTCTCGTCTCCGCCAATAACTTTGGCAAACTTTCTGTTATTTGCTTTATACAACAAAGACATAGCCCCTTAACCGGGGCTTTTTCTTTATCACTCCCGCTTACCAGTACGCTTACCACCCAAACAATATGTGATTGCAGATATGTGGCTAATACCAACTAAGCTAACAATCGCTTGTTGCATCTTGGCAGCATGGTTAATTAATTGAATACACTAGATCTCAATCTAAGAGTCACGATCGACTCTTATCAAAATTATGAAACTTCATGTACTGAGTGATTTGCATCTAGAGTTTGCTGACTTTACCCCCGTATCAAATACAGCAGATGTCATTGTCCTGGCGGGTGATATCGGCCTTCGCGCGGAAGGTGTAACTTGGGCCAGGAAATCTTTTCCGGATCAAGAAATTATTTATGTGGCTGGCAACCATGAGTTCTATGGTTCTCAGCGTTCTCATGTCATTGAGGACATCCAAAATACATGCGCAGAAAACGACATTCATTTCCTAGATGACGATGGGATTGAGTTACATGATTCGCAGTTAAATACTCCCGTCCGTTTTTTAGGGGCTACGTTATGGACGGACTTTTTATTATTTGGCGAAGATCTTAAATCTAAATGCTTATCGTATGGCGAGCTTTACTTAAATGACTTCAGAAGAATCAGGGATGGGGGAAGAAATTTCTCTCCAAAAAAATCTATCCAATTGCATGAAAAGTCACTGGCTTGGCTGCAAAAAGAATTTGAGAATCCATTTGATGGCAAGACGGTAGTGGTTACTCATCATCTACCCTCAATGAGTTCAGTAGCAGAGCGATATAAACCGGATCTACTATCCGCCTGTTTTGCCTCCGAGTTAGCCCATCTCTTTGGAAAGATGTCTTTATGGATTCATGGGCATACGCATGACTCCTGTGATTATCAAATGCATGGCACTAGGGTGGTTTGTAATCCTCGCGGTTATGTGCGATCTAACCATGCGGAGAACCCAGCATTTAATCCATCTTTAATAATTGAAATTTAAACGCAGTATTTTATATAAAATTCAATAAAATCAAGTAATTAACATACATTATTTTGTATTAATATATACTATGTTAATTGATTAATTTCGTGTTAAAATGACCTCATGAAGAATGCTCAAACTCTTTTTGATCAGGCAGACCATTATTTGCAACAGACTCTAGGTGAGGTCCTGTTGATTGAGGGCGCTTGGGCAGGCAGCGCAAACTTACCTCGTTATATCAATCAAACCTATGACATTGGTAAGGCTAAATTGGGTGGGAACCATATTCTATTAATGACCAACAAGGAAGGTACTCAAGCATTGCCAGCACTACTGAAGCAAAGAGCGCTAATTCAGCGTGAGGCTGGAGTACCTGTCATTTGGGTTGGAGCAACTCTACAGGCTTATGTTCGCAAAGAGATGGTTGCTCAGCGGGCACCTTTCATTATTCCTTTTAAGCAGGCCTACTTGCCTCTATTGGGGGTTCAGTTTCAGGAGCGAGCGTTAGAAACAAGAACCAGCACCCAAGACAGGTTACATGTGGCAACACAAGTATTTTTGATTAATGCCTTGCTAAAGAATTTGCCTGATACATTAAATCCAAAAGAGCTTGCTATGCACCTGGGATACAGCCTGATGACCATGACGCGCATTAAAAGCGAGTTGGTACAGCATGCTTGGTTAGATGTGGGCGTATATAAAAAAGAGGGGTTGTGGCGCCTTAAGATTGACGGAGACGGACTTTGGAAGGCTGTTACGCCTTACATGCAAAACCCGATACGTAAGCGTCTATGGATTAGAAACCCAAATCAAAATATTAAGAGGCTTCCTCTGGCAGGATTAAGTGCACTTGCTAAACAGACCATGTTAGGAGAGCCTGCAAATGTTGTGCGAGCTATTGGAGAGTTGGAGTGGCGCAAGCTGCATAAAGAATTAGATGCTAATCAAGTTCTACCCGAAGCCATTGATGGCGCTGTAGAGTTGGAAGTCTGGCGTTATGCACCCCAAAGAATCAAGACTCAAAATACCAAAGAAGGGAATGCGGGTAATGATGCAGTCGACCCATATTCTTTATATTTATGTCTTGAGAATATGGATGATGATCGGGTGCAGTTGGCGCTTAAAGAATTAACGAAGGGGATAGATTAATGGCAGCTCAATTGGGGCTTATGGTCTTTGAGGAGGCATTCAAAGGGCTTGAAGATCAGTATGTACTGATAGGGGGAAGTGCAACTCAACTGGCCATGGAAGATGCGGGACAACAATTTTCACGCACGACAAAGGATTTGGACATTGTTGTGATTGTTGATGCATTAACGCCTGAATTCATTGAGCGATTTTGGCTCTTTGTAAAAGCGGGTAAATATCAAAGCCAGCAAAAGAGTGATGTCACCAAGCAGTTTTACCGCTTTAAGAAACCAGAGACTGCTGGATATCCATCGATGCTTGAACTCTTTTCAAGAAAGCCAGACTTTCTTCAAGAGAGGGATATCGGAGAGATGAGGGCAATTCCGCTGGCAGAAGATGTTTCAAGTCTTTCCGCTATTTTGCTGGATGATGATTACTATGGTTTGATAAAAAATAACCGCAAAGATGGTGTAATTTGGATTGATGCCGGCGCTCTTATTCCGTTAAAGGCAAAAGCTTGGCTTGATTTAAGTGGGCGTAAGCGTGCCGGCGAGCAGATTGATTCAGATGACATTAAAAAGCATTTGCGAGATGTGCTCAGATTGGTATCCATTCTGCCGACCGATTTTAAATTCGCATTACCAACATTAATAGCGCAGGATTTGCAGAAATTTTTAGATCAGGCGAAAAACGAGTCAGTCGATCCGAGTGGTCTAAACCATCCAAGGGGAACGACTCTGGCGGATGTATTGAATCAAGTTGGTCGAGCCTTCCTATAAATGCGCTATTACCCAATAGCGGACAGTTTCTTCATGCATTTATCTACAAAGCCCTCCCAGTCGCTCATCAAGCAAACCCGTTTTTCCAGCTGATCTTGCCTTCTATAGGCCGCCTCTACCTTATTCTGAATCGTATGCGCTAAAGCTAGCTCGACAGTCTCATTTGAGTATTCAGTAGTCTCGGCAGCCCAGTCACGAAATGTAGATCTAAAGCCATGTGGCACAAAGTCTGCGTACTTAGGCATCTTTCTCATCATGGAGAGCAGGGCCATATTTGATAGAGCGCGCTCTTTATGCAGAGAGCTAGGAAATAAATAGGAGTTCACTCTGATTGTCTTTAGTTGCTCGAGGATTTCCATGGCTCTTCTATTGAGTGGAACGCGATGTTCCTTGCCAGCCTTCATTCGATCGGCAGGGATGACCCAGACCTTAGCTTCTAAATCAAATTCACTCCATTTCGCCTCAATCACTTCACTGGTACGAGTAGCAGTAAGAATCAGTAATTCAAGCGCATAGGCAGAGTAGCCAGTATGAGTTCGTAAATCGCTGATGAATTCACCGATCCTGTTAAATGGCAGAGCAGGGTGGTGAGCTACCTTCTTGATCTTGTTAGCCTTAGGCAGCAGATGGCATAGAGCACCTTGATAGCGCGCAGGATTGTCACCACTAATATATTTATGAGCCTTACACCAGTCCAGAATTACCTCAATACGCTGACGTACCCTTGTTGCAGAAGTCTTGTTGCCAAAATCGCTAACAAAATCATCCTAAGTGGTGGTTTTTCTTTATCGCCGACAGTCCACTATCGGCTAATAATGGTAATTCACTATGTTGTTGTAAAGTGCATTCAATTATGGTAACTAAGTGGTTTAATCCTGTATCATAATTATACAATTTGTAATTATTAATCACCTTTCCCGAGGCATAAATTTAGCATGAGAAATTATCTTCTGGCTGTGTCTCTATCAATCATTATTGGTGCAGGCTTAGTATCATGTGGTGGAGGTGGCGGAGGTGGAGGCGATAGCAGTGGTACCCCAAGTGCCGCTCCAGTAGTTGCAATGACGGACCCCCTATTGGCTTATCAGTGGCATATACAAAATACTGGTGCTTCCGCATTTTCATCAACTCTGCCGGTTGCGGGCAATGATATGAATGTAACCGGCGCTTGGACTGCTGGATATACTGGCAAAGGTATAAAAGTAGCCATTGTTGATACTGGTCTTGAAATAGCCCATGAAGATTTAAGTGCCAATGTTGACCAAGCCAATTCTCATAATTTTCTCACTGGCACCAATAACCCTACTCCAAGCGTTACAGGAGAGGATCATGGCACCCAAGTTGCTGGCATCGTTGGCGCAGTTGGCTTTAATGGAAAAGGTGGGCGTGGCGTTGCTTACAACGCAACATTGAGAGGTTATAACTTAATCGCCCCAGGAGTTAATATTCTCAGCAATATTGGCTATGCACTTGGTGGGGCGAGCTATTCCTCTGGAAATGATATTTTTAATGAGAGTTTTAGTTCTGTGTATGGCTCCTTGCCGCCTACCAACTCAACTTATCAGGCTGTCACTGCGCAAACAATGACACTGAGAAATAGCAAGGGAGCGGCATTGGTTCAAGCGGCTGGCAATGAGTTTGTCAATCACGCTACATCAAAATGTACAAATGCAAATACTTATAAGGTAAGTTGTGGTGACCCAGCTACGGATACGCGTAGAGATGGGTATGTGCCAATTATTGTGGGCGCTTTTAATGCTGATGGTGTTAAATCGAGCTATAGCAACGCTGGTACAGCTATCTGGGTTTCAGCACCTGGCGGTGAGTATGGAGTAGATAGTGCTTATCTGCCAAATCTTTCGGTAACTGCATACAAACCAGGGATTGTTACCACCAGCTTGGATGGATGCAGCAACGCGTCAGCAAACGGATTTACCACCAATAAGCTAAATAGCCTGAATTCTCAAGGGCAAAATGCTAACGCAACAAATTGTCAATACACAGCCATCATGAATGGCACTAGCTCAGCTGCGCCGAATGTATCAGCAGTGGTAGCATTAATGTTAGAAGCAAACCCTAATCTTAGCGTGAGAGATGTTAAGCACATACTCGCAAAAACAGCTAAAAAAATTGATTCGACAAATAGTGGCGTGTCATCTACAACGATTTTGTCGGGCTCTACAGTCGTCTTAGATCAAGGTTGGGTAAAAAACGCAGCTAATAATTGGTTTTCTACCTGGTATGGGTTTGGTGGTGTAGATGCAACTGCTGCTGTAACAATGGCAAAAACATACAATGCTTATCTACCAGCAGTGCAAAGTAATTCATCGAAATTGTATTATTTAAGCAATACAACGATACCCCATACAACTAGTGGCGTCACAATGTCTTTTAATATGAGTCAAAGCTTTACAACTGTAGAGCAAATCATTCTTTTTACAAATCTGACCAGTACAACTGCCTTAACCTGCAACCAATTTGAGATTACATCTCCATCAGGAACAAAATCCATTCTATTACATGCAGCTAATGGATACTCCTCAGATGGTGTTAACTATCAAAGCTCAATTAATAATGCCCGCATTCTTTCAAATGCTTTTTATGGTGAATCGGCTGCAGGCTCTTGGACAGTTCGATTCCTAGATTTTTGCTCAGCCGGAACAACTACCTTTGCTTCGACAGATAATCAAACATTAACTATTGTTGGCCACTAAAAAATGAAAAAAATCATCTTTATATTATTGATTTGTGCTGCCTATAAGCTGTCATTTGCGCAATTAAATATTTCTAATAATGCACCACAATCTCAAGCTGTTACTAATCCAGCAATGGTTATACAGGTTGGCCAAAGAAAATTAGAGGTGATGGCCAATTTAAGGGCATTACCTCTGGGAAATAGCAAGTATCAACTGATCAGCTCAGATTCAGCGTATTCCAGCGGCGTATATGGAGTAGCTTATGACCATACACAAAAAGCCTATGTATTTCTGACCGGTGATATTAGTTTTAAGTTATTAAATAACAGTGGACTATCTGCGATACCGAGCAACATCTCCTTAAGGAGTAAGTTGCTTACAAGCCCAAGCACATATGTTTTCAATGTGAGCTCACCAGCGGATGTAGTCAATCTATTTAATCAGCTTAAATCTAGCCCTGCAGTCGAGTGGGCGGAGGTTTTCACTGTACAAGGAGTTGTTGGCCCATAACCAAAGCTATTTTTATTTATAAAATATAAGTATGCCTAAATGCCTAGCTAACAAACATTCCGGTGGCTTGTGTCAGAACAATGCCATAACGGGTCGCCAGCGCTGTAAATTTCACGGTGGAATGAGTTTGCGTGGAAACCAACATCCAAATTACCAAGGAAAAGGCTGCAGCAAAGAAGACGGGCTTAGGCTTAAAGAGGGTAATGCTCGTATCAAGTTACTTGAAATGATCGCACTTGAAAATGGATTGCTTAATCCTAAGAATTAGCCGCTTAATATGACGCAAGCCAATTTCTAGATATTTTCTGAGGCAGTTTTTCGCTGGTCATGAAGAGGTGTAAGAAGCTCCATACATATCACCGTACCTATGTTCTCATTTTGTTCCCATGCTAAATGAAAAATGGCGGAGTACCCACCATCCTACCCACCACTAGAATGCGTATTCCAGCCCAACGTGACCGCCCATTCCAGCAATATGACCGGTCATTCCAAATAGATCGTGACCGCTGATTCCAGACTCAGCGTGACCGTTTTTAACTCGCTTTTGGAATCCAGGCCCTTGG
>NZ_JAYGQU010000030.1:0-18182 GCF_035012985.1 Polynucleobacter sp. MG-28-Ekke-A2 | reverse complement strand
GATCCTTGGCTAGTTCGTTGGCTAAGGCTTGTAATTTACTACGATCCATTGTGTGATATTCCATGTGGCTATCCTTCTGTGAAGGTTAATTGGCCGAGGGAACTTACACAAATTTATTTACAGGGTCGCTTTCCAACTTACTGCTAGCAATCGCCAAATCTCCATTTCCTATACTTTTGTATTTACTCTTGCTGGACGACCAAATGAAAAACCACCCGAAGGATGTTTTGGTATTTTTTTGGTGGATCTGGATAAAACTGAATCAGAAGTTCAGGGCGATCGATCCTTCATTACAACCCTAATATCTTGATAAATCTGTAAACCGGCAATGAAGATAAGGGAAAGGGATAAGGGCACTACCGAAATATAGCCAACCCTCTTAAAACTCACTGCCCCAATGATTCCGCCCACCAAAAACATTCCAAAAATAAATAGATGGGTCTTGAGTTTCTCTCTGTTGGCTTTGACATAGCCACTTACATTGGCATCTGGTGACTTATTCCAATAGATTAACTTACCCAACTCAATACCTATATCAGTAATTACGCCCGTCATATGCGTGGTTCTTATTTCTGCTCTGGAGGCTTTTGTAACTATGGCGTTTTGTAGGCCCATCACAAAACATAAAAGAAGGGCAATCGCCGGGATAGTTAAAGGCAAGTAGATATTCAAGTTGGCCCCCACCAAACCAAACACTAGTAGCAGGATGGCCTCGACCAATAAGGGCAAAGCAAACTCACTATGGATTTTTCTTCTATGCCCCCAGTTAACAAGAATGGCAGTGGTTGCCGCTCCAAACAAAAACGAGAGCAAAAGCGAGATGCCACCCAAAACAGAAATAAAATTATTTAGGGCTAGGTCATCACCAATAGCGGAAATGATGCCGCTCATATGAGAGGTATAGCGAGCAATAGCCAGAAACCCGCCCGCATTCACTGCGCCCGCTATAAATGCCATATAGGCGCCCAACTGAATATTGGTCTTATGAGAGCGCTGAGCACTAGTTAAAAGCTGAATGAACTTAATTGGCATTGAAGCTACATTCTAAGGCCCACACTGATTCGTCAATTAATGGGACGCCTCAAATGAAAAAACCACCCGAAGGTGGTTTTGATCTTCTTGGTGGACCGGCATGGAACCTAATGACCCATACAAGGAGCGAAGTATTTAATAGGTCTTATGGGCTTAGTAATAACTCAGTGGCTCGGTTTTTCCCCAAAAGATTTTGTAGGAATAAATGGTATATCCAATGATGGTTGGCAGCACAACTATAGCCCCCCAAAATATGACCCACAATGACTCCGTAGCTGAAGCTGCCTCCCAAATCGTCATTTTGTCTACAACGATGTAAGGGAACATGCTGTAGGCGATTCCTAGAAATGCTAAGACAAAGATGGCTACGCTTAGAGCAAAAGGAATCCAAACAGGGGCAGGCTTATTCTTCTGCATTTTTAATAAGCTCAAATCGATAAAGATAAAACAAGCTAAGGTCAGAACTGGAAACGGCAATAAGAAAAAGACATTGGGGAAGGTAAACCATTTAGCCGCAATCTCCGAACTAAAGAACGGCGTCGCTACAGAAATGATTCCAACGCCTAGGGCCGTAAATAAGAGGCATTTCCTTGCCCAGCCAACAGCCTTTAGCTGTAGATCGCCAGACGTCTTCATAATCAGCCAGCCAGCGCCCAATAGGGCATATCCAGCCGGCAGGCAAAGCGCCACGATAAAAGAAAATATCCAGCCCAAATATCCGGAGTCAAAACCAATCACCTCTCTACCAACCATGACCCCTTGAGATGCAGCAGCTAAAAAGCTGCCAAAAAAGAATAGAAAGTTCCAGACTGACTTCTGACTCAAATGGGCTTTTGCACGAAAGTCAAAAGATACGCCTCGTAAAATTAAACCAGCCAACATGATGCCTACAGGCAAATAGAGTTCAGTCAAAATAATTCCATGCGCCATTGGAAAGGCAATTAAGAGAACTCCAACTCCGAGTACTAACCAAGTTTCATTGGCATCCCAAAAAGGACCGATTGATGAAATCATGATGTCTTTTTCTGATTCACTTGCCTGATTCAATAAGATGCCAACGCCCAAGTCGTATCCATCTAAGACAACATAAGCAACCATAGCAATACCCATTGCAACCAAAAAGAAAAGGGGCAACCAACCAGATGGTTCGTATAAATTAGGAATCATTCTTATGCTCCTGCAATGTTGTTAGTGAGGCCTGATTTTTGCTCATCAATAATATGTGCAGGATTAGCTTGTCTTGCCAAGTAAAAAACAACCCAAATATAAGAAACAATAAGTCCTAAATACAGCGCAAGGTACATCACGAGCGTACCCAAAACCATATTGGTAGGCACTTTAGTAACTGCATCAGCAGTTTTTAGCACTCCACTAACAAGGTAAGGCTGTCTGCCTATCTCGGTCACATACCAGCCGGCAACTACCCCAACCCAACCAGAAAATGTCATCACACTGAGTCCCTTTAAAAGCCAGGTTGGTAGCTCTTTATTTTTTCTTGTGAGATAAAACCCAACGAATGCAGTTAAGAGCATCAACATGCCGATGCCGACCATGATGCGAAAGGCAAAGAAGATGGGGGCGACTGGTGGGGTTGCGCCAGGGAAGGCATCCAAGCCCTGCACTTCGCCAGCAAATGAGTGCGTCAAATATAAAGACGCAAGCTTTGGAATGGCTATTTCGTATTTATTGGCTTTCGTGGTTTCATCGGGTATTGCAAATAAAACGGCGGGGGCACCTTTGGTTGTTTCCCAAATTCCCTCCATTGCTGCCACCTTAGCAGGCTGATACTCGAGCGTATTTAGGCCATGTGAATCACCAAGGACAATTTGTAATGGGGCTAACACTACCGCCATGGTCATTGCTAACTTGATCAGCGCTCGGTTGCCAGAAAGATTGATGCCCTTTAAATATCGATAAGAAGAAATGCCTGCAATTAAGAACGTTACAGTCAAAAATGATGCTGTCATCATATGCAGAAGGCGATACGGCATAGAGGGATTAAAGACAATCTCAATCCAATTGGTTGCATGCGCTTGACCATTGATCATCTCAAACCCTTGTGGGGTTTGCATCCAAGAATCTAAAGCAATGATCCAAAATGCCGATAGTGATGTGCCGAAGGCAACTAAAAATGTGGCGATAGTGTGGGCTCTTTGAGAGACTCGTTTAGAGCCAAACAACATAATCCCTAAAAAAGTTGCCTCGAGGAAGAATGCCGATAAAACTTCGTAGCCAAGCAAAGGTCCTGCGATATTGCCAACCGTTTGCATATATCCAGGCCAGTTGGTTCCAAACTGAAAACTCATCGTGATACCACTAACAACCCCCAGGGCAAAAGTTAGAGCGAATATCTTGACCCAGAATTGATAGGCTTGGCTCCATACTGAGTCGCCAGTTTTATTAAATTTAACTTTGAAATAAAAAAGCACCCATCCCAATGCAATCGATATTGTTGGGAAAAGAATGTGAAAAGTCATATTCGAAGCAAATTGAATTCTGCTCAAAATAAGCGTATCTACCATTTTGTTGCCTCTTATTTTTAATGTGCTTTTATTATGCTCCTTACCTTTCTAACTTGCTGATGCTGGTTTAATGGACTTACCTCAGCATCGCATGTCGCTTTAACGATATTGCCCAATATGAAAAAACCACCCGAAGGTGGTTTTAGTGTCTCCTACATCCTATAACAAGCGCAGCACAAAATTTAAGGCCTCAACCAACATCTGCTAGCAGGCCCCTGTATTGGCATATATCCTTGATTACCAGTACTTAAAAGGCTTTTCAGCATCTACATCACCGCCTAAAGCCCTCATGCTCGTATTGCAATGCGGACAGGTAAGGCCATCCCACTCAGACAGATGATTACTCGAGTGGCAACTAGTACAAACCGGTGCCCTACTAATTTCAGTATTAATACTTCCTGGATGAGCCACTGTATAAGCATCAATCGTTGAACAAGATTTACAAACCATCGCCACCCTAGAAGAGTGAAGACCAACCTCTCTGCCTATGCTACTAATGCATTCAAACTTACAAGAGCGGCACACAAATTTATATCTAGCCATACATGTATCTCGCTAATTCTTTTTAGATTGAAGCGCTAATTTCTTCATGCGGGCATCTTGAATAAGCAATTGCCTTTCTTGATTGGCCACTCCAATAGTGATCTTTCTGGCAATAAGATCGGCATACACACCATCAATCTTTTTAAAGAAATCCTCGTAAACTGCAGTCTTTTCGGGGCCCAAGCCCTCCAAAGCAATGGGCCGACAGGAATTTGCCTCAGACAAATAACTCGTTAATGCCTTAGCCTGCGGATCAGTCAATTTATCTGCAGAACTAAATAGGGCATTTGCGTGAGGGTTATTTCTGGTAACAGCGATAATCTGGGCATCTACTAACAATGCGTCAGCACTTTGATTGCTTCGCATAATGCAATCATTAAGTCGCTTGGCTACAGAGCCTGACTGATCTGGAGCCATTGCCGTCATTGGCGGTGGCACTTTAGCAACTTGCACTGGATTATTGGGCGCAACCTTTGTCGCACACCCAGTAAGGAATGCAATTCCCATCAAACTTAATTTAAATATGTTTTTCATTGAGTAGCCTGTTAGTTATTGATAGACAAAATCAGCGCGGCGATTTTCTTTAAATGCCGCCTCTGTCTGAGCTGGGTTGGCTGGCTTTTCTTTACCAAAGCTCACTGCCTCTAACTGAGATTCGCTAACGCCCTGGGCAAGTAACGCTTTCTTAACGGCTTCTGATCGCTTTTGGCCTAGAGCTAGGTTGTACTCGGCAGTTCCACGATCATCGGTATTGCCTTGAATGATCACAAAGGCTTTTTGCTTTTGAAATGCCTTTAAGTAAGAAGCATGTGCGGAGATTGTTGAAACATATTTTGGGTCTACGGTATAGCTATCAAACTCAAAATAGATTGAACGCTTGCCATAAACACTAGACTTCGGATCACTAATTGGATCGTAAGTAGAAGAGCCTCCAGCGTTAACAGTGGTGACGCCATTGGCATCATCTAACTTAACGCTACTGCAAGCGGAAACAAATAAAACCAATAATGCCAATGGCACTATTTTTACAAATTTAAACATGATGAGGTTTCCCCAAACATGGCTACACCTTAGTAGCCAAATAGCAAAGAGGCACGCCACTAAAGCATGCCCAACCTAAGAAAATTAGGCTATAGCTTTGGGTGGTTTAAACGCTGAGTCGGGAAAGTTTTGCGTCAACAAAACTTCATTTGTCATAGCAAATTGATGCATGGTAGTTGATGGAAGAAAAACAGCGATTCCAATCTCGCTAATATTTGCGGTTACATGGCTCATCAGATACATCGTATGAACCTGCTCTTTGTCATCGGTCGAATCAGAGCTGTTATGTGCTTGCTGTGAAGCTGAGGCATTGTTATAGCTGCCAGCAAGCTCTGCCCGCTCAATTGCAGACTGGATAAAAATAGTTCCAGCTGCCGCCTTAAATGCAATCAAGAAGAGGCATATCAATAGAACGAGTGTTTTACTACGAAGCAACATGGACAAATTCTATACCTGATTACCAAATTTGTCGTTTTAAACAATGCCTACAAACTGGGCTGAGGATATTTAATCCTAATTTTGATCGCCCTTAGCTACTAAGCGCATGATTCTCAATAATTCAACATCATGGCTTGGAAGACCATCCAGCAGGCCAACTAGATGCGGAACATCCTTAGCAATTTGATCGCCCCCATAAAACCTTAAGGCCCAATTGGGAAACAATCTTTGGTCAATCTCATCGAGCTCAATTCGATGCAGAACCTTATGACGATAGTCTTTTTGAATTTTTCCCCAAATGAACAAAACATCCTTTCGCTTACCCTCAAGAATCTGGGCGAAATGGCCATTCTCGTAGAAAAGAGCCCCCGTAAGCTCATGGTCTAAATTCCACTTTCGGGCAACATCAAACAGATGGACTAGGCTTGAAAGGCCCATGTCATGAGTTGCTTTGCTGATATAGCTCAGCTCAACCAATTGATTTGGATCGTCAACACTCACTTATTCTCCCGGCCTCTAAAAATAACTATGAAAACTAAAGCCAGTTTGTTCTTTTAGTCACCAAGCTTAAATGGGCAATAACCCTATCGACTGGGGCCAGGATGCCTAATCCTTGTCTGCATATTGCATTTCGCCATTGCCAAATGACCAATTTTCTTTGCTTACCTCAAGCAAGTTAATAAAAATATCTTGAGGCCTGACTTGAAGCTGTTGCACCAAGGCCTCACAAATGGCTTTATATAGCTTCTTCTTTGCCTCTATGGACCTACCAAAACTTATGGTCGCTTGAATAAAAATGATGCCCTCTGAGTATTCAATTCCTAAATAGCTTTTTGGGATATTTAATTCTGATGCGTCGTGTCTAGTAATAACCTGAAACTTATCGTCTTCAGGAACGTTGATTTGCTCGCGCATCACGTTATAGATAATGTCCCCGACTTGCTGAGCAAAACTCTCAGAGTGTTTTTTACTTAAATCAATTCTGACTAATGGCATCACTATTCTCCTTAGATTCATCTATCTTAAACAGATGCAAGTAATTGCGCAGAAGCTTGAGAGATTGCTAAATAAAAAACCACCCTCGGGTGGTTTTGGTGTTTCTTGGAGGACCGGCACGGAATCAACCAGGGCCGAGGATGTTTAATTCTATTTCCTGTTTGCCCCATAAGTTTTATTAAGGTAGTCGACTATGACTGGAACCTCCTCATCAGTAATGGGCGCCTTAAATACATTTTTCATCCTTAAAACTTGAGCATTCCAATAGCCAACTCCTGTATTGGGCGGTTGATATTCTGCATAGTGGGCAGAGTGACAAGCAGAACATTTTTGTAAGGTCAACTGATAACCTGGCAAATCTGATGGTCTCCATAAAACAGTATCGGCTGGCAACTCAATCGTTTTGGCTTGTGCCATTTGCGCCAAAGCAAGAGCAGATAGAAGGAGGATAGTTTTTTTCATATTCTTCTCATTAAACCGCTGTGACTTTTACAGTCTCAACAATATTTCGCATATAGCCAGCCGGCATCCAGCTTGCAGTCATGGGCTGAACTTGGCCAGCATGATTAAATGCTCTGACCCTTAAGTCCAATGTCCCTTTTTGTGTTGGCGTAAATTCAATGCGCCACTCTCTAAATGAGAAACGTCCAAGGTCTTGACCCAATCTCGCCTCTGTCCAATTTTGTCCATTGTCCTGCGAGAACAAAACTTTCTTTATTCCATAGCCCGCATCAAAGGCAATGCCTCGGGCTTGAACCGGCTTACCAATAGCGACAACGCTACTGTCTGTGAAGTTCGTAATGAATGAGCGAATCGTAAATTGATTAATGGGGATGGTTTTTGAGGGTGCCGTTCCTGGCGCGACACAGTTACAGTCATTATCAGGAATACGATAAGCAGGATTCATCCAATAGCCGTTGTATACATCATCGACCACTTTAATTTCACTAAGGTGCTTAACCCAATACGTTCCGTAGTAGCCAGGAACAATTAACTTGATTGGATAACCATTTAAGAAAGGAATATCTGTTCCATTCATTTGATAGGCAACCATCACATTGCCATCCATGGCGTGATCAATATCTAGGCCTTTTACAAAATCTGAATCGCTTGGGAGAATTGGCTGATCCAAGCCATTGAAAGTTACTTGTTTAGCTCCGCCGCCGGGATTGGCCGCCTTCAAAATATCTTTTAAGGCAACGCCAACCCAAGCGGCATTACCCATCGCACCATTACCGAGTTGCCCACCATTAACTCTAGGCTCAAATAAGCCGCGGCTATTACCAGAGCATTGATTAACAGCAACAATGCGTTGAGATGGAAAGTTTTTCTTTAACGCCTCTAGAGAAATCTCTAAAGGCTTTTCTACATTGCCCCCAACTTTTAGTCGATAAGTATTAGGGTCGATGGATGTTGGAATGCCGGCCATGTGATAGCGGACAAAGAATTCATCATTTGGCGTAATGACATGATTGTCGTAATACTGAAATGGTGTTTCTAATTGTGGGGGCCTAGAGGTCAACACAATCATGGGCTTCTTTTCAGGAAAGGCCATGAGTTCGCGCTCACCATAGGCCATAGGTAAATTTGTTTTCTCTGCGCCCATTGCCCAAGATGGCAATAATGAACTGGCTCCACCAGCCAATGCGGCTGTAATGACTTTCCGTCTATTGGTAAAGTTCTCTGAATTCATGGATGTCTCCTCCATAGTATTTTTGGTTCAGTTAAGAATAGCTACTTTTAAAGAGGCATGCGTTGGTGATTACCCTCATCGAGCATTAAAAATGTCGTTTTAAATGATATTGCGAGCAACCGCCATTAATAAGCTATATGCTTAAATCGACGCAGGGCAGTCAAATTAGTTCGCCCTTTTGAAGGACAGTTCTTGCATGCAATATCCGAGACCAATGGCGCCTAACCTTGGCAAGCCTTAAAAGAAAATAGCCCAACAAGTAGGCTATTGAGATTCTTGGTGGCCCGGGGTGAATCGACTGGGGCCGAGGATGTCTAATCCTTGGTGGCTATTTAAAAATCTTTAACGCGCCGCAATAATAGAAATCCTTATAGCGTTTTTTAGTACTAAAAATCATCACTAGAGCTAAAGTATTACCCGCTCTTGGCAAGAAGGTTGACTTAGGACAAGTTTTTCTAATAGGCGCAAGCAGAGTATTGACGCGCCGCTAACAACATAACTGTAGGGGAGAAAAATCACTTATATTTTTTTAAAACTATAAAGGGTGCTATGAGGAAATTGCTTGTACTAACGCTGTTTAGCTTACTGGTTGCTTGCTCACAAAATCCTAACAACTTAACATTAAGTTGTTATGGTGCGGCCATTAAGACTGAAGCAAAACAAGAGGTAGTTACACCTCAGGTTACACGAACTTATAAGTTCCAAAATTACAAGATTGATGATTATGATTGTGCTCAACAAGCCAACATCATCAGTTGTAACTTTATAAAAGAAGAAAGCGGTACCAGGCAGCGTAAACGCATTATTTACGATACAAGCACGCAGTCATTCGCAGAAATTGATGCTATTTGGGCTGTTGGTGAAAAGATAAATCCTAATGAACGCAATATAGCCAGAACAGAGTTTCTTGGTAGGTGCCAAAAGCCACTCCTAAACTAAACGATTTTTTTAAACAATATCTCGAGTCCAGAGGAATGTTGGAGGGCCTGAGACCAATAGTGGCTAACCAATCCGATCAAATAAAAAATCACTCGAAGATGTTTCTTGGTGGCCCGGAGTGGAATCGACCAGGGCCTCTGGAGACTCTCATCCTAGTTCTAGACTACTTCCAGCTAAGGTTCAATTTCTTATGCGAAGCGGCACAATCTCTCAAATAGAGATTAATGAGGCTTTGATAAGGAATTCCAACTTCTTCTGATACAGATTTGAAGTAACTCACTGAATCCTCATCCAATCTAATCGTAATAGGCTTCTTGAGCATAGAAGCATATGGATTTTTACGAGCTTTTGAGAAATCATATTCTTTACGCATCTTCATCACCTTTAATAAGATTTTGACTCTTTAGGGGTTGCCTTACGAGCCGAAATAATACGAATGACATTACCCTCGCTTCGATAACAATGGCAAACCAAAATCACACGAAGAGAATGGCTTACCCCCAGCAAGATAAATCTGTCTTCATCCTCCGAATGATCGGGATCGGAAATTAACCTGGCACTTTCGTCATAAAACACAGATTTCGCCTCTTCAAAAGAAATGCCGTGTTTCTTCAGACTGGCTGAAGCTTTTCTAGGTTCCCATTCAAATCGCAAGGAAGTCATATGTACATTGTACATATATTAACTGGAGTAATCAACGGGGGTCAAAAGCTGAGCCACGGAGCCTCATCCCCAAGGTCAAACGAAAAAACCACCCGAAGGTGGTTTTTGTATTTCTTGGTGGCCCGGGGCGGAATCGAACCACCGACACAAGGATTTTCAAATATCCTCCGATAGACCGCTTTCGCTTTGATTTCAAGGGCTTGAGTCACCAGTCTCGACTTGTCAAAAAATTGTGCGTCCTTGTGCCGGTCAAATTTGGCAATGAAATCAGAATCTTGCGAGGGGTAGTTTTTCTGTGTGTATAGATTGTGTTGCCATACCCCACCAGTCAACGACCATAGTGTCTAGTAATGTCATTTAAAACGACATGGAATACCAACTTCTCCAATTGAGAGTCATTCTCAATTGTATGCTAAGATGAGAACAATTCTCATTAAGCATATTTGGCATTTCTGATGTTTTTCTCATTCAATACAAACCGCACAGCCTTTATAGGCCTAATTAGTGCCCTTTATTTGGGGGCTCTTTCTTGTACTGTAAGAGCAGAGGCGCCAGTTACTGACATGCCCACTGTTTTGGCTGAATCGCCCGTAAGTGACTCACCTAAGGTTGATAGCTCAGTTTCTGTAGAAGGCGAAACTGAGCAGTGGAGTGTTCATGGGCAATCCACTTATATCGTTCAACAGAAAAATAATTTCAAATCGCCTTACTACGGACAAAACAGCCTTCTCAATAAATCTGAAGGCGGTGGTGGCAAGAGCTACACATTAAGTGCTACAGCGTTCTTAGGGGCAAGACTTTGGGAAGGCGCTGAAGTTTATTGGAACCCAGAGATGTTCGAGGGAACACCTTTTAATGGACAGCTTCTTGGTCTGGGCGGATTTCAGAATGGTGAATTACAAAAGGGCGCATATGCTCCGCCTATTTACTACACGGCTCGCGCGTTTATTCGTCAAACCTTTGGCTTAGGCGGCGGCAAAGAGCATATTGATGGTGGGCCTAATCAGCTTGCGGGCAATCTCGATAAAAATAGAATCGTGGTGACCTACGGTAAGTTCGCAACATTAGATTTCTTTGATCAAAATAGTTATAGTCACGATCCTCGTACACAGTTTCAGAACTTTGCTCTTTTCTCTATGGGCGCCTATGGATATGCGGCTGATAGCAAAGGCTATACCTATGGTGTTGTAGCAGAGTGGTATCAAGACGACTGGATTTTGAAGGCGGCAAGATTAGCGATGCCAACTATTCCGAATACCGCCCAGCTTGACTACAGCATGAGCCAAGACTACGGCAATCAAATTGAATTAACTCATGAACATGAGCTATGGGGTAAGCCTGGCGCAGTAAGGGCCCTGTATTACCAACAACATGCCTATATGGGCAACTACCAAAATGCGATTAACCAGGCTCAGCAGTCTGGTGGCACTCCTGAGATAACTGGTGTGCGCAAAGCGGCACAGAGTTCGTGGGGCTATGGTTTCAATATTGAGCAGGCCATCAATGATTATGTTGGTGTCTTTGGTCGCTGGAGCTGGAATCCAGGCACAACCGAAGCGCAGACTGTAGACATCAGTAGATCACTATCGGGCGGTGTGAGCATCAAAGGCTCTAGTTGGTCGCGCCCCAAAGATACGGTAGGCATAGGTTATGCGGTCAATGGAATCTCTTCATCGCAGATTGCCTACCTTCAACAAGGCGGTATGGCGGCATTTATTGGTGATGGCGCACTTAGCTATAAGAAAGAACAAATATTGGAAACTTTTTATAGCGCAAAAGTTTACAAGGAGCTGTTCATATCTGCCGACTATCAACGCATTGCTAATCCCGCCTACAACTCAGCTCGTGGTCCAGTTAATTTCTTTGGCTTAAGAGCACATATAGAAATGTAATGTCGTTTTAAACGACATCGACTGACGCAGGGATGAATAGTCGATTTGTCCTTTTAAAGGACGCTTCTTAATCAGGGCATCCGAGACTAATGGCTGCTAACCCTGCCAAACCTTAAAAGAAAATAGCCCAACAATTGGGCTATTGAGATTCTTGGTGGCTCAGGGCGGAATCGACCAGGGGCTAGGATGCTAGATCCTACTTCTTGAGTCTTTCGTTACTTGGAAATAGATTCTTTCGGGAATCCTCATCTACTTCTGTCTTAAAGGTGTACTTGGCCTTAATCGCCTCCACAGCCTGAGCACTTGGCTTAGTATTGATTTCATCTAACAGACGCTTAACACTAGGCAACTTTTCCCATGCCCCCTCTCCAAGCACGAAAGGAATGACTCTAGCCCAGCCCCATACAGACATATCTACAATGCCGTATTCACTGAGCATATAGGGCTGTTTGGATAGACGTTCTTCAATTAACAACCAGTGGCGCCATGCTTCAAAATCATAACGATTAACGGCATATTCTTTTGGCTCTGGAGCAAAGTGTTTGAAGTGAACGGCCTGTCCACAATAAGGGCCAATACCAGTCGCAACAAACATGAGCCACGAGTAAAGCTCGGCATGTGCCTGTGGCGTATTTGCTGGCATGAACTTGCCAATCTTCTCGCCTAAGTAGAGCATGATGGCATTGCTATCAAATACCTTAATATCGCCATCGACTAAAGCAGGCGTCTTTCCATTAGGATTGATTGCTCTAAATTCTGGTTTGTGCTGATCGCCCTTGCGAGTATCAATCACAATAATTTCATAAGGCGTATTTGTCTCTTCTAAATATAAAGCCACTTTTGCTGGATTGGGTGATGGGTGATAGTAGAGCTTAAGCATTTTTTATTCCTAGAAATGGGTCTTTTTAATAATACCCACAAATGAAAAAACCACCCGCAGGTGGTTTTGGTATTTCTTGGTGGCCTGGGGCGGAATCGACCAGGGCCCAGGATGCCTGACTCTATTTCCAGCTTTTAGCCTGTTGAGATAGATGCTTCTTAAAGATTGTGGCTATTGGAGATAACTTTTTGCCTTTGGGGCTCACAAGGTGCCAGCTTGATTCAATAGGAAATTCTTTACATTTCAGTATGGCAACCTCTTCTTGGTCAGTCTTATCACCAAGAGAATACTTGGATAGAACTGCGATACCGAGACCACCTATAACTGCCTGCTTTATTGCTTCGTTACTTCCAAGCTCTAACCTAACATTAGGTCTGTACTTCAGTCTTTTAAAGTGAGCATCCGTTGCCATTCTTGTGCCAGAGCCCTTTTCTCTAAAAATAAACTTTTCACTCTTGAGCGCACTAATATCAATATTCTTTTTTTTGGCAAAAGCATGATCTTTTGGGGCAACTAATAACAAAGGGTTGGGCATAAACACTTCGTCCTCTATATCAACATGAAGTGGTGGCTGGGACATGATGTAAAGATCATCCAAGTTTTCTTCCAATCTTTTCACTACACCATCACGATTGAGCACCTCTAGAGAAATATCGATTTGAGGATACTTCGCGCAAAAAGTTCCCAATATTCTGGGAATGAAATATTTAGCAGTACTTACCACTGCTACTTTTAACTTTCCTCGTGTTAACCCTTTGACGCTATTAACTTGCTGTTCGAAAGAATCCCACTCCCCAGAAATCGCACGAGCCGTCTTAGCCAACTCATGACCCATTTGCGTTAAATGTACTTTCCTGGCTACCACTTCGTAGAGAGGCACTCCAACAGCATCCGTAATTTCTTTTAAGCCCATAGAGGCCGTTGGTTGGGTAACATGAACCATCCGCGCCGCCGCACTGACACTTCTAGTCTCAGCCAGCGCTAGAAATAGTCTTAACTGCCTAAAAGTAATATTCATCAGCATTTACCTATATATAAACGTATTAATATCGATTTTACTTTACATATAAATTTCCCTAAGATCGCCCCAAAGGACAATTTATGAATATCTTGCTAGATCCCACCATCCTCTTTTTCATCTTCGGCATCTTTGCGGGCCTAGTGAAATCCAATTTAGAAATTCCACAGCCCATTTCTCGATTTCTTTCGCTATATCTACTGATGGCTCTGGGATTAAAAGGTGGATTTGCTTTAAACAAATCAGGCTTTACTCCTGAGATTGCTATTAGTCTTGGTCTGGCGATCACTTTAGCAATAGCCATTCCGCTATTGGGCTACAACTTTCTTAAATACAAACTAGATAAACTGGATGCCGCCGCGATTGCCGCTACTTACGGATCTATTAGTGCGGTTACTTTTATTACTACTACACAGGTCTTAGATCAAAGCGGTATTAGTTATGGCGGACACATGGCCGCGGCAATGGCCCTCATGGAGTCACCCGCCATCATCATCGCCATCATTCTTGCCAACAGAATTCGTCAACAACGCTCAGGCAATGCCAGTGGCCACACTTCATTGGGCAAGATACTTCACGAATCATTTACTGATGGTGGGCAACTACTCTTATTAGGAGCCTTAGTAGTAGGGCTCATTTCAGGTGATTCGGGTCACAAAGTCATGGCGCCCTTTTCGATTGATTTATTTAAGGGTTTATTAGCATTCTTCTTGCTCGATATGGGATTGCTTGCCGCTAAGAGTGTAGGGGAACTCAAAGGTAAGCCTTCGGTGACTTTAGCTTATGCCTTCATCGCGCCGCCTACCCATGCGATGATTGCCTTGGGTTTATGCCATATATTTCATATCTCTCTGGGAGATACGATCCTTTTGATGATTTTGGCAGCAAGCGCTTCTTATATTGCGGTTCCAGCAGTATTGCGCCATGCAATGCCCGAGGTAAGTCCAGCCTTGTATATGGGCATGTCCCTTGGCATCACCTTCCCTTTAAATATTATCTTAGGCATTCCAATCTATAGCGCAGTAGCCAAATATTTTGTTTAAAAACATCCAAATAAAATGCCAACTCATCCAAAACCCTATTCTGGACTCAAGGCGAGTTTGCTAACTCAACATGGCAAAGAGTCGGTCATTTGTCCACAACTCCTTGACTCTAATGGCTTAGAAGTTGTCCATATCTCTGGGTATGACACAGACGAACTAGGTACCTTTACTAGAGATATTCCAAGATATGGCTCCCAACTAGATGCCGCCAGAAAAAAGGCTAGGGTTGGAATGGAATTATCAGGTTCTATGCTTGGCATTGCCAGCGAAGGTGCTTTTGATAATGATCCCTATACGGGCATGCTTCCTTGGAATTACGAGTTAGTAGTTTTAATAGATGACATACGCAAACTTGAAGTTATTGGTTTTTTTGGCGGGCAAGCTCAAAGTACCAGCCGGCAAGTATCAAGTTGGGGTGAATTAAATGCGCTTCTTTCAGAGGCACAATTTACTACCCATCAATTAGTCGTTCGACCTGATGATGAATATCACCCAGAGTGTCGTAAAGGAATCAAAGATCTTGAGTCTTTGAAAGAAGCGTTCGATTGGGCAACTAACCTTTCAAAAAAGGGAAATGTATTTGTAGAGAATGATTTAAGAGCACATACCAATCCCACGCGTATGGCCAACATATTGAAAGCTACACAAGATCTCTCAAGAAAGATGAATTCTGTATGCCCAGAGTGTGAGTCACCTGGCTTCTGGATCACAGAAAGAAAGAAGGGCTTGCCATGCTCTAGCTGTGAAGCGCCAACAAATCTGCCAATAGCTAATGTATGGTCATGCGTAAAGTGTGCGTACAAAAAAGAAGAAATGTTGCTGGATCAAATCAAGGCGGATCCATCAAAGTGCGATTACTGTAATCCCTAAATATATTTGTCGTTTAAAACGACATTGCCAACACAAGGATGAATAATTGACTTGTCCTTTTAAAGGACATTTGATGACCCTGATATCCCAATCTAGAGCCAGAGTGGTGGCATCCTGATTGACGGATTGACTCTATGGAAAGTGACCGACTACGCTAATAGCAAGGTAGAGGCGCCATTGAGGGCTTCTAATAAAAATAGCCCAACAAGTGGGCTATTGAGATTCTTGGTGGCCCGGAGCGGAATCGACCGGGGCCTAGGATGCCTTACTCTGTGGGAGCCAATTCTGCTCCAGCTGGTCTTTTGTAGTGGTTGTAAGACCACATATATTGATGTGGCTTAGAAAGTATCATCTCTTCAAAATAGTGGTTCATTTCTGTACAGGCATCGACTAGACAATCAGGAAATGCCTCATTCATCAATTGGCTCTTAATGAGCCAGCCCTTTCCTAATACCAGTCTTTCTGCTCCAACAAAAAGGATTGCTACATTTGCTTGGCGAGCTAATTTAATTGGAAATGAGGTTGTATAAGCATATTGATTAAAAAATTTAGCCCACACTCCATCGCCAACGCTAGGCACCTGATCTGCTAATAGGCCAACTACCTCACCTTTTATTAAAGCTCGTTTAATCTGACGAACCCCGCCAAGATTTGCTTCAACAAATTCAATCTCGGTATGTTTTCTTGATTGAAGCATAAGCTCATTAACCCATCTTTTTCGGGCTGGCCTATACATTACTGTTGCTCTTGTATGTTCAGCAAAAATACGAGGCACTATTTCAAAGCCTCCGAAATGTGAAGCAAGAATAATTAAGCCTTTGCCACTTTTGGATAGCTCAATAACTTGATCCAAGTTTTCAATAGTTACTTTATTAATGGAGGATTTTGGATGCCTCCAAATCCATAATGTGTCAGCAAACATCATTCCAGATTCGGCAGCTACCCTCCACGGGGTTGATTTGAATCCCGAATAATGGGCTGCGCTCTGATGATTTTTATATAGGCGTCTTCGATATTTGTAAGAAAACAAGTAAACCAATACACCTGTGCCAGCGCCAATAATTTGAATGGCTGCCAATGGAAGCGAGCTAAAGAGCCGCAATATGAAATACAACATCGGCCATTCTAGACGCTATTGATGAAAAAACCACCCGAAGGTGGTTTTGGTGTTTCTTGGTGGCCCGGGGCGGAATAGACCAGGGCCTAGGATGTTTAATTCCGTCTCTAGACTGTTGCTTTAAAAGACAATTTACTCTTGCTCAATGTTAACAAATTTGTTAACATACACGGATGAGCTATTCCATCCTTTATTACAGCGAGCAGGTTCAAGAAGACATTATGAATCTTCCCGACACGCTTCAAGCTCGCTATATTGGATTGACCACTCGAATGATTGAGCATGGGCCGAATTTAGGCTTGCCTCATACGGATTCATTTGGCGGCGGCTTATTTGAATTAAGACTGAAAGGGGCTGAAGGTATCGCCCGAGTTTTCTTTTGTACGATGGTGGAGAAAGAAATAGTGATGCTCCATAGCTTTATTAAGAAGACTCAAAAGACGCCTGAGAAAGAATTAAAGATTGCGAAAGCACGTATGAAGGAGTGGAAAAAATGACAACACAGAAGAAAACAAAAATGCTTACCCATAAACAAATGATAAGCAAAATGCTTAAAAAGCCAGCTGTAAAAGCCGCAGTCAAAGAACTTGATCGCACTGAATTTGCTATTCTTGATGAGATTCTTACGGCAAGGAAAGAGGCTGGATTAACGCAAGCTCAAGTGGCAAAAAAGATGGGAACACAAACCCCAGCTATTGCTAGATTAGAAAGCTCTCTGGCTACCGGCAAACATTCCCCAAGCCTAACTACCCTAAGAAAGTATGCGGCGGCCTTGGGCAAGAGAGTTGAGCTTCATTTAGTCTGAGGACGTCTATATCCAATGTAATCATTTCACCCATAATTCATAATAGCTATGTTTGAAATAAAATTGATTGATCAGTTTTACTTTCTGGGACAACTAATCAGATATGGCATTTAGCATTGAACAGCTAGGGGATATTGACTATTTGGTCGGGCAGTGGTGTCTGCTTCTGGCTCCACTTGAAATCAAAAAAGATCTTGATTACGATTACGAAATCGATGGCCAGACTGTAAGTGTTTTTGAAGTTCGCCCTTTGTGGCGTGGAAAACCAGGAGAGTTAACTCGACGACCGTTTGTAAAATTTCGGTATATACAGTCTGAGGCTCTGTGGCATATTTATTGGATGCGAGCCAGCGGAAAATGGCAAGCCTATGAGCCAAATCCAATCTCAAAAGATCTCAATGAGGCACTACAAGTTATTGATGCCGATCAATATGGCTGTTTCTTTGGATAACAAGCTTGGGTTAGTCACCCTAGTTGCATTGCCTTGACTATTAGCTACTCCAGAAGAAAAAACAAGATTTATAGTGTCGATGCTAACTTTCAAATGAAAAAAGAGAGCTAGATGAACTGACCCACAAAAGTTGGACAGTTTAATTAGGTTACCAGAAGGGATTGAGTTCGGTATTGCACCGGGCTTAATCCCTTTAGTTTTTGCTTGATTCGATCATGGTTGTAGTAATGGATATATTC
>NZ_JAYGQU010000029.1:0-18581 GCF_035012985.1 Polynucleobacter sp. MG-28-Ekke-A2 | reverse complement strand
AATATATCCATTACTACAACCATGATCGAATCAAGCAAAAACTAAAGGGATTAAGCCCGGTGCAATACCGAACTCAATCCCTTCTGGTAACCTAATTAAACTGTCCAACTTTTGTGGGTCAGTTCATAATAGACCCTTTTGCTTTCCTAGAAATGAATATCCCACCTTATTTCTTGATCGCACTTTTGGGTCTAAAAGCCTTAACAATGGTTTCATCGGTTTCGATGTAAGGACCGCCAATGAGGTCAATGCAATAGGGAACGGCGGCAAAAATACCTGGAACAATAGGCTTACCCTCAGCATCCTTCAGGCCTTCGAGGGTTTCTTTAATGGATTTGGGTTGTCCTGGCAAATTAATCACCAGGGCAGTGTGCCCCTCGATTTCTCGTAAAACGGCCGTTTGACGGGACAAAATCGCTGTAGGTACAAAGCGAAGGCTAATTTGACGCATTTGCTCGCCAAATCCGGGCATTTCCCGGGTTCCAGCGTCCCTTGTGGCCTCAGGGGTTACATCTCGTCGAGAAGGGCCTGTACCGCCTGTGGTGAGGACTAAATCGTAGCCTAGATCATCCGTCAATTCCACAATCGTTTCGGTGATCACCTCCCGCTCATCCGCAATCAGGCGCTCATGAAAGACGCAGGGGGTGCTGATAGCAGTCTGTAACCACAATTGCAGGGCTGGTATACCCTCATCGGTATAGACGCCCTTGCTTGCCCTATCGGAGATGGAGATTAGGCCAATTTTGATTTCGTTGGGGGAGGATCTTTTCCAGGCTTCGGTATGCTTCATGTTTCTATTCTAGCTATTATTAGGGCATGTTTACATACTCATCAAATCAGTTTCAAGAAATCATCGATTTCATGCTCACAGAAGCCAAAAAACGGGGTGCCTCAGATGCTGTGGCCGAGGTTTCCGAAGGACAGGGTCTTTCGGTCACGGTTCGTAAAGGCGAGGTTGAGACCATTGAGCAAAGTTTGGATAAGCAGGTTGGTGTTACCGTTTTCTTAGGGCATCGTCGCGGCAATGCTAGTACTAGTGATTTTTCTAAAGATTCCCTAAGGGCGACAGTTGAGGCTGCGTACCATATCGCCCAACATACAGCGGAAGACTTGTGTGCTGGACCTGCTGAAAAAGAGCTTCTCGAAAAACATCCACGCGACTTGGATTTATTTCATCCATGGGATTTGGATTCGGCAACGGCGATTGATATTGCACGCACTGCCGAAGGCGCTGCCTTTGCTGTCAGCAAGCAAATTCAAAATAGCGATGGTGCTTCTGTATCCGCCCATCATGCGCATTTCATGATGGGAACTAGTCACGGTTTTATGGGTGGCTATCCATTCTCACGTCACTATATTTCTTGTGCACCAATTGCAAATGAGGGTGGCAAAAAATCACTCATGCAACGAGATGATTGGTATTCAAGTTCACGCATCCCTGAGGAGTTGGCCGATCCCGCGGCGATTGGTAAATATGCAGCAGAGCGTGCACTCTCACGCCTTAAGGCGAGATCATTAACTACTCGTCGTTGCCCAGTCATTTTTGAGGCACCTTTGGCTGCAGGCCTGTTGGGCGGATTGGTGCAGGCGGTATCGGGCGGTGCTTTATATCGCCGCTCCAGTTTTCTATTGGACAGTTTGGGAAAACAAGTTCTACCAAAGCATGTAAGCCTCTTTGAAAATCCCCATCTAAAGGCAATGACAGGAAGTGCGCCCTTTGATGAAGAGGGTGTGAAAACCGCGGCAAGAACAGTAGTTGATAAAGGTGTGCTGCAAGGTTATTTCCTATCCACTTATTCAGCTCGAAAATTGGGTATGAAAACTACTGGCAATGCTGGTGGCTCGCATCATCTGACATTGCAAAGTCGCAAGACGCCAAAAGGTGGATTGCCTGCGCTCTTAAAGGCAATGGGTACGGGTCTATTGGTTACCGAGCTCATGGGGCAGAGTGTGAACTATGTTACTGGGGACTACTCGCGTGGCGCCTTTGGTTACTGGGTTGAAAATGGAGAAATCCAATATCCGGTAGAGGGTATTACGATTGCAAGTAACTTGCGCGATATGCTGATCCGATGAACCTGCAATAGTTAGGGGTGGATTAGCCATTGACGGTCTGACGCTTCTGTAGCGCTCCTCATCTTCAACCGAGCTAGCAAACTCAAGCTTTTCCCTCTCATCCTGCGCCTTGCGCTCTTCCAAAGCGCTCGCTGGAGTAACTATCCCCTCTGCAATGATTTGCTTAAGAGTCTTCATCCCCTTAATCCTGCCTAGATATTCTGCTGTCATAGGTTTAGTTTATCTATTGCCGTCTAAAAATAAAAATTTACTTCGATACCTCCCTAGCCACAACAGAGAATCGCAAGGCACTACGGGGGGGATAGGTGGGGTGGGTGAGAAATTAAAAGATATGGATGGCTAATGCAGAGGGTGGGCATAGCTTGAGGGCAACTCATCCAAAGAGTGATGCCAAGCAATAGCCGTTTGTAAGGTATTTGTAAGGTATTAAAGCGTTATATCCAAAAGCGCTAGAATCATTGGTAGGACTATTTGATATAAGTCATTGATTTTATTGGTCGGGGCGAGAGGATTTGAACCTCCGACCACATGCACCCCATGCATGTACGCTACCAGGCTGCGCTACGCCCCGACGAAAGCAAAATTGTAGCAGTAACTATTTAGAGAGAATCTGCAGAACCATTTGCAATTCTTCACGCAGACGCAGATCGCCACGGGCTTCTTCAAGACGATTGCGAGCACCGCTAATCGTAAAGCCCTCTTCATAGAGGAGAGAGCGAATCTTTCTGATCAAGACCACTTCATGGTGCTGGTAGTAACGACGGTTACCACGGCGCTTCTGTGGGCTGAGTTGAGTAAACTCCTGCTCCCAATAACGCAGCACGTGAGAGCGGACACCACAAAGATCAGCTACTTCACCAATTGTGAAATAGCGCTTTGCTGGTATCGGGGGAAGTTGAGAGCTCAGCAGCGCTGAGCTAGCATCAAACTCGGTTTTCTCGAGCATGTGACTCCACTACATCTTTAAGCTTTTGACTTGCGTGAAATGTAACTACGCGTCTAGCTGCAATCGGAATCATTTGACCTGTCTTTGGATTTCGGCCAGGACGAGCCGATTTATTGCGCAACTGAAAATTACCAAAACCAGAAATCTTAACTTCTACGCCCGCTTCAAGAGATTGACCAACACGATCAAAAAAGGCATCGATCATATCTTTTGCTTCGCGCTTATTTAGTCCAACTTGATCAAAAAGGGCTTCGGATAGCTCATTCTTGGTAACAGTGTCATTAGAAATCAATTCAGTCATTGCTTGTCTCTTTGGTAACTAATTAATTATTTGATTTATGCCTAATATTAAACCTAGCGCAAACGGGCTGCGCACTTTTTCTCTACTGCGCCCAATAAAGCAGCCATTACTGCATCAATTTGGGGATCCTGCAATGTCTCATTAGGGTTTAAGAGGGTTACCCGGAAAGCCAAGCTCTTCTCATCATCTGCCATGCTGCTTGATCCAGCCTTAGGCTTGAATTCATCAAAGAGTTCAATACTGCGCACAAAATTTTGCTTGCTAGCAGCCATAACATCTAACAGGGACTGCGCAGAAACGCTTTGCTTAACAACCAAGGCCAAATCACGTTGCACTGCAGGGAATTTACTCAACTCTTCAGGCACCGGTAAGCCAAGCTCACGAATCGGATCTAAGTCTAATTCAAATAACACCGGCGCTTGTGGCAACTCATACGTTTGTTGCAAACCAGGATGAAGCTCTCCAATAAATCCTACTTCAATGCGATTCTTGGCTGTAGTCAAGAATATCTTCGCACTGCGACCCGGATGCAATGCTGGGTGCTGTGCAGCTTCAGTGACAAAATGCAGAGGGTCTAAAACACGCTCCAAATCACCCTTCACATCAAAGAAATCAACCGCACGGGTTACATTAGCCCATTGCTCTGGAACAAAAGATCCATAAGCAAGGCCACCAATTTTTTGGGGTTGATGAAAACCGGCTACTTTGCCAGCTTCTTCTTGAACATTGGCGTCACGTTTAAATACACGGCCAGTCTCAAACAGACGGACACGACCTGCTCCACGGTTCAAATTAGCCTTGAGGTTATTTAACAAGCCACCCCATAGCGTGCTGCGCATCACACCGTATTGACTAGCAATAGGATTGAGCACTGCAATGATGTCCTTTTCAGTGACGCCAGTTAAACGCTTTTCACTTTCGAGATCTGTAAAACCAAAATTTACCGCCTCTTGATAACCTTGGAGAGCCAAACGCTGGCGCAATAAATGCACACCGCGTTTTGCTTCTGCTTTAGCACTCATCTTCAATGAGGCTACTGGCGGTTGATCCGGAATATTTTCAAAGCCGTACATACGTGCGACTTCTTCAATCAAATCTTCTTCGATCTCAATATCGAAACGATAGCTTGGAGGCGTTACAACAAAGGCATTACCCTCTTGCTTAAACTCAAAACCAAGACGCTGAAATACATCAGCAACCACTTCATTTGTCAGTGGAATACCAATGACTTTTTCTGCTCTAGCCAAACGCATTTTGACTGGCTTACGTTCTGGCACATTCAATACTTGATCATCTACTGGGCCAGCTTGACCACCGCAGACCTCAATAATTAAGGCACTGAGATACTCCAGACATTTAACCGTATTTTGTGGATCTACACCACGCTCAAAGCGATGAGCTGCATCAGTGCTGAAGTTAAAACGACGGGCACGTCCCTGAATGGCTGATGGCAACCAATAAGCAGCCTCAACATAAATATTCTTGGTTTCATCGGATACGGCGCAATGATTGCCGCCCATGATGCCAGCCAACGCTACTGGACCGGATTGATCAGCAACTACACCAGCATCTTGTAATTTGCCTGCTGAGTCAGGACCCTGCAAAGTCACATTCTGACCATTTAGTAATTCGAGAGTTTCACCTGCTTTAGCCCAACGAACAGTAATATCGCCATTCAATTTATCAATGTCAAATACGTGGGTAGGTTGACCCATCTCTAGCATGACGTAGTTAGAGAGATCCACTAATGCGGAAATACTTCTTTGACCTGCGCGAGATAAACGCTGCACAATCCACTCGGGCGTTTTAGCCTGCGGATTAACACCACGAATCACGCGACCAGCAAAACGTCCGCAGAGTTCTCCATCTTCCACAGTAACTTTGCGCTTGTCGTCAATCGATACTACTGGTGGCGTCCACTTCGGCGCGCAGAGCGCAGCGCCAGTAATCGCGGAAACTTCTCTTGCCATACCCATCAAAGAGAGGCAATCGGCTTTATTTGGGGTTAATTTAATAACAAAGATTTGATCATCAAGATCCAGATATTCACGAATATCTTTGCCAACTGGCGCATCCGCAGGTAACTCTAAGATGCCTTCGTGATCATCCCCCAAACCGAGCTCACGACCAGAGCACAACATACCTTGGCTTTCAACACCGCGTAGCTTACCTACTTTGATCATGAATGGCTTAGCACCGACTTCAGCAGGAGGCAATTCAGCACCAACCATAGCGCAAGGAATCTTGATCCCGGCACGCGCATTAGGCGCACCACAAACAATTTGTAACTCTTGACCAGTCCCAGCGTCTACTTTACAAACACGTAAACGGTCTGCATCAGGATGTTGCTCCGCAGACAATATCTGCGCAATCACGATCTTAGTAAATGCTGGCGCTACTGAATGTTGCTCTTCAACTTCTAAACCGGCCATTGTCATTGCATGACCAAGCGCATCACTATCGAGTGCTGGATTTACATACTGACGAAGCCAAGATTCAGAAAATTGCATAGCGCGATCTAAGGTTAAGTAGTAATGATGATGTTATGCAGGGAACTGCGCTAAGAAACGCAGATCGTTTTCAAAGAAGAGGCGCAAGTCATCTACACCGTAACGAAGCATCGTTAAGCGCTCTAGACCAGATCCAAATGCAAAGCCGGTATAGCGCTCTGGGTCAATACCCATATTACGTAAGACATTTGGATGAACCTGCCCTGCTCCGGAGATTTCTAACCAACGGCCGGAAAGCTTGCCGCTACCGAAGGCCATATCAATCTCAGCAGATGGCTCAGTGAATGGGAAATAGGATGGGCGGAAACGAACTTGTAATGCATTCGTTTCAAAGAAGGTTCTTAAGAAGTCTGTATAGACACCTTTCAGATCTGCAAAGGAGACGCTCTCGGCAATCCATAATCCTTCAACCTGATGAAACATCGGTGAATGGGTTGCATCACTATCTACGCGATACGTTCTGCCAGGCGCAATCACTTTGATTGGCGGCATCACATCTGCATTAGCATATTTCTTAACATGCTCACTTGCATAACGAACCTGAATTGGGCTGGTATGCGTACGCAATAACAAAGGCTTCTCATTAGAATCTTTGCCATCGATATAAAACGTATCCTGCATTGAGCGCGCAGGATGATTCTCAGGACTATTTAAGGCAGTGAAATTAAACCAATCGGTTTCAATCTCAGGACCATCTGCAACATCAAAACCAATGGAGCGGAAGATCTCTTCAACACGTTCCCAGGTGCGCATCACAGGATGCAAGCTACCTACTGCTTGGCCACGGCCAGGCAAGGAAACATCGATAGACTCCGCTGTAAGACGTTGCAACAAGACGGCATCAGCTAAAGCTTGACGACGCTCCTGTAATGCAGCTTCTACTTGAGTTTTGATTTGATTAATTTGGGCGCCAGCGCTCTTGCGCTCATCAGGCGACATTCCACCAAGCGCTTTTAAACGCTCAGTGAGAACACCTGACTTACCGAGATACTTGGCTTTCGCGTCCTCTAGAGCTGCCGCATCGGCAGCTCCGAGGAAATCACGTTTAGCATCCTCGACAATGTGGTCGAGAGAAACCATTGCAGCTTAGTTTAGAAAACTAAGATTAAGCTGCAGCGTTTACTACGGATTTGATCCGAGTAACCAAAGCAGCAAAAGCCGCTTTGTCAGCAATGGCCATATCAGAAAGCACTTTGCGGTCGAGTTCGATCGCAGCTTTCTTCATACCATTCATGAATACGCTATAGGTCATGTCATGCTGACGAACTGCCGCGTTGATACGAGCAATCCACAATGCGC
Source organism: Polynucleobacter sp. MG-28-Ekke-A2 (assembly GCF_035012985.1). NCBI lineage: Bacteria > Pseudomonadati > Pseudomonadota > Betaproteobacteria > Burkholderiales > Burkholderiaceae > Polynucleobacter > Polynucleobacter sp. MG-28-Ekke-A2. Next base: position 11,449 of record NZ_JAYGQU010000029.1, on the reverse strand, counting down.
GGAATACACGTTTCTTATTGCGACGGTCACGATATGCATATTGACCAGCACGCATAACCGCTTGCTTAGCAATACGGAATACGTTCTTACGACGGCCACGGTAACCTGTAGCGGCATCGGTGATTTTCTTATGACGGGCTCTTGCTGTAACCCCACGTTTGACTCTTGGCATTTATTTCTCCTAATCTAGTCTGAGGTTAAGCGTAAGGAAGCATGGAGCGAATTGACTTAACGTCAGCTTTCGCAACTTCGGTGGTACCACGCAAGTGACGCTTATTCTTTGTGGTCTTCTTGGTGAGAATGTGGCGTTTGAAAGCCTGTCCTCGTTTAATCGTTCCGCCTGCGCGAACCGTGAAGCGCTTTTTAGCGCTACTTTTGCTCTTCATCTTGGGCATAAAGCACCCCTTCAATTACTTGTGCAACATAGGTGGTAACCGACGGTTACTCTTCCTGTACCCAGAAGCACTTCAAACTACCAGCACCTTTCAGCGCCTCACTTCATAAGAACTAGGTAGAACCTAGTTACTTAGCCTTACGGATAGGGGCCAATACCATCACCATCTGGCGGCCTTCCATCTTTGGAAACTGTTCGACTTGGCCGTATTCCACGAGATCCAACTTCAAACGTTCCAACACCCTAACTCCGATTTCTTGATGGGCCATTTCACGACCCCGAAACCGCAGCGTAATCTTTGTCTTATCGCCATCTTCCAAAAAGCGGATTAGATTACGTAGCTTGACACCGTAGTCACCATCATCAGTACCAGGGCGAAACTTCACTTCCTTTACCTGAATTACTTTTTGTTTCAGCTTAGCTTCATGCATCCGCTTGGCTTCTTGGTATTTGAATTTGCCGAAGTCCATGATGCGGACTACAGGTGGCACAGCCGTCGGAGCAATTTCAACCAAATCGGTCTCTTTCTCTTCCGCCAAAGCCAGGGCTTCACTCAACTTAACTACACCGATGGGCTCTCCATCAATTCCAATCAAACGCACTTCAGGGGCAGTAATTTCCCGGTTAATGCGCTGCAATTTTTCAGTAGCGATCTTCTTAATTCCTTTAAAAAAACAATAAAAACCGTTCTAACCCTAGCTAGGCTCGGGTCCGACCTTCTGGGATATATCCTGCTGGAGTCGGGCAACGAAGGCATCAAGAGGCATTACACCTAAATCCACTCCGCCACGGGCACGAACGGCCACCGTATTACTTTCAGATTCTTTATCCCCTACAACTAGCAAAAACGGGATCTTCTGTAATGCGTGCTCGCGTATTTTATACGTAATTTTCTCGTTCCGCAAATCGGATTCCACTCTAAACCCTTGTTTTTTCAGCAATTGCTGAACTTGTTGTGCATATGCAGCAGAATTTCCGGAGATATTGAGGACTACAGCCTGGGTTGGAGCTAGCCAAACAGGCATGTTTCCAGCGTGGTTTTCGATCAAAATGCCAATAAAACGCTCTAAAGAGCCCACAATTGCCCTATGTAACATGACTGGGGTCTTGCGACTATTGTCTTCAGCCACATATTCAGCACCCAAACGGGCTGGCATCGAGAAATCAACCTGAATCGTGCCGCACTGCCAAGTCCGGCCAATCGAGTCCTTAAGGTGATATTCAATCTTAGGACCATAAAAAGCACCCTCGCCTGGCAATTCTTCCCATTCCTGGCCTGAGGCCTTGAGGGCACCTCGGAGAGCCTCTTCTGCCTTATCCCAAATAGCATCATCGCCTACACGCTTAGCAGGACGTAAGGCTAGCTTTACAGCCACCTCGGTAAAACCAAAATCTTGATACACAGCGCGTACTGCTTTATCAAAGTTGGCCACTTCAGACTGAATTTGATCTTCTGTACAGAAAATATGGCCATCGTCTTGTGTGAAACCGCGCACACGCATCAAACCATGCAATGCCCCTGATGGTTCATTGCGATGACATTGTCCAAACTCACCAAAACGCAATGGCAATTCACGATAGCTATGCAAACCAGAGTTATAAATTTGCACGTGGCCTGGGCAGTTCATCGGCTTTAATGCATAAGCACGATTCTCCGACTCAGTCGTAAACATATTTTCTTTATAGTTTTCCCAGTGGCCTGATTTTTCCCAAAGACCACGATCCAAAATCTGTGGAGCTTTTACCTCTTGATAGCCTTCTTGCTGATACACGCGACGCATGTATTGCTCAACTTCTTGCCAGATGGACCAACCTTTTGGATGCCAGAAAATTAACCCTGGCGCCTCAGATTGAAAGTGAAAGAGATCAAGTAATTTACCGAGACGTCTGTGATCACGCTTTTCAGACTCTTCAAGCATGAGCAAGTAAGCATCTTGATCTTCTTTGCGTAACCATGCGGTGCCGTAAATACGCTGCAGCATCTCATTCTTGCTATCGCCACGCCAGTAAGCGCCCGCAACGCTTTGGAGCTTAAAGACCTTCAACTTTCCAGTGGATGGGACATGAGGCCCGCGGCATAAGTCTGTGAACTTACCTTCGGCATACAAAGAAACATCTTCGCCCTGCGGAATACTGGCAATCAATTCTGCTTTGTAGTTTTCGCCTTGCTTCTTAAAAAAATCGATAGCGTCATCGCGCGGCATTACGGTACGAACAACTGGCTCATCTTTTTTAGCGAGCTCAGTCATTTTCTTTTCGAGAGCAACTAAGTCATCCGGAGTAAATGGGCGGTGATAAGAGAAGTCATAGTAAAAACCATTCTCGATTACCGGACCAATTGTGACTTGTGCTTCTGGAAATAATTCTTTTACAGCGTAAGCTAATAAGTGTGCTGTGGAGTGGCGCACAATCTCAAGCGCCTCAGGACTTTTGTCTGTGATGATGGCTAATTGACTATCTTTATCAATCACAAAACTGGTATCAACCATCTTGCCATCTACGATGCCACCTAAAGCAGCTTTTGCAAGACCACTACCGATGCTTTGAGCAACATCCGCTACGCGAACTGGTGCCTCAAACTCACGTTTTGATCCATCGGGTAGAGTAACTACAAGCATGATGACCCCATCTTATTTACTGAACTTCATTACTGACATCTTTCCCAAAAAGAAAGCGCGGTAGCTTTGGGGCATCCGCGCCTCTTTGAAGCCATGATTAGCACTTCTTTTGGGTCTTATTCGTTGGTAGGCTCGATTGGACTCGAACCAACGACCCCCACCATGTCAAGGTGGTGCTCTAACCAGCTGAGCTACGAGCCTAATCTATTTATTTTACCCTATTGATCTCTGCTGCTTATGCATTACCACCATCACCCTGCAAGCTTTGATTTATATAGCATTGCGAGGGTATTAATGTATGGCACTTTTACAACTCATTGCAGTTATCAAACAGTTTTCACGCAACGCGTAAGCACTACAAAAATATTCAAAAACTTGTCTGGGCCCAAATTGGGCCTATTTTGGGACAGTTTTGGGCCCAAGCTATAAATTTCTCAAGATGGACTACGAACACCACTCCACTTCTTTTCTCCTCTATATAGAGAAAGAAAAAAATCGCCAAGACTTATTTGTTCTCTGAACTCATTTGCAAAAACTGTTCCAGTGCAATGCGAACAATGTCTGAACGACTAGGAATAGAGCCCATCCCCTTTGATAGCTCAATACGCTTTTGGTCAATCGCCGACAAAAATGATTCGTCAACTCTGACTGCCAGCTGTTTACTTTCGCCACTTACTTTCATGAAACTGCTCCCGCGAACTATTTGTTGTTCATATTGTCTCATTTGTCATACAAATTGACAAATTAAAAGTTTTCATATACAATATATTTGTAATACAGTAATAATGTATTTCAAATAACGTTAACTTCGGGAAATAAATATGACTACATACATGAAAGCAGCAGAATTGGCAGCCCATATTCCATATAAGGCTCGCTACATTAATGAATACCTAAAAGATCGCGTCTTCATAGAAGGAACCCACTACGTGCGGTTACCAGGATCAAGGCGCGTTATGTACATCTGGGAAACCATCCAAACGGATTACCTCAAACAAACGGTCTTGGAAATTCCAATGGCTAATGGGGGTGTTTGTCATGGGTAGTATTCGCACACGAGCAGAATCAAACGCCCTCTTTTTTGATTTTCGCTATCGCGGCATCCGCTGCAAAGAGCTCACAAAGCTCAAACCCACTAAGGCAAATATCTTTAGATTGGAAGCAATCATGAAGACTATTCAAAAGGAGATAGACGAAGAAACCTTCTCCTACCGTAATTACTTTCCAAACAGCAAGCGTGCGGATTTATTTGAAAGTGCAACTCCAAGCATTACACCCGTTACGAATGAGGAATTGGTTGCTGGTGCCCAAGTTGCCGCTCAGGAGATGCGCAATACCGGTGCAAAACAAGCAATCGTAAACATTGATGGCATGCCTAGCTTCTCCGAATTTTCCGATTTATGGTTTACAGAGCGGCAGCTAGATTGGAAACGCTCCACCCAGAGCAAAGTGAAGGATATCTTGATCAAACATCTTATTCCTCGCTTTCGCGGACGACGAGTCCATGAGATTTCCAAAGCAGATATCTTGTCGTATCGCGGGGTTCTCGCCAAAGCGGACGAGGATGGCAAGAGCTTGTCTGCTACCCGTATCAATGGGATTTTGAACATCTTGAACCAGATATTGGCTGAGGCAGCCGATCGCCATGATTTTGTATCTGGGTTTCGGGGAATTAAACCTTTAAGGGTTCCTAAAACCAAGATTGACCCCTTCTCGCTGATGGAGGTTGGTCAAATTCTCGAAGGTGCTCCCGACGAATTTAAGCCTTACTTAACTGCTGCCTTTTTCACTGGCATGCGTACCTCTGAATTACTTGGTCTTACTTGGGAATGCGTTGATCTAGATAGAGCCCAATTAACCATCAGTCAAGCATGGGTTGCTGGTGGACTAGACTCAACGAAAACACCGGGATCAGAACGTACGATTGATTTATCTACGCCCGTCATCAATGCTTTAACTGCACAGAGAAAAAGTAGAGAATCCATTAAATCGGATTACGTCTTTTGTGCATCAAATGGTAAGCCCTTTAATCGCCACAACTTTGCAAATCGTATTTGGCATCCACTTCTGACTGAATTAAAGATTAAGCGACGGCGACCCTATCAAACCCGCCACACAGCGGCGACCCTTTGGCTTGCATCAGGTGAAAACCCAGAGTGGATTGCGCGGCAAATGGGCCACACATCGACTCGCATGCTCTTTACAACTTATTCAAGATACGTTCCTAACTTGACCCGCAAAGACGGCTCAGCATTTGAGCAACTTTTGAGCTCACAACTTCTAGGATAAAAAATGAACACTCCATACTATTTAATGACGCAACAAGATAAATACTATTTACGTCTTGGCGCGCTGGCCGCTGGCAAGATCTCCAAAAATAGATTAATGGACTTTTCTCTTCCAGAGATTAAGGAAGCAGGGATTGTTCGTCCTGACCATCGTCAACTTTACTTATTGGGAAGAGACTTGCAGCCTATCGCCGCAATTTATTTCTTATTTAATTCTCAGGGCCACATTTACTATATTGGGCAAAGCGTGAATGTCTTTAATCGGATCTGCGGCGAGCATATTAAAACGATGGAGGATAAGTGGATCAAGCTCTCTGTGCTGGCCTTACAGCCTGAAGCGACTGAAGAACAGCTAAATTATGCCGAGGCTATGTTTATCTATATCCACCAACATAAGCGTTCACGCAATAAGCATGGAAAAATTATGGCAGATATGAGTTTTATTGAAATGCTTCTGCGGTTTCGGGCAGGATTTGAGGAAACGATTTTTCCGGTCCAACTCTTAGATGTTCAATCTTATTTTGATTACTGGGCTCGGAACGAAGCCTTGTTCCAGATATAAGATCAATCGGAGTATGGGGCCCCCATATAAGCCAACGCGATAATCTCCACCCTACAAGCCCGTCCTCCGTTAATTCATCTTGATCTCCAATTACAGTACTTAAAACTATTATTTTTTTGATTCTGAAGCTAACTAAAATGTCAACTTCATTTTTAACAAACTTAAATCTAAAGTTCTTATGGTAAATTTTTAAATGGAAAAACGACTCTAACGTCAGCAAGGCATAATTTGACAAACAAATTAATCGACCTTAGCATTTCAAAAATAGCTAAAAATAATCTTGTAAATTAATAAATTTTTCCATTGCTTAAAGATTTTTTAGTGGTTGGAGTAATTATTTAAAACTAACTTAGTTGCAATCAAAACTCCTTAAAAAAGCAAAAAGGAATGATGCTTCTTTAAACTACTAGCAATTATGAGAAGAATTAGTATTGATGTAAGCTTTCATCCCAAAGGATAATTTCTGGGCTTTGCGATGCCAATCCATTATTAGACCCGGACGTTAATAAAATAACGGAAGATTGCTCAACACCAGGCCAAAATAACTGGTAAATATAATCTCGAATATTATTCACATTTTCGTATATCAAATGCTCAAAATACTCTAATTTTGTTGTTGGCTGCAGCGAGCTTAAGGCCATCTGACCAATTACCAATCTTGCATCTGCACATCGATCAAATGTATCATTCTCAAAAAAATATCGCGCACGTAATTTGGCAAAGTATTGCCACTGCATTGGGTGATGCACACCACCAGTTTTACTTTGAGTTAATCCAATATGGGAACCTGTGGCTTTAACACGATGCTTGGAAATCCTTTTTTTAATACCATCAGGCGCCCTTCCATCATTTCCAGCAACTCCCACATAAAATGCAGGTCGAGGGTAGTCGAAAGCAATCATATAAACACCAAATGTATTCGAAAGTGATTTTCCATAGGACGTAGTAGGAACTAATGCCTTTGATAAGGTAGCAAAACTGGCTCTATCGCGATAAGGCGTCATCCCACCGATGGCGCGACTGTAGCCATAAGCGGTCCAAGTTGTTGTATCGGCAGGAATTAAGAAATGGTCATCGATCTTAATTGGTAAATTAAACAAAAGTTGCATAAGCCATGCTTCCTTGTAATGCTTTAGGCATATTTGATTTAGCCATGAAAAACCATAATCATGAAAAAATAATATGCGTGTGAATATTAAATTTAATCTAGGACTGAACTTCACAAATGAAAATTTTTCATCATGATTGCCAGTAACGATGACTGCGAGTCAGCCTCGATTTTTTCCCACATACTTCAATAACGTCTCCCTTATTCACCCATCATCGATATCAATTTCGATCGAGACGAATTCAATGTTCTGACCTATTCACTGGAATTATTCAAATAATAGTTTTCAACAATTTCTGTCAATCCTTTTGCAATAAAAGTGCCTTTTTCTTAACAAAAGTCCCAAGGTTTTTTATACCTAAGCGAATCTGATCAGGAGTTACATAACTAAAAGATAAGCGAATATCATTCGATACGCCATCATGAATATGAAAATATCTCATAGGAGTCCATAGAACCTTATAGTCCATGGCGGACTCAATTAAATCTTCATCTGTCAGGGCGAATGGCAGGCTCAAGGTCAGAAAAAATCCTCCTGACGGCCTATTCCATTGAATACCCCTAGCCCAAACCTCAGAGGCTGGGAAATTAATATCGAGCGCATCCAAAATTACATCTCTATTAAGCTTGAGCGCGTTTAAACGATCTTTTGCATAAGACTTTAGTGAAAAATTATTCTCAAGCAAGATGCCTCCTACTATCGCCTGACATAAAGGGGAAGTATTCACCGTTAACAAACTTTTTAGCTTCGATACCTCATATACAAAAGTTGTAATTTTTCCCGCATCATCCACTACCTCTATATTAGCAACCAAGAACCCAATACGCACCCCAGGGTAAATACTTTTCGAAAAACTCCCTAAGTAAATAACATGATCTGAGTTGGGGAATAATTTTAATGATCCTTTTTCAGGAGAGTCGTAATCAAAATAGGAGTATGCATGATCCTCGATAATAAGGATGTTATGCTTTTTCGTTAAGTCTAATAATTCTTTACGATGATCGCGAGATAAAGTAATCCCCGTTGGATTGGAGAAGTCGGGCGACAAATAGAGCGCCTTAGGATTTTTACCCGATTTTTTTAGGGCAATCAGAGTCTGGTCTAGGGCAATAAAATCAATCCCCGCTGGATCAAGAGGTACAGATATAACTTCGATACCCAATATATTTGCTGCGCCAGACATTCCAATGTATGCCGGATCAGTAATTAGTATGACATCAGCCCGGCCCCTAAATAATGTCAGCAGACATAAAAACATTGCTTCTTGACTGCCTACTGTAATAACCACATCATTCGCACTTATCTGAAATCCCTCATCGTTTATCAAAAGCTTTTGGATAAAATCTCCGAGGATGCCATTAGTTCGTCCGTACTGCCCTAAAGAATTAAGGAAAGTCTTGCTGGAAACTCTGGTCTTATCAGCGCAATAATCTGAAAATTTCTGAAGATAACCAAAAGACTTATCAACATCAAAAAAATCTTCAACAGGTCTTCCCGGCGCAAATGAAATAGCATCGGGATATGTTGAAGCTATTTCATTGAGAAAATTCATAACCTCAATTTTTTTATTATGAAGTGCGGGATTCAATTCTGCGCTTAATATTCGCATTGGTTAATCTCTGAATGTGGCCTATATTGAAAATCTAACAGATATCCTTAGATTCCAATGTGTCGAAGAGTTTCTGAACATTTTCATCCCTAAATCCATTGAAATTATTCCTCTCTATTAACTCAATCATCATTCCTGTTGACCCATCTCTTAATGAGAATATTTGCGACAAGCCATCACTAGCAATGAGATCTGAGCTAAATTTTAGGCCCCTTAAGCGGGCATCCTCAATTGCACTTTCAATATTTCTAACGCCAAAAGCAATGTGCTGAATTCCTGGGCCGTACTTTTTTACATATTGTGAGGTTTGCGACGTCTCTCCGATGCCCTCCGTCACTACTAAAGTTATTGGACCAAGCCTCAATACAGCAGACTTCATTCCAGAATGCTTGCCTTGGGTTTCACGAGTTTCCTCAACATTAAACCCCAAAATATCTCGCAGCCAATTAACAGCCATATTAATATCTGGTACCGCTATAGCCAAATGGTCTATTCCAATAAAATTACTTTGTTTTTTCATACCCTAACCCAATGATCTTATAATCATGATTTTTATAACAATTTTCATTTATCATACAAGCATATATATAAAACATAAAATTTTTTAAATGAATCGTCGCCTAGACTTCTTTCCCATAAAAAACAAACCTTTACTGATACTCGATCTAGAGGGCACCACGGGAATTTACTCATCTTCGATGCACCAAAATGACACAATAATGCTTCGCCATGGATTTTATGAATTTCTACAATGTGACCCATGGTTTGATTATGCAATTGCGACAAGGGCACCAAAATTTTTTATTACTCAGATCGAGGGCAACCTAGAAAAAGCTGGTTTAAAAATTTCGCAACCAATCTACTCCAAAGAGGACATTGAGATTGGAAACCAAAATCTTGGAAACTACAAATATATACAGCATGTATGTGAGGATAAAAAAATTCACAAGGTAGAGTCGACGGTGGTAATTATGGGTGATTTTTTGAGATTTACCGACAATGACGACTACTCTGCCAATGACTACCTATCTCATGACTTTGTCGCCGACCCATCCCATCTCATTCTCAACAATAGTCTTAATGATCATCCATACCCGATAAATGGTGAAATACCCATTTACTTAGTCTTACCACAGCCCTGGACGACCAAAGATTATCATGGAAATCATATTTCATTAAGCTTCAATTTTGCATTATTTATCCTCCGAAAATTATGGGAGCTAGGTACCGGAAACTTTGCTGAAGGTTACAAAAATCTTGGCTCTAGCGACTTATTCCAAAAAGTTGAGATAAAGGCTCCGAATATGGAACACAATCAAAGATATCTGATACTCAAGGGTGAGTCAAAAGACTGGCAACCAATGGTGAAAATTGCCTAATCTCAGATTACAACAGCAATCATTCATTTGAAAATTTTTAATTTACCTTCACCGACGGAGATATATTTCGAAGTCATATCGCCCCCCCTCATTGCGGGTTCAGACTTATCTCCCGAACAAAAAAACTTTTCCCTTTCTGCCGGCCAAATTGGCATTTGGTTTGCTCAACAGTTAGATCCAAAAAATCCAGCTTTTTTATTGGGCGAACAAATAGATATATACGGGGAAATTAACCCAGGATTATTCTCCAAGTCATTGAAAAGCGTGATTCAGGAGTGCGAATCTTTATTTTTAACTTTCTTTGATAGCCCTGAAGGGCCAAAGCAATATGTACAAAATTCTGTTTGCTATACCCTAGACTACTATGATCTCAGTAACTCAGAACAACCTTTAGATATTTCAAAATTTATTATTGATTCGGCGTTATCAGAGCCAATAGATATTTCCCATGAACCACCGTTTAAATTTAAGCTCCTTAAATTTAATTCCAGTCACTATCGCTGGACTGGAATCTTCCATCATATAGCGATAGATGGATACAGCCTTGCCCTTTTCTCTAATAGGCTGGGTGATATTTACTCATCTCTCTCCAATAATTCCGAGCACTTAATTGAGTCAAACGGCTCACTGAGCAAAATTTTCAATGCCACTAATGAATACAATCTCTCCAATGATTACAACAAAGACAAAATTTTTTGGGATGAATTTTTAGAACAGGGGATCCCTCCCACCTTCTTGAATAATAAATCTGACCGCCTCCCAAAAGGATCGCTAGGAAAACGACTAAGAAAATCAATCCTACTATCGCCAAGCTCCTGTAAAAAACTCTTAGAACTAAGCAACAAATGTAATTCCCCCCTCTCAAATGTTCTAATAACCCTTCTTACCGCTTTTATCCATCGCCTCTCGGGATTTCAGGACGGTCTATTCAGCTTACCCATCTCAGCAAGAACTGATGCCAATCGACGCACCCCCTTCATGCTTTCGAATATAGTTCCATTCGAGCTAAAGATTTATCCCAATGATTGTTTTATTGACTTAATCCTTGCAACGTCACGAATAATTAAAAATTTTTATCCTCACAGATTTTATAGATGGGAGGAAATGAATAGACATCAAAGCCAAATCGGTAAATCTAATACTTTTTTTGGGCCTGTAATTAATGTCCTATCCAATCACAATAAACTTCTATTTAATAATTTCACAGCAACGAGGACAAATTTATCTCTAGGCCCTGTCGATGATGTATCTCTAACCGCATACACCGATAAAGATGCAACTTTTATTAGCATCGATATTGACTTAAATAGCCTGCTCCATACGGAAGAGTATCAAGACACCCTAACTGTTGCCCTAGAAGATTTTCTAGAGTCAGCAGTAGCCAATCCAGATCAAAGCATTAGCAAACTCAGCATTTTGTCCCCTGACGAGCGGCACACTATTTTGCAAAAGTGGAATGACACTGAGCAACTCCTTGCACCAAAAACACT
>NZ_JAYGQU010000028.1:0-20148 GCF_035012985.1 Polynucleobacter sp. MG-28-Ekke-A2 | reverse complement strand
AGAGATGGACGATGCCGATTCGGAACTGGAGAGCAGCGCTCAATCGATTTGATATAGAATTTGGTGAACGCATCAGCGCTCACCAATAGCCCCGCGGTGAACTTACACAGAAATATTTACAGGGTCGATTTTTTGTTTATTTCTTTTTCTTTTTTAATTAGCGTTCTGATAGTTATCATCTTTAATAATGAATAATTTTAATTTAAATATCATCCAAAAACTTGAAGGTATTAAATCAATCTCTCCGTTTAAAGATCGGGTGAATGCGATTTTAAATTATGAATCTTCTTTTAGAAGAACCAATCGAATTGGGCATATCACCGCAAGTGGTTTAGTCATTAAAGCTGACAAGGTTCTGTTAATCTTTCATCCATATATCAAGCATTGGCTTCAGCCTGGAGGTCATATTGATGAAGGGGATTCACCAGTTGAAGCTGCCATTAGGGAGGTATATGAGGAAACTGGTTATATCTGCGAGCTAGATGCCAACAGTCAAGAGCCCATTGACATTGATATTCACGAGATTCCTGAGAATCCCAAAAAGGGTGAGAGTGCTCATTTGCACATAGATCTACTTTATAGGTTGCGAGCCCTACGACAAGAGCAATCTGAAGAAGATATTAAATGTAAGTGGTTTGCTTTTAGCGATATTGAAAGCATTCGCATCCAACGTGCTTTAGCTAAATTGCTTTAAGCCCCTAAGGCCTCAAGTAATTCTGTCTCAAGCTGTATCTGTAGCTTGGGATTCTTACCGAGGTTTGCTGCATCCAGTAATAGAACGTCTTCGACCCTTTCTCCCAGTGTATTAATTCTGGCGGTATGAATGGATACCTGATGCTTCGCCAATACTCTAGAGATTGTGTAAAGCAAGCCAGTGCGGTCACTCGCCGAAAGTGCCAGCGTGTAATATCTGCCCCGATCATCTGGAACCATGTGAACGCGTGGCTGAATTGGGAAAGTGCGCGATTGTCTAGAGAGGCGACCCATACTTGGGTTGGGTAGTGGCTGTGTGTTGGTGAGCGCCTCAGTCAACTCAAATTCAACGAGTTGGATAAGGTCGCGATAGCTGCCACCCTCATCCACTAAGTTACTGCCGGAGATTTGGAAGGTGTCTAAAGCATAGCCATGGCGTGTCGTGTGAATACGCGCATCCCAAATGGAGAAACCATGTCTTTCAAAGTAGGCGCAGATTCTGGCAAACAGATCTTCTTGGTCTTTAACGTAAACGGCCACTTGCAAGCCTTCACCAATGGGGGACAGTCTTGCTCTCACAATCGGTTGGTCGCTATTCACCTTGTTGTATAGATGACGTGTGAGCCAAGCAATGTCAGATGAGTCCTGTCTTGAGAAGAAGGCTACATCTAATTGCTTCCATAAATCTTCATAAGATTCATCATTGATACCATATAGGCGTAATTTAGCCTTGGACTCTTCTTGGTGTTGTGCCAATTCTGACGAGGCATCTGTCTTGGCTCCGCCGAGGACTCTTAAGGTCGCACGATATAGATCCTCAAGTAGCTTGCCTTTCCAGGCATTCCACACTTTAGGGCTGGTGCCGCGCACGTCAGCCACGGTTAATAAATAGAGCGCAGTGAGATGGCGCTCATCACCTACTTTTTTAGCAAATGCTCTCACTACATCGGGATCGGTGATGTCTTGTTTCTGAGCGGTTTGACTCATGTTGAGGTGCTCGGCAACCAACCACACTAATAGCTCGGTATCTTTTTTATCTAAGCCATGATCTTTGGCGAACTTGCGCATATCAGCTCTGCCTAATTGCGAGTGATCACCACCACGTCCTTTGGCAATGTCATGGAAGAGTGCGGCAATAACCAGTAACCAAGGTTTCTCAAAGTGAGCAATAAGACTGCTGCAGAAGGGGAATTCATGGGTATGTTCAACGACCATGAAGCGGCGTACATTCCGTAGCACCATCAAGATGTGTTGATCAACGGTATACACATGAAATAAGTCATGCTGCATCTGCCCAACAATCTTGCGGAAGGCCGGGAGGTAGCGACCTAGCACGCTGCTGCGATTCATGAGATGGAAGGCGCGACTGACGCCTTCAGGTTGCTTTAGCAACTCAATAAACAGGGCTCTATTGATCGGGTCGGCACGCCACTTGCTATCCATCTTGGTACGAGCGTTATAGAGAGCTCTAAAAATAGTTGCGGACAGACTCTTTACATTCGATGCTTGGGCAAATACCAAGAAGGTTCTCAGAATCTGTTCAGGATGATTTTGAAAAAGCTGGGGATCGGTAATATCCAATACCCCTTGACGCTCAATAAAGTGCTCGTTACCTTCGCCTGGAATGGTGAGAATCGTTTTGGACTCTTGCGGAAAGAGCAGGGCTTCAATGTTTTGCAAGAGAACGTCATTCAATTGGGTTACTGCTTTAGCTGCCCAGTAGTAGCGACGCATGATGGCTTCGCTGGCTTGACGTGAAGATTCCTCTTTAATCCCCATCGATGCTGCTAATGCTGCTTGCAAATCAAATGCAAGAACGTCTTGCCTACGTCCCGCTAACAAATGGAGGTTGGCGCGCAGGGTTTCCAAGAAACGTTGATTGCGTTTGAGCTCAGTGAGTTCGCGCTGCGTCACCAGACCAGCTTCATTGAGGTCCTTGAAGGTGTCCCCCAATAGCGCAGCCTTACTAACCCAGGTGATGACCTGTAAGTCACGTAAGCCCCCAGGGCTCTCTTTGCAATTAGGCTCTAGGGAGTAAGGGGTGTTCTGATATTTGTAATGACGCTGAATTTGTTCAGCTTGCTTGGCCTGAAAAAAGGCCTTTGGATCCATCGCTGCTTCAAAAGCCTTGGCGAAGTCATTAAAGAGTTGCTTCTTACCGCAAATCAGCCTTGCTTCTAGGAGGGAAGTGCGCACGGTAATGTCTTGCTCAGATTCAGAGATGCATTCAGCCACATTTCTGACTGAGGAACCAATTTCTAATCCTGTATCCCAGCAGCTTGCAACAAATTGCTCTACTTGCTTTGATAAAGCCCTAGCCTGTTGTTCATCGGCTGGAAGCAGAATCAGAATATCAATATCAGAGTAAGGAAATAGTGCGCCTCTACCGAAGCCGCCAACTGCGACTAAGGTGGCTTCATTATTTAAGCCGCAGCTATTCCAAAGATGGGAAAGGAGCTGATCGCTTAATTTAGAGAGTTGCTTAGTTAATTTACCAACAGACTGTGTTTTTCTAAACTCGTCGTAAGCAATTTCGCGAGCGGCACGTAGACTAGCTGCATCAATAACATTGCTAACTGCTTGCGACTGACTCATTCTATTAAGCGCTTACTAATGTCGGTCTAAATGAAAGGCCTTTAACGCAATCAGGAGGTGGGTTGCTTCCTTCTGACCAAGTCAGCACTTCAACGCCTGTTGGGGTAACCAACAGCGTATGCTCCCATTGGGCTGACAAGCTGCGGTCTTTTGTCTTCACGGTCCACTGGTCAGGCATGGTGCGAATATCTCGTTTGCCCGCGTTGATCATTGGCTCGATCGTAAAGGTCATGCCGACTTCTAACTTTTCACCAGTACCTGGTTTGCCATAGTGAAGAATCTGTGGGTCTTGGTGGAATACTTTGCCAATGCCATGACCGCAGTATTCGCGCACGACTGAGTAACCTGCTTTTTCAGCGTGGGTCTGTATTACGTGACCGATATCGCCAAGTGATGCACCTGGTTTCACTTGAGCAATTCCTAACCACATGCACTCAAATGTGATTTGTGTAAGGCGTTTTGCCATGACAGAAACTTCGCCCACCATGAACATGCGACTAGTGTCGCCGTAGTAACCATCGGGGGTAATAACGGTAATGTCTAAGTTCACAACATCACCATTTTTGAGAACCTTGTCGCCTGGAATTCCGTGGCAGATCACATCATTCACGGAAGTGCAGATGGATGCTGGAAAGGGAGGGTATCCAGGCGGCTGATAATTTAATGGAGCCGGAATGGTCTTTTGGACATCGCGCATGTATTCATGACAAATCCGATCCAATTCGCCCGTGGTAACTCCCGCCTTAACGTGGGGAGCCACATGGTCCAAAACTTCGCTAGCTAAGCGGCCAGCTTCGCGCATCCCAAGGATGTCTTTTTCTGCGGTAAATACACTATTCATGCCTTGATTATCAACGACTTGGATAGTTTTGGCTTGGTCATATTGCCTAAATTTTAGGCAAATATCCCATTTTTGGGGCTTCTAGGGCCTATTTTGAGAGTTGACCCCTTTTATTGCTTGGGGGTGAGGGTGGCTAGAGCATTGATATTTAAGCTATAATTTTGGTCTCGGGTCTATTTTGGACTTGAAATCGCGAGTTGAGCCTTCCAGGGTGGCGTTTTTTAGCGCAGCTAGGACTCAACTTTAGAACCAACCCTTAGGAGAAGTTATGTCAGTAACTATGCGTCAAATGCTGGAAGCCGGTTGCCATTTTGGTCACCAAACTCGCTTCTGGTCCCCAAAGATGGCCCCATTCATTTTCGGTCATCGCAACAAAATCCACATCATCAACTTGGAAAAAACATTGCCAATGTTTCAGGACGCCCTGAAATTTGCAAAACAAGTTGCTTCTAATCGTGGCACTATTTTATTTGTTGGTACTAAGCGTCAATCACGCGAGATCATTGCTGAAGAAGCTGCTCGTGCTGGTATGCCTTACATCGACAGCCGTTGGTTGGGTGGCACACTCACCAACTTCAAAACTGTTAAAGGTTCCCTCAAGCGTTTGAAAGACATGGCAGTTGCTAAAGAAGCTGGTGACTGGGAAAAGCTCTCCAAGAAAGAAGCTTTGACTAATGACCGTGATCTCGACAAATTGCAAAAAGCACTTGGCGGTATTCAAGATTTGAATGGCGTTCCTGATGCAATTTTTGTAGTGGACGTTGGCTATCACAAGATTGCTATTACTGAAGCTAACAAGCTTGGTATTCCAGTAATCGCTGTTGTAGATACCAACCACTCACCAGAAGGTGTTGATTACATCATTCCTGGTAACGATGACTCCAGCAAAGCGGTTCTCCTTTACGCACGCGGCATTGCAGATGCAATCCTCGAAGGCAAAGCTAACTCTGTTCAAGAAATCTTGACAGCAGTTAAAGAAGGCGAAGAAGAGTTTGTTGAAGAAGGGAAAGCTGAATAATGGCCGCTATTACCGCTGCAATGGTTGGCGACTTACGCGCCAAAACTGATGCTCCGATGATGGAGTGCAAAAAAGCTTTGACTGAGGCTGATGGTGATATGGCTCGTGCAGAAGAAATTCTGCGTGTAAAGCTGGGTAGCAAAGCTGGTAAAGCAGCTTCTCGTGTTACGGCTGAAGGTATTGTTGCTACTTCTATCAATGGTACTACTGGTGCCTTGTTAGAAGTGAACTGCGAAACTGACTTCGTTTCTAAGAACGACGATTTCTTGGCATTTGTAAATGACTGCGTGCAGTTGGTTGCTGAAAAGAACCCGGCTGACGTTGCTGCATTGTTAGCATTGCCATTGAATGGTCAAACTGTTGATGAGGTTCGTAGCGCACTGATCGGTAAGATCGGCGAGAACATCATGCCACGTCGCTTTAAGCGTTTTTCTGGTAGCAACAAGTTGGTTTCCTATCTCCATGGCGCTCGTATTGGTGTCATGGTTGAGTTCGAAGGTGACGAGACTGCTGCTAAAGATGTAGCAATGCACATTGCTGCAATGAAGCCAGTGGCCCTGTCTATGGCTGACGTTCCTGCTGAAGCAATTGCTGTTGAGCGAAGCGTTGCTGTTCAAAAAGCTGCTGAATCTGGTAAACCACCAGAAATCGTTGAAAAGATGGTTGAAGGTTCTATTCAGAAGTACCTCAAAGAGGTTTCTTTGTTGAACCAAACTTTCGTTAAAAACGACAAGCAATCTGTAGAGCAAATGCTCAAGGCTGCAAATACAACAATCAAGGGTTTCACCATGTTTGTTGTAGGTGAGGGCATTGAGAAGCGTCAAGACGACTTTGCGGCTGAAGTAGCCGCACAAGTGGCTGCCGCTTCTAAAGCAACAGCTTAATAGGCTAGTTTGGGGCTTGCCCCACTGCTTGGTAATACCCAAAAGGGCATAGAAACCTTAGTTTCTGTGCCCTTTTCTTTGATCCTTCTCAAGCCCTTTATAATTTGGCAGAGATATTAAAAAGTGCTTAAAGATCAATAAGCTAAGTAAGTAAATTACTTGGCAAATTACGGAAAATAAAAAACATGCCAGCCTACAAACGAGTCCTCCTAAAACTATCTGGTGAAGCCCTTATGGGCGATGATGCTTTTGGCATCAATCCAATCACTATCGATTCCATGGTTAAGGAAATCGCCGCTATTGTGAATATCGGAGTGGAGCTAGCGATTGTGATTGGCGGCGGAAATATTTTCCGCGGAGTTGCAGGTGGTGCCGCCGGCATGGATCGCGCAACTGCCGATTACATGGGTATGTTGGCAACCATGATGAATTCTTTAGCATTGCAAGATGCGTTGCGTCAAAAAGGTGTTGAAGCGCGCGTGCAATCTGCACTCCGTATGGATCAAGTGGTTGAGCCCTACATTCGTCCACGCGCAATTCGCGCGATGGGTGAAGGGAAAGTGGTTATTTTCGCAGCGGGTACTGGTAATCCATTCTTCACTACTGATACTGCTGCCGCTCTGCGTGGGGCTGAGATGGGTGTCGAGATTATGCTCAAAGCAACGAAGGTGGATGGTATTTACAGTGCCGATCCAGTAAAAGATCCAACTGCCACCTTATATAAAACCATTACGTTTGACGAAGCATTAATCAAGAATCTGCAAGTCATGGATGCAACTGCATTTGCATTGTGCCGCGATCGCAAATTACCAATCAAAGTATTTTCAATTCTCAAGCCAGGCGCATTAATGCGTGTAGTGCAAGGTGAACCTGAAGGTACTTTAGTACACGTTTAATAGGAGGCCTGATGTCCGCAGCAGAAATTAAAACCAATACCGATCAAAAGATGCAAAAGTCTCTTGAGGCTTTGAAGACCAATTTAGCCAAGATTCGCTCTGGCCGTGCTAACCCAGGAATTCTGGAGCATATTCAGGTGGATTACTACGGTAATCCAACACCATTAAGTCAGGTTGCCAGCCTAGGCTTAGCGGATGCGCGCACCATTAATGTTCAACCATTTGAAAAGACGATGGTTGCGGTTATTGAAAAAGCGATTCGTGATTCAGACTTGGGTCTAAATCCAGCCTCTCAAGGCACGGTAATCCGCGTGCCAATGCCTGCTTTGACTGAAGAGCGTCGCCGCGACCTCACTAAGGTTGTGAAGAATGAGGGCGAAGAAACTAAGATTGCTGTTCGTAATTTACGTCGCGACGCGAATGAGCATTTAAAGCGTCTCACTAAGGATAAAGAAATTTCCGAAGATGAAGAGCGTCGCGCTACTGATGACATACAGAAGATGACGGATAAAGCAGTGATCGATGTCGATAAGATCGTTTCTGAAAAAGAAAAAGAAATCATGACGGTTTAAGGCCGTTTTGTATTTTTAGCCCCCATGACTCAACACTCTAGTTCCACCCTAGCCATCCCAGAGGTAAGTGCTATACCTCGCCATGTGGCGATCATCATGGATGGTAATGGGCGTTGGGCTAGTAAGCGCATGATGCCTCGCGTTGCGGGGCACTCAGAAGGTTTGAGCGCTGTGCGAAAAATCGTTGAAGAATGCCGCAAGCTTGGTGTTGAATACCTTACGGTATTTGCCTTTAGTTCAGAGAACTGGCGACGCCCACCAGAAGAGGTAGGTTTCTTGATGAAGTTATTCCTGAAGTCACTGAAGGGTGAAGTGTCTCGTTTGGCGGAAAATGATATTGCTTTGCGTTTAATTGGCGACTTGAGCCGTTTTGATTCTGCTATCCAGGAGATGGTGCAATTCTCAGAACAAAAGACTGCTGGGTGCAAAGGGTTAACTTTTACGATTGCTGCTAACTATGGTGGTCGCTGGGATATCTTGCAGGCAATGCGCCAATGCCTTTCTGCTAATCCCAATTTAAAGCCAGAACAGGTTACTGAAGAATTGCTTCAGCCACATCTTTCAATGGCTTACGCACCAGAGCCGGATTTGTTTATTCGTACCGGTGGTGAGCAGCGTGTAAGCAATTTCTTGTTATGGCAGCTTGCATACACCGAGCTGTACTTCACAGATATTTTGTGGCCTGACTTTGATGAAAAAGAATTGCACAAGGCGTTTGACTGGTTTAGCCAGCGCGAGCGCCGTTTTGGTCGTACCAGTGCTCAGCTTGCATCTCAAGCCGTGAGCGATGCAGTTTGACGCTGCTAATTACTAAGTTTAATTCCCCATGTTAAAAACCCGAGTCATTACCGCCCTTGTTCTATTGGCGGTATTGCTGCCTATTCTATTTTTACTCCCCGCAATGTACATTGGCGTATTCTTTTTGGTGGCATTGTTGGCCGCTGCTTGGGAGTGGAGTCGCTTATTAGCGCCTGAGGCAGGACGTGCTGCCTGGCTATACGCATTATTTTGCTTGGCCATTATTTTGTTTTTTCTAGGCATGCAGAATGCCTCCTGGCAATTCGCTTTATTACTTCTAGCTGTCATTTTCTGGTTCTTTATTGCGCCATTTATATTAGCCAAAGGCATGAATCTTTCGCTGGAAAAGCTGCGACCTTTTTATGTGGTGCTCGGCTTCATTTTATTGCCAGCCACTTGGTTTGCATTGGTGTTCTTACGTGAGTTAGGCCTGATCTTTTTGCTTAGTAGTATGGCTCTAGTGTGGATTGCCGATATTGGCGCTTACTTTGTTGGTAAGGCGTTTGGTAAACACAAGCTTGCCGTGCAAATTAGTCCGGGTAAATCGATTGAAGGTGCTATCGGCGGTTTAATACTTTGCTATGTTTATGCATTCTTGTGCGTTTACTTTTTGCCTTTTGAATCGACTTTGTTTGGCGCCTGGGCCATTCGCTTTGGTTGGGTTCCCATGTTCCTCATGGTGACGGTATTAACGGCCTTCAGTATTTTTGGGGACTTATTTGAGTCTCAGTTAAAGCGTTTAGCTGGCGTCAAAGACTCCAGTCATTTATTGCCAGGACATGGTGGCGTATTGGATCGGGTAGATGCTTTGATTCCGGCAATGCCCATCGCAGCGCTCTTGGCGGGATTTGTGTAATGCCAGTCAAGCAGGTCGCTATCCTAGGCTCTACTGGCTCCATCGGCGTTAATACGCTCGATGTGATTCGTGCCCACCCAGATCGCTTTAGGGTAGTCGCACTTACCGCAGCAAAGCAGGTAGATTTGCTGGCTGAGCAATGTGCTGAATTTAGACCCAATATTGCGGTAGTAGCGGATGCTGATGGCGCCGCTCGCTTAAGTAAGCTTTTGCTCGAGAAAAAAATCAATACCCAGGTCTTGCATGGACCGCAAGCTTTAGTTGGCGCTGTTACTGAATCGAATTGCGATACCGTTATGGCTGCGATTGTAGGTGCCGCAGGATTGGTGCCTACCTTGGCTGCTGCAAAAGCTGGCAAAAGAGTGTTACTCGCCAATAAAGAAGCCTTGGTGATGTCTGGCGATTTGTTTATGCAGGCGATGAAGGCGGGGGGCGGAGAATTGCTGCCAATCGATAGTGAGCACAATGCCATCTTTCAGTGTCTACCAAATCAATTTTCTAAAGCCCCTAATCCGAGTTTGGGGGTTGAAGAGCTATGGTTGACTGCCTCCGGTGGACCATTCAGAAATACGCCACTTGATCAATTGGCCAGCATTACTCCCGAGCAAGCTTGCGCACATCCGAACTGGGTGATGGGTAGAAAAATTTCGGTTGATTCTGCAACGATGATGAACAAAGGCCTTGAAGTGATCGAGGCGTTTTGGTTGTTTGGTTTGCCTTTAGAAAAAATTAAAGTATTAATCCATCCGCAAAGCGTTGTGCATTCAATGGTTCGTTATCGTGACGGTTCTGTGCTTGCTCAACTGGGTCAGCCCGATATGCGAACTCCTATTGCTTATGGTCTAGCATGGCCAGAGCGTATCGAAGCAGGTGTAGCCCCGCTCAGTTTGACGCAGTTGGCAAACTTAAGTTTTACTGATCCAGAGCTAGAACGTTTCCCTTGTCTTTCTTTGGCGTTTGCTGCTGCTAAGGCTGGTGGTACTGCACCGGCTGTTCTGAATGCTGCTAATGAAACTGCAGTAGCAGCATTCTTAGATGAAGGTCTGCCGTATTTACAAATTCCGCATGTAGTGGAGAGCGTGTTGAACTCTATTTCTTCCGTCAATGCAGACTCGCTAGAATTAATTTTGGATGTGGATGCTCGTGCTCGTCAGGCGGCACAAGTGGTAGTGAAGGATATTCTTTGCAGGCATTAATTACTCTTGCAGCTTTTTTGTTAACCCTGGGCGTGTTGGTTAGCTTTCATGAGTTCGGCCATTTTTTTGCAGCTCGCTGTTGCGGGGTTCGAGTCCTTCGCTTTGCTGTTGGCTTTGGTAAACCGTTATTCACTTACCGCGCAAAAAATAAAACAGAGTGGGTATTGGCTGCAATCCCATTGGGCGGCTATGTGAAATTGCTCGATGGTCGAGATCGTCAGCAAGTGATTGCTCCCGCTGATAAATCTGAAGCGTTTGATCAAAAGTCCTTATGGCAGAGATCTTTGATTGTGGCCGCGGGCCCATTAGCCAATTTCTTTTTAGCGATTGTCTTTTTTGCCCTGATCTATATTTCTGGCGCCCCACAATTACCAGCCGTTCTGCAAAACCCCCCTGAGCATTCTGTTGCTGCCAAGCTGGGGGTAATAGCGGGTGATCGGGTAATTGGTTGGCAGAATTTGGGGTCTGAAGAGGGTGGCACGCCCCTTTTGGGGGATTTTGACCCCGTACCGAGCTGGAATGCCTTGCGTTGGAGCTTGATGGATGCGCTTACCGGAGCGGGAGGATTTGCTCTAGAGTTAGAAACGCCTACTGGTGGAAGCTCAATAAAGTCCTTTCATGCTAATGAGTTACCCAAAATTAGCCCTCATCAGGATCCGATATTGGCCCTGGGCATTCTGCCTGCACTAACACCGCTGGCGCAATGGCAGGACCTGAAATTAGGGCCGGTAGACGCCCTCATTTTTGCCACAAAGAGGGTGTGGGTAATTACGAAGGTTTCTGCAAGGCTAATGGCTGGTTTGTTTACCGGCAATACCTCCTTAAAACAGCTGGGTGGACCCCTCAGTATTGCGGACATGGCTGGGAAATCAGCCCAGGTAGGGTGGCAGCCATTTTTGGCCTTTTTGGCACTTATGAGCATTAGCATTGGTTTGTTGAATTTGCTCCCCTTTCCGATGCTTGATGGGGGTCAGCTACTGTATGATGCATGGGAGTTGGTCGCTGGTAAGCAGATTTCGACATCAACGCAGGAGCGCCTCCAAAAAGTGGGCTTTATTTTGCTGATCTCTATGTCATTACTGGCCTTGTTTAACGATTTACAACGCTATATTTCGCCTTGAATCCTCTGACACGTTCTTTCCGTATTTTTGCCCGATTTATTACCCATATCTTGGTATTTTCTGCGCTTGGGTTGAGTTTGAATGCCTCTGCGGCCGAGTCATTTGTGGTGAAAGATATTCGCGTTGAAGGTTTGCAGCGCGTAGAGGCTGGAACGGTATTTAGTTATTTGCCCGTTCAAGTAGGCGATACCTTTACCGAAGAAAAAGGTGCCGAATCGATTAAGGCCTTGTATAGCACTGGGTTCTTCAGGGATGTGCAAATTCAAGAGCAGGGCAACGTTCTGATTGTGATCGTGGAAGAGCGCCCAACCATTTCTCGTATTGAATTTACGGGAATGAAAGAGTTTGATCCCGAGATCGTGCGTAAGTCCTTAAAAACAGTGGGTGTTGCTGAAGCGCGTTTTTACGACAAAGCCCTGATTGATAAGGCCGAGCAAGAATTAAAGCGCCAATACGTTGGTAAAGGTATGTATGCGGCTGAGGTAGTCGCTACGGTTACCCCGGTTGAACGTAACCAAGTTGCTATTTACTTTAATATTGATGAAGGCCCTGTTGCCAAAATTCAAGAGATTAACTTTATTGGTAATGATGTCTTTAGCGAGGGTACGCTAAAAAGCGAGATGCAGTTAAAAACTGGCGGTTGGTTGTCTTGGTACAGCAAAGACAATCTTTATTCTAAGCAAAAGTTAACTGCCGACTTAGAGTCCATTCGATCTTATTACCTTAATCGTGGTTATCTCGAGTTTGTAATTGAGTCCACTCAGGTGTCGATTACCCCGGATAAAAAGGGCATCTACCTCACCATTAGTATTCGTGAAGGTAAAAAATTTACCGTTAAGGATGTGCGCTTAGCAGGAGAAACTTTAGGCAAAGAAGCAGAGTTGATGCAGTTGGTTGTTTTGAAGCCTGGGGATACTTTCTCATCAGCTAAATTAACCGAGAGCACCAAGGCAATTGCTGAGATATTGGGTTCTTATGGCTATGCATTCGCAACTATCAATCCGCAACCAGATATTCGTCGTGACGTTGCCGAGGTTGACCTTACATTAGTGGTTGATCCGGGGCGTCGTATCTATGTACGCCAAGTGGCAATTTCTGGAAATGCAAAAACTCGTGACATGGTGGTTCGCCGCGAAATGCGTCAGTTTGAAAGCTCTTGGTTTGATAGCGACAAAATCGATTTATCTAAAAAGCGTTTGGGTCGCTTGGGTTATTTCACTGAAACTGATATCACCACGGAAGATGTTCCGGGTTCCCCTGATCAGGTGGATGTGAATGTGAAGGTTACAGAAAAGCCAACGGGTGCCGTCACCCTTGGCGCAGGCTTTTCTTCAACTGAGAAATTGATTTTGTCTGCCGGTGTTAATCAGGATAACGCGTTTGGTACTGGTACTGCGATTGGTTTGAATGCGTCGCTAGGTAAGATTACTCAAAATCTAACGCTCTCAAATTACGACCCGTACTTTACGGAAGATGGCATTAGTCGTTATACCGATCTTTACTATCGTTCATCCAAGCCTTTGTACTATGCTGGCGATCCGGATTATCAAATTAAGTCAGTTGGCTCCAACATTAAATTTGGTGTTCCGTATACCGAAGTTGATCGCGTGTTCTTTGGAACAGGTATTGAGGTGTTCAGTATTTATGCCACCACCAATACGCCGATCCCTTATCAGAATTATGTAACTAGCTATGGTGGAACAGTGCCAGGCCGTTTGCAAACATACAACGTACCCCTAACAGTCGGTTGGGCGCGTGATGGTCGCGATAGCACTTTGATTCCTTCTGACGGTTCCTTGCAGCAGCTCTCTGCTGAAGTGGGAACCCCTGTTGGAGATCTCACTTTTTATCGTATTTATGGCCAGTACCAGAAATACCACTCATTCTCAAGAGGCAATATTTTGTCCTTTAATGGTGAGGTTGGCTATGGCGAGGCTTATGGCAGCAAGCCCTTCCCGATTACTAAAAACTACTATGTGGGTGGTATTGGCTCTGTTCGTGGCTATGCTCCTGGCTCTTTGGGCCCTCAGTACTACAACACCATTGTTGGTTCCTACCAGCCTACGGGCGGTCAGTCGAAAATTGTTACTAATGTGGAATACACCTTCCCTGTTCCAGGTTCGGGCGTTGATAAGACCTTGCGCCTATTTACCTTCGTGGACGGCGGTAATGCGTTTGGGGAAAACATCAATCTAGTTCTGAGATATTCCTATGGATTGGGTTTATCATGGATATCACCTTTAGGGCCACTGAAATTTAGCTACGGTATTCCGTATAAGTCACAACCAACGGATAACGTTCAGCGTTTGCAGTTCCAAGTGGGTACAGCGTTTTAATTGTTTAAGGAAAGTTTTATGAAGCTTTATCAATCTTCCAAATGGATTCAAGTTGGCGTTATTGCTGCGATGACAGCAATCGCAGCCCCTCAAGTTTTTGCTCAAGATGCAGGAACGCGCGTTGCGGTTGTGAATTCTGAGAAAGTCTTCAACGAGTCCAACCTAGCTAAAGCAATGCAAACTCGTTTGCAAAATGAATTTACTAAGCGCCAGAACGATTTGCGCGATAGCGCTCAAAAAATTAAATCTGCTGCTGAAAAGTTAGATCGTGATGCTGCGGTTATGAATGAAGCTGAGCGCGTGCGTCGCCAACGTGAGTTGGCTGATCAGGATCGTGAACTACAACGCAAGCAACGCGAATTTACTGAAGATCTTAATCAGCGCACTTTTGAGGAGCGCGCCAAGATTGCAGAAAAAGCAAATGCAGTGTTGAAGCAAATTGCAGAACAAAGAAAAATTGATGTCATTGTTCAAGAAGCAGCTTATGTCAGTCCTAAGGCCGATGTAACCGATGACGTTATCAAGGCTTTAAATAGCCAGAAGTAAGCTTTATGCCGACCGCCATTGAGCTGGCCGAACAGTTTCAAGCAAGCTTGGTGGGGGAGGCTTCCCATGGATTTACTGGCCTCGCTCCTTTGGAGCGAGCGCAGCCAGATCAAATCTCCTTTCTTTCCAATCCGCTTTATAGACAGCAAGCTAGTGATAGCGCTGCTGGAGCATTGATTGTTGGCAAGTCTGATTTAGAGTTTTTGCAGGCAAATCCTAGCGCTCATTCCGCAAAGCGGGTGTACTTTGTTTCTAAAAATCCATACGCTACTTTTGCCAGAATGGCGCAATACTTTGCAAAAGTGATTAGCCCAATCTACGCTCCCGGAATACATCCTAGTGCAGTTATTGATTCCACTGCAAGCGTTCCATCTTCCTGCCACATCGGACCATTTGTTCAGATTGGCGAGGGCGTAAAGTTAGGCGAACGTGTTTCTATTCTGGGAAATTCCATCATTGCCAGGGATAGCATTATTGCAAGCGATACGCTGATCTATCCATCTGTTTCTATTTATTACAACACTCAGATTGGTGAGCGTTGCATTATTCATAGCGGCGCAGTCATCGGCGCCGATGGCTTTGGTTTTGCCCCAGACTTTTCTGCTACGGGCGGTGAGTGGGTCAAGATTCCTCAGACGGGGCGAGTGGTCATTGGCAATGATGTCGAGATTGGCGCTTCAACCACAATTGATCGTGGCGCGATGAGTGATACGGTTGTGGGCGCAGGAACAAAAATTGATAATCAGGTGCAAATAGCGCATAACGTAGTAATAGGTAATTGCTGTGTTGTCGCTGGGTGTGCAGCTGTATCTGGAAGTACTAAAATTGGCAATTTCTGCATCATTGGCGGCGCAGCAAACTTTGCGGGTCATCTCACGATTGCCGACAGAACGACGGTGTCTGGTAATACTTCCATTATTCGATCTATTACAGAGCCTGGACAGCATTTCACAGGCGTTTATCCATCAATGCTCCACGGCGCCTGGGAGAAAAATGCGGCCATTTTGCGTGGGCTAGATAAAATACGTCAGCGCTTGCGCTTGTTAGATAAAAACAAAACTACTGAATCTTGAGATTCTGTAAAACCAAAATTAATATTTACTTTTCAGCGGGTCATTTATGAGCACACCAATCGCAATCGACATCAATAAGATTCTTCAATTGCTACCGCATCGCTACCCATTCCTATTGGTAGATCGCGTATTAGAAATTACCCCGCGTGAAAGTATCACCGCATTAAAAAACGTCACCATGAATGAGCCTTTCTTTCAGGGTCATTTTCCGGATTTCCCAGTCATGCCTGGTGTGTTGATTATTGAGGCTTTAGCTCAAACAGCTGCTTTGCTTACTTTCTCTGAAGAGCGTGCCGAGGATGCAATCTATTACTTTGCTGGCATTGATGGGGCACGTTTTAAAAAGCCCGTATTGCCTGGCGATCAGTTAATCATGACTGCCAAGTTAGAGCGCGAACGTGCTGGCATATACAAGTTTACGGTTCAGGCTACTGTGGATGGTGAGATTGCTGCAGAGGCTAATATTACTTGTGCAGTTCGTTCGAAAGGCGCGTAATGACTCGGATTCATGCATCTGCTGTAGTAGACAGTAAGGCTGAACTAGCTAGTGATGTTGAGGTTGGCCCATACTCTGTCATTGGTCCTAACGTGAAGATTGGCGCTGGTACTAAAGTAGGGTCTCATACGGTGATTGAGGGCTACACCACAATCGGTGCGCATAATAGCTTTGCCCACTTTGCAGCCATTGGTGGTCCTCCGCAAGATATGAAATACCGTGGCGAGCCAACGCAGTTGATTATTGGTGATCGCAACACTGTTCGTGAGTTCACGACGATTCATACGGGTACGTCACAAGACGAGGGCATTACTCGCATCGGCAATGACAACTGGATCATGGCTTACGTTCACATTGCGCATGACTGTCAGGTTGGTAATCACACCATCTTTTCAAGCAATGCGCAAATAGCAGGGCACGTGCAAGTAGATGATTGGGCGATTATGGGTGGCATGTCCGGTGTGCATCAATTTGTGCGCATTGGTCAACATGCCATGCTTGGCGGTGCATCCGCTTTAGTGCAAGACATTCCTCCATTTGTGATTGCTGCTGGAGATAAGGCTTCTCCTCATGGCATTAACGTCGAGGGATTAAAGCGTCGTGGCTTCTCAAGCGAGACAATTTCGGCCTTGCGTCAAGCTTATAAGATTCTCTATAAAGATGGCCTCAGCTTTGAAGAGGCTAAGGTAGAAATCCAGAAAATGGTTGCTGCAAACTCTGCAGACACTCAAACTGCAGAAAAGCTCGCGCAGTTCCATGATTTCATTGCCGCCTCTACTCGCGGCATTATTCGGTAACGGAATTACTTTGCCAAAGTTAGCTTGTGTAGCTGGCGAACCTTCTGGCGATCTTTTAGCGGCGCCAGTTCTTAGTGCGCTAAATCAAATTCCAGACATGTCTGGTTTAGAGGTGTATGGTATTGGCGGTCCCCGCATGCAGGCTGAAGGCATGCGCTCTAATTGGCCCATGGAAACCTTAAGTGTGCGAGGTTATGTTGAAGCTATTAAGCAGCTTCCAGCCATTCTGAAGCTGCGTAAAGAGCTGATTCAAAATCTACTCAATGAAGGTCGCCCAGATGTTTATTTGGGAATTGATGCGCCGGATTTTAATTTGGGTGTCGAGTTGCAATTACGTAAAGCAGGTATCCCAACTTTGCATTTGGTCTCACCTTCTATTTGGGCATGGAGAGCAGGGCGCATCAAGAAAATTTCCCAAGCAGTGGAACGCATGCTTTGCATCTTCCCTTTTGAGACTGAAATTTATGACAAAGCTGGTGTGGCATCTACTTATGTGGGGCATCCCTTGGCCAGCGAAATTCTACTTGAGCCAAATATTCAGCAAGCGCGAGAAAAGATAAGCGAACACCTGAATTTACAGGCAGAATCCCTTGACGGTCTCGTTATTGCAGTGCTCCCTGGAAGCCGTGGATCAGAGATTGAGCTCATAGCCCCCGTCTTTTTTGAAACGATGCAGTTATTAGCCAAGAGATTAAAGGGGCAGAGGCTCAACTTTTTAATTCCGGTGGCAACACCACAATTACGCGAGCCTCTTGAGCAACTTTTACTCAAGACAAAAAACAGCAATCCAGATATTCAGATTCATCTGCTAGATGGCATGGCCGATGAAGTGCTAGAAGCTTCAGACGTAGTGTTGATTGCAAGCGGCACAGCTACCTTACAAGCGGCTTTGTGGAAAAAGCCGATGGTGATTTCTTATAAGGTGCCTTGGTTAACTGCGCAGATCATGAAGCGCCAAGGCTATATGCCTTATGTAGGTCTACCAAACATCTTGTGCGGCGAATTTATTGTTCCTGAGTTTCTGCAAGATGATGCCACTCCAGAAAAACTAGCTCATGCCGTACAGGCTTGGTTAGAGCATCCAGCTAAAGTTGCTAAGCTCAAAGAACGCTTTGCCCAGATGCATGAAACTTTGCGTCGTCCTACGGGTTTATTAGTTGCGCAAGCGATAGCACAAACTATTGCCAATCAACGCAAGAACAAAACAAGCATATGAGTCTGATTTGGATCTGCGGCGTAGATGAAGCAGGGCGAGGACCATTAGTTGGTGCGGTGGTTGCTGGTGCCGTAGTGCTCGATCCCAGTAATCCAATTGAAGGTTTAAAAGATTCTAAGAAATTAACTGCTATTCGTCGTGAATATCTCTATGAGCAGATCATGGAAAAGGCAAAGGCTTGGGGTGTTGGTGAAGCCAGTCCAGCCGAGATTGATGAGATTAACATTTTGCAGGCCACGATGCTGGCAATGCGCAGGGCAATCGAAGATCTAACCACTCGCTTAGGCGCTTGGCCTGATAAAGCGTTGATCGATGGCAATCTTTGCCCAGAGTTGCCAATTGCTGCAGAAGCAATTGTTAAGGGTGATGCTAAGGAGCCTGCAATATCTGCGGCATCGATAGTCGCCAAAGTTACTCGTGATCGACAGATGCAAATATTGCATGAGCGTCATCCAGAATATGGATTTGCACAACATATGGGTTATCCAACGGAAGCCCATTTTGCTGCACTTAAACAATATGGCACATGCGATCAACACAGAAGAAGTTTTTCACCAGTGCGCAAAGTTCTCGAAAATCAAAACCATTAAGTCATGAACTTCGATCTCATCACCTCCAAAGAGAATCCGCTATTTAAGGAGATTCGCAACCTACAGGCCACCGGATCTAAAGGGCAGAAGGCTAGGCTCGCTAGCGGCCAAGCATTATTGGAAGGCATTCATCTAGTTCAAACTTGGGTGGGTGATCCTGCTTTAAGAGCTCTCCTCACATCAGAAGTCGGTCTCAAGAATGTAGAGATCGCACAAGCCGTCTACGAACATCTCGAGATCTGTCCAGAGGCCAAGGTATTCCAGTTAGATAGCGCACTCTGGGACTTGCTTTCTGATTTGGTGAATGCGCCACATATTGCAGGCTTACTCGATCTTCCTAGATCCACGCTCACAACACCTCAATCCGTTGCAACCTTTAATGGCGATGTGGTGATATTGGATCGAGTACAAGATGCGGGTAACGTAGGCTCTATTCTGCGCACTGCAGCAGCCGCAGGCTTTACCCAAGTGATTGCTTTATCAGGCTGCGCCCATCTATGGTCTACAAAAGTATTGCGTGCTGGTATGGGCGCTCACAAACTTCTAGATTTATATGAGGGCTGGTCTAACCAACAATTACTGAGTGCCGTGACTGCACCTTTATTGGCGGCTACAGCAGATGCAGAGCAAGACCTTTATTCCCTTAAAAAAGATTTACTCCACCCAGTTGCTTGGGTAATGGGTAGTGAAGGGCAGGGAGTGTCTGAAGACCTTCTGGCTCAAGCCAAGGGGGTATCAATCCCGATTGATCCAAGAGTGGAATCTCTCAATGTATCCACTGCAGCAGCAGTGTGCTTATTTGAGACTCTGCGAATGAGACGCGGTTAATTAACAGTCTTTTCTCGATAGCCTGCTTTCGGCTAGTAGGAGACCTTCTATTTTTGTTAATCAATCAGTCATGACTATCTTCAGGAGATTGAATGGACAAGCTTAAAAAGCGAGTTTAAATACCCCAATCATTCTTCCTGTTTCGATTCATCATCAAAGACATCCTTCATGATTAAAAGTGCATTGGTCGCCGCCGGGAATCCGCAGTAAGCAGTCATTTGCGTGATCACTTCAGCAACCTCAGGGCGTGAAGCACCACATCGAAGTGCAGCCCTTATATGAAGTTTTAATTGTGGCAAGGCGAAACCTTGAACCGTCAGAGCTGCAATAGTACATAACTCTCTAGTTTTTAAGTCGAGTATATTTCTGGAGTACAGCTCACCAAAAGGAAAGGCAACATTGACCCATGCAAACTCCTCGGAAATGGACTTAAGTTGCCTAATGTATTCATCCGCCGAAGATCCAAGCTGCTTATGCAACTCTTCCATACCTTTTTGGTAGAGGGCAGATTTCTCGCTCTCTTCTAATATTGGTTTGCTGTTCATCATATTTCCCATTATAGAAAACTAATTTTTCAGTATTGTTTGGTGGCGAGTTACTTAGCTTTGGAGAGTCTGAAAGAGGTCGAATAGTGCCCAATTGCTCAAATTGATACAGGCGACTCAAATCGGCCGAGGCTGTGTAAAAACTCAAAACACTTCCATTAATTTCGATTTAGAGCGTGTACACGGGTTTAGGTTTCTCAATAAAGCGCCCTGAGGGGCTCAAGCATCCTGTTTCGGTAAATATTGGTTTT
>NZ_JAYGQU010000027.1:0-22350 GCF_035012985.1 Polynucleobacter sp. MG-28-Ekke-A2 | reverse complement strand
AAGACCGCCTGACTTTAGAAACTCTTTAACTACCTTTAGCTTGAACTGCTTGCTGTACTTGCTCATAAAACAAAACCCCCTTGGTTGGACATAGCGTCCAACTTTTGGGGGTCAGTTCAGAGGGTGGTTTTTTCTTTGGAACTTACCGTAATATCTTCCTAATTGAGATTCAAAAATAAAACCAATTAAAAGATGGAGAAAACATGATCTATGCAATTTTGTTGATGGATAAGCCTGGTACTGCTGACTTGCGAGTACAAATCCGACCAGAGCATCGCGCTTACTTGGCGCAACTTTCTGACCGCATGGCTTTTGCTGGACCGATGACTTCTGATGACGGTAAGACTACAGTTGGTAGCTTGCTCGCAATCGACTTTCCTAGCAGGGCAGATGTGGAAGCTTGGTTAAAGGATGAGCCCTATACCAAGGCGGGTGTTTATGAAAAGCCAATCATCCATGTATTTAATAATATGTGGGAGCAAAAAGCAGGCTTTCCGCCAGCAAAATAAACCCATAATTTAAGCGGGGCTGTTACTTTTGGTATATCATCTGGTGATATATCATGAGTGATGGGAAATCGTGGAGTTATCACTCTTTTAGATCTGCACCAAGAGGTCATTGATCAAGGCGATGGTTACTGGGTAAAGATTGAGGCTTGGGAGGTAGCTGTTAGCGAGGCAGTACCGCACGGGGTGCGCTATTCATTAACCTTGCACAACCCCAAAGGCTTGCGAATTTTGGGTTATGACAATGCTCATGCGGTAAGGTTTAGAGCAGGCTATTCAGGTAGAAAATTGGCATTCGATCACAGGCATCGTAGTTCAAGTGACCCAGGCGTTGTCTATGAGTTTAGGGATGCGCACCAACTCCTAAGTGATTTTTTTGTCGATGTTGATAAAGTCTTAAAGGTAGATAAAGATATATGAAAGTCATCAAAATAGGGATTGCATCACAAAAAGATATTCGGGCACGCGTCTTGGCCATTGCTAAAGGCGATCTAAAACCAAAAGCATCTGATCCGAAGATATGGTTTACCTCGATGCGTTCACTGGCGCAGGTATTGAGCGACGAAAACAGGGCTCTTTTACATGTCATTAGAGCAACTAAGCCTGTATCGATTTCTGAGTTGGCAGAGCTTACCGGAAGAAAGCAGGGGAACTTATCACGCACGCTAAAAACAATGTCTCATTACGGCTTAGTCAAAATGCTCCAAGAGGCCAAGGCCCTGAGGCCCGTGGCATGTGGCGATCGCTACGAAATCAGTATTCAATAATTTAAAGCGGCTTTATCTGTAGCTTTCTAAATTTAATGACGCCACCGGCAGATTGCAGGGCAATAGGTCCTTCAGAATATTTGCTATCTTGGCCATTAGCTACCGTGACTACACCATTCATCATGACCTTAAAGTTGGAGCCATTTGCAATAATCTCCATAGTGTTCCAGCGTCCACCGGCCTTAGGTACCGGGTCAACTTTAGCAACATCCACAATAGCGCCGGTTGCGTAAGCTTGTTCAGGACGGGTATCCCAAATATTAATTTCATAACAAGTGGATTGACTCACCTTGTTAGGGTCTTGGCAGCGAATGAAAATACCGCTATTCGTATTAGACTCTGCATAAAACTCAGCCTTGATGACAAAGTTTTTGTAAGTCTTAGTGCTGACTAAAAAACCATTGGGCTTATTGCCTTCGACAATGCCGTTACCAATGACCCAGTTGGCGCTACCAATAATGTTCCAGCCACTTAAGCTAACGCCATCAATCAGATCGGTAAAGCCATCAGAGTTTTGGGCGTTAGCAACACCACCCATCGATAGGGTGGTAAGGCACGTAATAGATAAGGCCAGTTTTTTGAGGAATGTTTTCATGGGTCTCCTGAGGGGGTATATTTATTATTCTGCGTTCATTTTCATTGTTACTGATATTGACCTATAAAGACAAGTAGATGCTTTCCCTCACAAACCCCCGAATAAAGCGATGGTCTCTCCTTTTGGCAGGATTTTTTATTCTGATAGCCGCCTTATTTTGGTTGGGAAGCCATTTGTTGTTGCCTGGATTGATTAAAAAGTCCCTTACTGAATATGGCAACACGATTGGTTATGAGATCTCCTATCAAGACCTCAGTCTTTCTCCATTGCGGCTGAGGGTGGAGCTTGATGGCCTCCACTTGGCAAAAGAGGGTGGCTCTAAATTACTGGAATTTAAAAAGCTGGCAATTACTCTCAAATGGACAAAGCTGGCTATAGGGGAGCTGGGCTTTGATGAGATTTTGTTGGAAGAACCTAAGGTGTTGGTCGAAAAGAGTCTAACTAAGGGCATTCACGCAGGGTCCTGGAATTGGCAGGAATTGATTGCCGCCGTTGAAAAGGCGATACCCCCTTCAGATCCCAAAGAATTCAAGAAGCCTCTCAAAATATCGATCGATGAAATTATCGTCAGTTCAGCTTCTTTAAGTTTGGTGGATGATTCGAGCAAATTAAAAGAATCACTCAACCCGTTTACGATGAGGTTGCTTGATGTAGCCAATTACGATAAGAATGGTTTGGTAACCGGGGTCCGTGGTCAATACGACTTTAATCTTGGTGCCTTGCAGTTCTTCATACCTGGAATCAATAAAACTATTGCGTATCGCCATGTTGCTATTACAGGTGGATTGGATAATCCTCAGCCAGGTAACTTAGGCGCGCAGCTCAACTTGAGGTTGGATGAGGGTGAGATACGATCACGCTGGGATTTCAATACCGGCTCGAAGTCAGTTAATGGCAAGTTAGAAATTCACAGTCTTGCAACCTCGCCAATCGTCGCTCTATTGCCGGCTAATAAAGAGCTCATCGGCACCAGTGGCTTGATGAACGCCGATCTAACTGTGAAAATAGGCGGTGAGACTGATTCAGTTGCGGGTGATATTCATATTTCAGACTTAGCAATACTGGAGAAGGGTCAAAAAAATCCTCTGATTGTTTGGAAGACGGCAGATATTCTTCAATTTGAATATCAATCAGTTAAGTTAAAGCAGGGTTCCAACAATAGTCTCGCGATAGATCAGTTGGCCATTGATGCACCAACCCTGCAATTTGAAATTAATGAAGAGGGCTTCTCAAACTTTAGAAGGTTATTTGCCAGGCGAACAATAGAATTAAAGTCCGAGCCTGTAGCTGGGTCTAAGGTGAGCACTATCTCCACATTTAATTTAGATATTCGATCCACTCTTCTGAAGAATGGCGAAGTGTACTTTTCAGATATGGCGATGCGTCCTAATTTCAAGGTGGATGTGAAGAGGTTCAATGCCACTCTTTTGGGGGTTAGCAATACTCCTGGTCGATTTGCCACTGTGGCGATGGATGGTATTGTTGCTGGCTCGGGAGGTATGCGAGTAAAGGGTCAAGCATCATTTGATGATCCACGACGCAATCATGACATCTTGATGAGTTTTAGAAACCTTCCGCTGACCGCCTTCAATCCAGCAGTGATGACATTCGCAGGCTATCAAATTACCAGTGGACGACTAAACCTCAATCTCAATTACAAAGCCAATGATGGCGAACTCAATGGAAGTAATCAGATCATTATTAAGAAGGTGGTGCTGGGTGATGAGGTGCCGGACTTTACTGGCAAAAAATTACCGCTAGGCTTAGCAATTGCTTTATTAGAAGACTCTGATGACACGATTGACGTAACGGTTCGCATCGCAGGCAATGTCGACTCCCCAGAATTTAGTGCCAGTGGTTTGGTTTGGCAGGCCATTAGTAATGTTCTAACAAACGTAGCAACAGCACCATTTAGAGCTCTTGCATCTATTTTAGGAATGGGTGGCGAAGAGGGTGTTAATGCTGTGCCTGGAGAAGCAGTCTTCCTGGTTGCTGATCAAGATCGCCTGGAAAAATTTGGCGAGTATTTGGTGAAGCGTCCGAACTCGAGCTTAGAGATCATTGGTACTTATGATCCTGTGCTGGATAAGAAAGAGCTTGCAAGAGCTAAGGCAGATAGCGCCATTTTGCAAGATGCCGGATTTAAGTTGGCACCTGGCGAACCAGTGCCCACTCCATCATTTACAGACCCGAAAGTACAGTCAGGCCTGAAGGCGGCATATGCCCAATACATAGGGCGCATCAAGCTTGGTCAACGTCTTTTGACTCTTCCAGATGGCGAGAAGCGCAATGAGCAACTGCATGAGGAGTTGATTTCTGGGATAGAGATCACTGATGTCGAGCTTCAGGAATTGGCAAAAAGTAGGGCGAAGACGGCCTACGGCTTCATGGTTAAGGCTGATCCAAGCCTAAAGGACCGTGTTCAGCTGGGAGATGTGAAGACTGTAGAGGTAGGAAAAGAGGGTATACCTCTCGATGTTGAGATCAGAATCAAGTAGACTTGAGGCCATGAATTCATCAAAATTGCGCATTATTTCTGTCGCCTCATTGATTGCTAGCCTTGGCCTAGTGGGTTGCGGCTCCATTGAATCAGCAGCCCAGGACGACTGTACTTCGATTGGCTGGCAAATTGGTAGTAAGGGTTACCAAGATTGCTACAAGGATAGGCTCTATGAGCGTAAGTTGGACTACTCCCTGCCTCCTGGTGACCAGCCTTCACCATCCCTCCTTTAGTAGGGTAAACCCTTTATATAAGTCCTTGAGCGCCGTCAAGGACTTAGGGGTATAAATAACCCAAAATAATGCGTTATTTTGCGTAATCATAACTAGCCAAGTATTTGGATTGGCAAGGTTTTTTTTGATGGGCAAAGTGTGACAACGCTCTGCATTGGTGCTGAGCACAAAATAGCAATAAATAGAAAATTAGAGACTACGAACTATGAATCATCCAAAGCCTTCTGGAGAAGTCAAAGCAGTTGCCGTTGCAACCGCAGATGATTTGAGGGAAACCATTCGCCGAAAGAGCAAATTGAAAGGACGTCAAGCAGACGATGTTTCCGTTGCTGAAGTTCGCCAGCTCATTGGTAATGCGCCACATCGTCGTGATCTATTAATTGAAAATCTTCACAAGCTTAATGATGAGTATCGCGCTTTGCATGATCGTCATTTAGTCGCGCTTGCTAAGGAAATGAATCTGCCGATGGCAGAAGTATATGAAGTAGCTACTTTCTATCATCACTTTGAAGTAGTGCGTGGAAACGATCCGGTAGCAGACATCCTTATTCGCGTTTGTGATGGTATTGCCTGTGAATTGGCGGGGGCACAAAATCTATTGGCCAAGTTGCCAAGTATCTTAGGTAATCCAAATATCAAAGTCGCCGCAGCTCCTTGCGTGGGACGTTGCGAGCAAGCCCCAGTAGCAGTAGTTCATCAATATCCAGTTCTGTTTGCAACGACAGACAAAGTACAGGCTGCTGTTAATAACAAGCTGACCACTCAGCCAATGGCTAAAGACGATGCCGTCTTTGATCCTGCTGCTTTGGCGGAGCAGGGCGTTTCTCCTCAGGGTGAGATGCAGGCTGTTTCTCCTGACTATGTTGGTTACGAGTCTTATCGTGCTCAAGGCGGTTACGCTTTGGCTAAAGAAATTTTCGAAGGCAAGAAGGACGCTGAAAGCATCATCAAGGCAATGGAAAGCTCTGGCTTACGTGGCTTAGGCGGTGCAGGATTCCCGGCGGGTCGCAAATGGCGCATTGTGAAAGATCAAGTAGCACCTAAATTGATGGCAGTGAACATCGACGAAGGTGAACCAGGAACATTTAAAGATCGCACTTACTTAGAGCGCGATCCACATCGCTTCTTAGAAGGCCTGTTAATTGCAGCCAGCGTGGTTGGTATTGATGCTTGCTATATCTATTTGCGTGATGAGTACCACGGCTGCCGTGAGTTACTTGAAGCTGAATTAGCAAAACTCAAAGCTAATCCGCCTTTTGCATTGCCGAATATTGAATTACGTCGTGGTGCTGGTGCTTATATTTGCGGTGAAGAATCTGCCATGATTGAAAGTATCGAAGGTAAACGTGGTGAGCCGCGTATGCGCCCTCCATATATTGCACAAGTCGGTTTGTTTGGACGCCCAACCCTAGAGCACAACTTTGAGACGCTGTACTGGGTGCGCGATATCGTTCAGCGTGGGCCAGAGTGGTTTAGTTCTTTTGGTCGTCATGATCGCAAAGGCTTACGTAGCTTTAGCGTTAGTGGTCGCGTGAATAAACCAGGTGTCAAGTTGGCACCAGCCGGTATCACTATTCAAGAATTGATTGATGAGTATTGTGGTGGCATGCAAGATGGCCACAAGTTCTATGGTTATTTACCTGGTGGCGCATCCGGCGGTATTTTGCCGGCGACCATGAATGACATCCCGCTCGACTTTGATACTTTGCAACCTTATGGATGCTTTATTGGTTCTGCTGCAGTCATGGTGTTTAGCGACAAAGACAAAGCGCGCGATATGGCATTGAACGTGATGCATTTCTTTGAACATGAGAGCTGCGGTCAATGTACACCTTGCCGTGTTGGCACAGGTAAAGCAGCCAAGTTGATGCAAGCCAAGTCATGGGATCAAGAAACCTTAGAGGACTTAGCCACCGTGATGGTTGATGCTTCTATTTGTGGTCTTGGCCAAGCGGCACCAAACCCTATTCGTTGTATTCATAAATATTTCCCTGAAGAAGTTGCATAAGGAAGTCACTTAAATAATATTCAGGGAATAACGAGACAAACATGAACGCACCCACAAATCCAAAAGAACTCGAATTACAAACCGTTGAGTTCAAGCTAGACGGCAAAACGATCGTTTCGTATGAAGGCGAAACGATTCTTAAGGCTGCCAAACGACACGGTATTGATATTCCACATCTATGCTTTAAAGATGGTTACCGTCCTGACGGTAACTGCCGTGCATGCGTAGTGGAAATTAATGGCGAGCGTACATTAGCGCCAAGCTGCTGTAGAAGTGCTACTCCAGGAATGGATGTGAAGGCTAATAGCGAGCGTGCTGTTAAGAGCCAGAAGCTGGTTCTGGAGATGTTGCTCTCCGATATGCCTGATGAAGGCTTTAAGTGGGTTGGCGATAGCAAAGAAGAAGAGCAACAAAACCAGCATGGTGAGCTGAGTACTTGGGCTGCCCGTATGGATGTGACTGTTCGTCCGGAACTCAAAGCATTGCGTCGTGAAAAAGTTAGTAGTGATATCTCCCATCCAGCGATGGCTGTGAATTTGGATGCATGCATTCAATGTAATCGCTGTGTACGTGCTTGTCGTGAAGAGCAAGTTAATGATGTGATCGGTTACGCCATGCGTGGCGGTCACAGTGAGATCGTATTCGACTTAAATGATCCGATGGGTGACAGTACTTGCGTTGCCTGTGGCGAGTGTGTACAAGCTTGCCCAACGGGTGCATTGATGCCTAAGGGTTTAATTGGTTCACAAACAGTTGATCGCAAAGTTGATTCTGTTTGCCCGTTCTGTGGCGTTGGTTGTCAAATTACGTACAACGTTAAAGATGAAAAGATTGTCAGCGTTGAAGGTCGTGATGGCCCAGCCAATCACAATCGTCTATGCGTTAAAGGTCGCTTCGGTATGGACTACATCCATAACCCACAACGCCTCACCAAACCATTAATTCGTAAAGCGGGTGTTGCTAAAGATGAGTCTATGCTTGAAGGTAAGCAAGATTGGTCCGATATCTTCCGTGAAGCAAGCTGGGAAGAAGCTCTGGAATTTGCTGCTGGCGGCCTGAAGAAGTTAAAAGATCAGCATGGTTTAAAAGTCTTGGCTGGCTTTGGTTCTGCCAAGGGCAGCAATGAAGAGGCTTATCTCTTCCAAAAGTTGGTTCGTACCGGTTTTGGTAGTAATAACGTCGACCACTGTACTCGACTATGTCACGCTTCCTCGGTAGCCGCGCTTCTCGAGGGCGTTGGTTCTGGTGCGGTAAGTAATCAGGTTAATGATGTTGAGCATTCCAGTTTGATTTTCTTGATTGGCTCTAATCCAACTGCTAACCATCCTGTAGCAGCTACCTGGTTTAAGAATGCCGCTAAACGTGGCGCCAAAATTGTCTTGTGTGATCCACGTGCGACTGAAATCAGTAAGCATGCCTGGCGCACGATGCAATTTAAGCCAGATACGGATGTGGCGATGCTTAATGCCATGATTTACACAATTATTGAAGAAGGTCTGGTTGATAAAGACTTTATTCAAAATCGTTCCAATAATTTTGAAGCCTTAAAAGAAAACATTAAAGGCTACAGCCCTGAAGCAATGGCGCCAATCTGCGGTATTCCTGCAGAAACATTGCGTGAAGTTGCTAGAGAATTCGCTACTACTAAGTCTGCAATGATTTTGTGGGGCATGGGCGTAAGTCAACACGTTCACGGTACTGATAATGCCCGCTGCTTAATCGCTTTGGTGAGTATCACTGGTCAAATTGGTAAGTCTGGATCAGGATTGCATCCATTGCGCGGTCAGAATAATGTGCAAGGCGCTAGTGATGCTGGTTTGATTCCAATGATGTTCCCGAACTATCAGCGTGTTGATAATCCAGAAGCACATGCTTGGTTTGAGAAGTTCTGGGGTACACCATTAGATAAAAAACCTGGCTATACCGTTGTGGAGATCATGCATAAGATCACTGCTCCTGATTCCGATCCGGACAAGATTCGCGGTATGTACGTCGAAGGTGAAAACCCTGCGATGAGTGACCCCGATTTGAATCATGCTCGTCATGCATTAGCGGCTCTTGAGCACTTGGTCGTACAAGATATCTTCATGACGGAGACAGCATTGCTTGCTGACGTAGTACTGCCTGCAAGTGCTTGGCCTGAAAAAGTTGGCACAGCTAGCAATACTGACCGTATGGTTCAGATGGGTAAGAAAGCGATTAACCCTCCTGGTGACGCAAAGCCTGACTTGTGGATTATTCAAGAGATTGCTAAAGGCATGGGTCTATCCTGGAATTACCAAGGCCCTGATGCCGGTGTTGCTGAGGTTTATGACGAAATGCGTCAAGCAATGCATGGTGCCATCAACGGCATTACTTGGGAGCGCCTAGAAAAAGAATCTAGCGTTACCTATCCATGCTTATCTGCCGAAGATCCAGGACGTCCAATTGTCTTTAATGACAAGTTTGATACCAAAGATGGACGAGTGAAGTTAGTGCCGGCCGATATCATTCCGGCGAATGAGCGTCCTGATGCTGAATATCCATTTGTATTGATTACTGGTCGTCAGTTAGAGCATTGGCATACCGGCAGTATGACGCGTCGTGCCACTGTGCTCGATGCGATTGAACCTATGGCTACTGTATCGATGAATGGTGAAGATATGACCCAGTTAGGCGTTACAGCGGGCGATGTAATCACCGTTCAGTCTCGTCGTGGCGAGGTTGGTATTCACGTGAGAAGAGACGACGGTACACCAAGGGGTGTGATCTTTATCCCGTTTGCTTACTACGAGGCTGCGGCTAACTTGATCACCAATTCAGCGCTAGATCCATTTGGCAAGATTCCGGAGTTTAAGTATTGCGCTGTGAAGCTGGCTAAAGGCGGAGAAGCAGCCAAGATCATGGGGTACGGTACAAATGCCCCAGGTGGATCTAAGGAAATGTCTAACGTTTAGCTTGAACAGACCCCTAAAACCCCGTCCTTGTGGCGGGGTTTTTCTTTTTGGCTTGCTTGAATTGGGTGATGTAGATACAATGTAGATACATTAAGAGGGGTTCATATGCAAACAATTATTAAAAAGTGGGGCAACAGTCCGGCTTTGCGTTTAAATGCTGCGGTGATGAAGTCCGCCCAATTGAATATTGATCAACTTGTTTCTGTAAAAGTGCAAAAGGGTCGAATTGTGATTGAGCCAATGGCTAAACAAGAGTATCCACTGGATGAGCTATTGTCCGGAATTACCGCTAAGAATTTGCATGATGAGGCCGACTTTGGTGGGCCCGTTGGCAAAGAGATTCTCTAATGGTTAGGGCTTACGTGCCAGAGGCTGGTGATGTAGTCTGGCTAGAGTTTGACCCTCAGGCGGGAAGGGAGCAGGCTGGTCATCGACCTGCTGTTGTCTTGACCCCAGAGGGTTACAACAAAAAAACAAATTTATTGGTTTGCTGCCCATTAACAACTCAGATTAAAGGTTACCCCTTTGAGGTGCTGGTTGAGATCGATGGGGTGCAATCTGTTATCTTGTCTGACCAAGTTAAGTCTCTGGATTGGAAAGTAAGAAAAGCAAAATATAAAAATACAGTGAATCCTGAGGCCCTCACTGAAGTAAGGGCTAAGGTGAAGTCTTTGCTCTCTATCGGTTAGGCAGCAAGTACCCAATGTTAGAGCGGAATTTATGTCGTTACGTGAAGACCATAATTGCTGAGAATGGTTATTCCGACGAAGAGCAGGCTCAATTCTTGACGCGATTGGAGCGCGCGTGCATAGATAATCCAGAGCTACCACCCACCTTTGTGGCTAACTGTCTTCTGTCGCTTTCTGAGTCTAAATTAGACGAATTGCTTCCTTTTGCGTCCTGTGACAAAGGAATTTAACGGCAACCCCTATTTCTAATGCCAGTTAGAATGAACCCCCTATGGCCAGTTCCAAACCCTCCTTAAATACCACTGCAAACGCCGATCTTCCTGTCCTTATTATTGGGGCTGGATTAGCCGGCTTAACCGTTGCCCTCCATATGGCTGAATCTCAGCCAGTGATTTTGATGGCTAAACGGGGCTTAGGAGAAGCTGCTACAGCTTGGGCACAAGGCGGCATTGTTGGGGTCGTTGATAAAGAACATGACAGTATTGATTCTCATGTG
Organism: Polynucleobacter sp. MG-28-Ekke-A2; assembly: GCF_035012985.1. Lineage (NCBI taxonomy): Bacteria > Pseudomonadati > Pseudomonadota > Betaproteobacteria > Burkholderiales > Burkholderiaceae > Polynucleobacter > Polynucleobacter sp. MG-28-Ekke-A2. The sequence goes on along the minus strand of NZ_JAYGQU010000027.1, from coordinate 11,620 downwards.
GCCGATACCTTAGACGCAGGTGCAGGACTTGTAGTGGAATCCACTGCACGCTATATCGCCGAAGAAAGCGCTGATGCAATTCGTTGGTTGGTAGATCAAGGCGTTCCATTCACAGAAGATAAATCCGGTCCAATGGGTTTGCACTTAACGCGTGAGGGCGGGCATAGTCATCGCCGTATTGCTCATGCCGCGGATGCTACTGGTAAAGCCATTCATGAAGTGCTGTTGGATAAAGCCAAAGAGCATAAAAATATTCAGATCTTGGAGCATTGGATTGCGCTTGATCTCATTACCAATCGTCAGCTAGATGCTAAGACGCAACGAACTAAACCAAATCGTTGTTATGGTGTGTATGCACTCGACATTAAAAACAATCGTGTAGAAACCATCGAAGCAAAGTCAGTGGTATTGGCTACAGGTGGCGTTGGTAAGGTCTATCGCTACACCAGCAACCCCGATACCGCTACAGGCGATGGCATTGCTATGGCTTGGCGCGCAGGTTGCCGAGTAGGCAATATGGAATTTATTCAATTTCATCCGACATGTCTGTATCACCCAAGTGACCGTACATTCCTGATTACCGAAGCCATGCGCGGTGAGGGTGGTCTGCTCAAACTGCCTGATGGCACACGCTTCATGCCTGACCACGATGATCGCCACGAATTAGCGCCGCGCGATATCGTTGCCCGTGCTATTGACTTTGAAATGAAGAAGCACGGCTTGGACTATGTCCATCTAGATGCTACACATTTAGGCGAAGCTTTTATTAAAGAACATTTCCCGATGATCTATGCGCGTTGCATGAGTCTCGGTTTAGATATCACCAAGGAGCCTATTCCGGTGGTGCCTGCTGCGCATTACACCTGTGGTGGCGTTGTGACAGACCTTAAAGGCCGCACGGATTTGCCTGGCCTCTACGCAGTTGGCGAAGCAACCTATACCGGTCTTCATGGCGCCAATCGTTTGGCAAGCAACTCATTATTAGAGTGCGTAGTCATTGGTAAGGCAGCAGCAGAAGACATATCCAATCTCAAGACCCCAGTGATGCCTGCTCTTCCTTTATGGGATGAGAGCCAGGTTGAAGATGCCGATGAACAAGTTGTTATTGCCCATAACTGGGATGAGTTACGCTCTTTGATGTGGAATTATGTTGGCATTGTGAGAACCAATCGTCGTCTTGAGCGGGCCCTACATCGCATTAAGCTGTTGCGCTATGAGGTGCAAGAGTATTACGCCAACTTCAAAGTAACGCGCGATTTAATTGAACTCAGAAACCTCTTGGAGTGCGCAGAGCTCATCGTGCGCTCAGCCTTGATGCGCAGAGAAAGTCGTGGACTACATTACAGCCGCGACTACCCAGGTACTTGGGCAGTTTCTTATCCGACTATCTTGACCCCTCAAGCCGAGGGCTCTGAGAGCGATTCAACCACATAAAAGCCCATTTCAACTGCTAAAAACAGGGTTTTTGATGATAAGCTAGCCATATCTTAAGAGGATTTTCATGGCCAGTTTTAAAGAAGAAGTCAGCGAACATATCTCTGCTGTTTATCAAACGGCAGCAGATGAAATCAAGAATTGGTTTAGTGCTTTAAGAGAAGTCTGGCCACTTGTTTTCTTATTAATTCTTGCCTTATCCATCCTGGTTTGGTATGCAAAGCCTGCGCCACCGAACAAAGTATTAATGGCAACTGGTACCGGTGGCTCCTACAAAGTCTTGGGTGAAAAATATAAGACCTATTTTGAGAAAAAGGGAATTAAGCTCGAACTGGTGGAGACCCATGGCTCTAAAGAAAATCTACAGCATTTAATTGATCGCAAGGATCTAATCCAAGCGGCCCTTGTTCAGGGCGGAATGATTGCAGCAGACAATCTCTCTGGTGTGGAATCCCTTGGTAGCGTTGACTATGAGCCAGTATGGATGTTTTACCGTAAGAACGCTTTTAATGAAAGTATTCATATATCCGATAGAGATATAGCCAAACTCAAAATCAATATAGGCCCGGTGGGAAGTGGAACGCGTACTCAGGCGCTGAATATTTTTAAACTCAATGGCTTGAATGGTGACGCCCCTAATTTACTCGGACTTGGCAATGCTGAAGGTGTTGATGCCTTGGTGCGCGGTGAAATCGATGCAGTTATTTTAGTGGATGGTTTTGATTCACCAAACGTACAAAGACTCATTAAAAACCCAGGAATTAAACTGGCTTCATTCACGCGTGCAGATGCCTATACCCGTTTGTTGCCATATTTTGAAGAAGTGACGGTGCCCATGGGCGGCTTTGATCTCGGGAAAAATATTCCGGATCATCCTATTCAATTGATCTCCACGACCACCAATCTCTTAATTGATAACCGCCTGCATCCTGCTATCCAAGTTTTATTTCTTGAGGCTGCCCGAGAAATTAACGGCAACAAATCCTATTTTTCTAAAGCGGGAGAGTTTCCGGCCTATATGAATACCGAAGCGCCATTGAGTGATGAGGCCAAGTTCTTCTATGAAAAAGGCACTCCGACATTAATGAAGTATTTGCCATTTTGGCTCGCCGAGTTCTTGGAGCGCATGTTCTTCCTCTTGCTTCCCTTTGCTGCTTTTGCTTACCCAGTCATTAAGTCAATACCGACTTACAGAACTAATCTTGCTAAGAAGCAAATTAACTCAATTTATAAAGAGCTGGATAAATTTGAGCAGAACACGATTCAAACCTTTGACCCTAATCGTCGCAGTGAATATATTGAGGTACTTAATGAGATGGAGCGAAGGGTGCTTGGCTCGAAGGCGGCCAAGCTAGCAACTGCGGATTGTTATAGCCTGCGAAACAATATTGAATTTATTCGCAACGCCCTGGAGAAGCAGGTTATATATAAGGGTAGGGAAGGGTAATTTAGTGCGTTTGCTCGCAAGCGTAAGTAATGTATTAAATCCCAGGGCACCCTGGCCCATTGGGTTTCAGGATTGTGTCTTGGGCTCTAGCTATATCGTCCAAAGCCCTTGCTATAAATTCAACATCTCCATTTGATTCCTCAATGCATGCTTGAAGATAGAGGGCCATCTCCTGGGGTGTGCGCAAATGTTCTGCCACATCATAGGGGCTTGTAGTTTTGTTTTTCATCTTCCCTCTCGCGTTGTAGATACCAGGCTTCTCACATGGCGCGCATAGCTTGTGTCATTTAACTCTATAGATTTGCACGGAATTCTTCTATAAATGCCGGTTACTTGCAACCCTAATTCATTGTCGGATACAATGTTATAGCACTGAGTGCTATACATTAAAATCTCGACTATGAAAATAGTCTTAAAAACAAAAACATTCGATCGTTGGGCAAGAAAAATTATTGGAGCTATAGAACTTTGTAATGCTGCTAGAGAGATTGAGCGAGGAGTTTATGAGGCTGACTTAGGTGGTGGGGTATGTAAAAAGAGAATCCCACTTCCAGGTCAGGGCAAAAGCGGGGGCATTCGCACTATTGTTGCCAAGAAAAACAAGGAAGCAATTATTTTTATCGTTGGCAGGGAAAAGAGTTATCCCGGCTCTGACTTTAGTAATGTGGAGCAAGAGGCGGCAACGATTATTGCTAAGTCATTCGAAAAGGCAGATAAAAATAGATTGCGGGTACTAGTTAGGGCTGGGATATTGAAGGAGCTAAATTGCAATGAGTAAAAAATTAAAATCTGAAGATAGAAGGGTGCTTGACGAGCTATTGGAAATGGCGCAGGCATTGGAGGAGCACGGTCTTTTAACTAAGCATGATTATGCAAAAATGAAGACCCTTTGCTTAGAAAAGCCACCATTATTTACACCTAAAAAAGTGACGGATATACGCATTCATCAAGCAAGAATGAGTCAATCCATTTTTGCCTCACTACTAAATGTAAGTGTCTCTACAGTTCAAAAATGGGAGTCGACAGGTTCTGGAAAACACCCTAGCGGTGCCGCTGCCAAGCTACTTCAGCTAATTGAAACTAAGGGTATTCAAGTGCTATTGGTATAACCAAATTGCTACAAAATCCGCATCGAGAAATCAACCGCATTCACATCCTTGGTGAGTTTTCCAAGGGAGATGCGATCAACGCCAGTGCTTGCAATGGCGCGCATTTGATCTAGGTTGATACCACCAGAGGCTTCCAGCAAAGCACGTCCAGCGGTAATGGCAACAGCTTGCTTCATTTGATCGGTATTGAAGTTATCAATCAAAATACTTTTCGCACCCGCAGCTAAAGCTTCTTCAAGTTCGGCAAAGTTTTCTACTTCAATCTGAATATCCACTCCAGCATTAAGTGCTTGAGCATTCTTTAAGGCTGCCGTAACACTGTCAGCAGCAGCAATATGATTCTCTTTAATCAAAATGCCGTGCCACAGTGCTAAACGTTGATTTTTCCCGCCACCAACGAGCACTGCATACTTCTGAGCCTGACGTAATCCCGGAACGGTTTTACGTGTATCCAATACCGCGCAGCCCTTTGGATTCGGGCTAGCACCTGCAATTGCATCAACGTGCTGACGTGTAATGCTAGCTGTCCAAGAAAGCGTTTGTAGGAAATTAATACAAGTACGTTCAGCAGAGAGCAGGGCTTGTGAGTCAGCTTCAATATCGCAAACCTTGGTATCGGGTTTCATCATGTCGCCCTCTAGGTAATGCCAAGTTACTTTGGAGTTGGGATCAAGCTTCTTGAGTGTGCCTTCAAACCAATCCACACCACAAAGTACAGCTTCTTGACGGACAATGAGCTGCGCCTTTACTGGTTTGCTTGGAACGAGCTTTGCAGTCCAATCACCAGTGCCAATATCTTCCATGAGCGCATCATGAATATTTCGTTGGCGAGCTTGCTCTAAGGTTTCGTTGTATTCAAACATATATCAATATAAAAATTAAGCGGCGCCAATATTTTTTACAAAGCCATGCTGCGCTTTAGCTAAAAGGTCAGGATGGTTTTTGGTGAAGTCGAGCATGCGCTCAATGCAACCTAAAGCCTCAACGCGAATAGGTTCTTCGATGAAGATTTCACCAGATTTGTTTTCTAGGCAATTCAAAATTCCTTGTAGGCCATTCATGGCCATCCAAGGGCAGTGCGCACAACTTTTACAAGTTGCACTATTGCCAGCAGTTGGCGCTTCAATCAGTTTCTTATTTGGGGCTAGCTGACGCATGCGATGCAAGATGCCGTTATCAGTAGCAACAATGTACTCAGTAGCAGTGCCTTCAACCACAGCCTTAATCATGGCAGAAGTAGAGCCTACAACGTCTGCAAGGTCAACGACTGCTTGCGGGGACTCTGGGTGAACCAAGATCATTGCGTTGGGGTGGGCGGCCTTCAAAAGTTCAAGCTCCACAGCTTTAAATTCATCATGAACAATGCAAGCACCATTCCATAACAGCATATCTGCACCGGTTTGCTCTTGAATGTAGCGACCCAAATGACGATCGGGTGCCCACAATATTTTTTTGCCTTCAACTTTGAGTTGATGCACGATCGCTAAAGCACAAGAACTGGTTACCATCCAATCGGCTTGGGCTTTGACTGCAGCGCTGGTATTTGCATACACCACGACAACGCGATCAGGATGCGCCGCTCTAAATGCTGCAAAGTCTGAAGCATCGCAACCAAGATCAAGCGAGCAGGTTGCATCGAGGTCGGGCATGAACACGCGTTTTTCAGGGCTAAGTATTTTTGCAGATTCACCCATGAAACGCACACCAGCGATGATTAAATTCTTGGCAGCGTGATTTTTGCCAAAGCGGGCCATCTCTAAAGAGTCAGCTACAAAACCACCAGTCTCAAATGCTAAATCTTGAATATCGCCATCGACATAGTAGTGAGCGATTAAGGCTGCATCTTTTTCAATCAAGAGTTGCTTGATGCGTGCAATCACAGCAGCCTTTTCAGAGCCATGAAGCTGCGGTGGAGTCTTGGCCCAAGCCTTGGCAGTACAAGTAACCCCAGCAGCATCTTGCTGAGGGTAATCAAAGGCAATTGGGGCGCTGACGGTTAAATTCATACTAAATCTTAACCTTTATTAAGAAATCAGATCAAAATCGACGTGCCTCTGTTTCATAGGCTAAACGGTTTATTCAAGATTCGAGGAATATTAAAAGAGCTTGTTTATGAAGCTCAAATTCCGGTGATGATGCTGGAGGATTGGCTAAAGCATACAGAGCTTATTTTCCCGCAAAGTAGCTAGTCACCCCATATTTGAACTCAAAATAAAAGGCGGTATATAGTGCACTTATACTGAGAATAGTGAGAATACTGAGTAAATTACCAATAAATAACGAGGTTTTATGCAAAACGATGTTTTCAAAAAGCTAGCACTCTTTTTTTGTGGGGTCATAAAAGCGTCACTGACGAGCATAATTTTGATACTTTGTCTCTTATTTGTTGGCCAGTCTTGCGCAATAGCCGCAGAATCTGTAGCTTATAAAAATTGGATAGTTGATATTACTAACAATACTACTGAGGCTCATACTGCTAATGACTCGGGCTCTTCTTTTGGCCTTTTTTGTAGTAGAGATTCTTGCTTATTTTATGTGCACCAAAATTTTGATTGTAAGCCTGGGGAAAAATATTATGCTTTAGTCAATAGTGGTGCTGTTAGTGGACCTATCTCTGTGGAGTGCGCAAAAATCAACGGTACTGTTTTTCAGATACTCGTACCCTTTAACCTAGTATTGGAAGCCAGTAAAAATGCAGAAGTAATTGGGTTTGCATTTCCTTTATCCAATGGCGCCTTTACAGTAGCGCGGTTTAGTTTGGCTGGTAGTGCTGAGGCAATGAAACGCACTCTAATAGAGGCAGCTAAGGCACATCAACCTGCTGCTCCAGCACCCAGCGAGCCCCCAATCAGCCCACCTGGTAGCAAGGGATTAAAAGATATTGTGATCTAATCGCCTCGCGGAGAATGGGTATTTAGTATTTTGACTATGGAAATTTTGCTCATCCTACTTGCGATTGCTGCTTTAAGCTATTTCAGCTACCTATTGCGCAAGTGGATTGTCGAAAAGGCGCCGTTTAATCAAGATATTCCGAGCGCTGCTTTCGAGATCAAAATCCCTACTAATCTAGTTCGTCAGGGGATTTTAGGTGCCACTGTAGCCCCCCGATTTTGCTTTGTCTCCGAACGATTTTTGTACTTCATGGATCTAGATAGAGACGCAATTCTCTCCCATTCAAAAGCCTTCTTGGATTTAATCCCTCAACCAGACCAAACTCGCTTTTTAGCTCAACTACAAGCCTGCGTCAAAGCGCGTAAAGATATCTACTGGGAGGGTATGGCGTATTGTCGTGGTGAATTAAGACATATTTCTTTTGAGGCCACGATTAAGCCACCCGCAATAGGCTCTCTTTTTTATCAGGGAGTTCTCACGGATTTAAGTCCCTTAAAAAATGCACTAGCCGACAACCTCGTGCTTGAACAAGAAACCGTAAAAATTTTACGAGAGCTGCCGATTCCCCATATGTGGACCAGTCTGGACCGAGACGGTAAAACTTTATTCGTGAATGCTAAATTCACGGAGATTTTTGGATATCAGATTGGCGATCTACCGACTATTTCTGATTGGTTTAGATTGGTTTACCCAAATACTGCTTATCGTGACCAAGTGCTGGCTTGGTGGAATGAGGTTTTGCCCAAGACGGTAGGGAATAATCAGGATCTTCCCCCCAGAGAATCCATGATCAAGGCAAAATCTGGCCAGATTTTAGATGTGATGATTAGCGCTACTGTTGTGCAGGGTTCTTTATGTCTATCTTTTCTAGATTTGACACAGAGAAAATTGACTGAAGGCCTTGCATTAAGCCTTACAGAAAATATCCCGATGGGCACCTATGCAATGGAGGTAACTGCTAGTAATAGCATGCGGTTTACCTTCTTAAGTAAGCGTTTCTTAAAGATGTTTGATATGGTGAAGGAGGCTGCATTAGCCGACCCCAATATCACCTTTAGCCGCCTTCATCCTGAGGAGTATGAACATTTCATTAGTCTTTATTTGGAATGTATCCGGGAAAAGCGCCCATTTAATTGGCAAGGCCGCATGCTCATTCAAGGACGGACTTATTGGTTTGAATTTGAAGCAATACCGAGAATGCTATCGAGTGGCTTGACTCTTTGGGAAGGGGTAGTTGCTGACCTGACTAGCAAAAAAGAGATTGAAAAGCAGAATATTGAACAGGCCATTGAGATTCATGCGGCCCAGCAAGAGCTAGAGAGACTAAAAGAGGTTGAAGACCTCAATGCCTCCTTGAAGAAAACGATTAGGGAGAAAAATAGACTGTTGAAGTCGATGACGACCGCTTTTAAAGCCAATAGCATGGGAAATATGATGCGCTCTATTGCCCATGAAATTAATAATCCGCTTGGGGCAATCAGCCTGACTGCTGAGCTCTTGCAAATAGAACTTGCCAGTATGAAAGCCCTTAACCTAGAAGATCAATTGGAGCGCTGTAATGAGTTAACTCAGTCCATCTTGGCGGATAGTCAAAGGGCGGGTGGGGTAGTTGCGCGGCTACGCAAACTCTTTGTTTATGGTGAGGAGGCCTTTGAGGAATTTGATCTTTCTATAACAATTAATGATGTTTGTAAATTACTCCATAAGGAGCTCATTGAGCATGAGGTTGCCCTTGAGGCAATCATTCCTCCAGGATGCAAAATCAAAGGAGATATTGGGCAAATTCAGATGGTGGTGCTAAACGCTATTAATAACGCAATAGAGGCCCTACAGCAGCTTAGCGAAAATCGCAAAATCATGATTAACCTGATTCACAAGGATCAAGAGATCATGATTGAGTTTAAGGATAATGGACCCGGCTTTCCAGAGGAGTTCTTGAAAAAAGGCCCCAGCTTATATCAAACGACTAAGAAGGATGGCATGGGTGTAGGGCTCTGGTTGAGCAAGACCATTTTAGAGAACCATGGCGGGAAATTGGAAATTCGCAATCAAAAAGAGGGGGGCGCTAAAACTACGCTCCATTTACCATTGTTGCCTGTCCCAACAAATTTGGAACTCTTTAATACCCAGCAGTAATCTGAAGTACGCAAGTCCTATTTTCACTAAATGAAATAGTAGAATGAGCGTATGCAAACAAATTGCCACATTTACATTGTTGATGATGATGACTCTATGAGGGTCTCCCTCGAGAGGGCCTTTGCAAGGACCGGCCATGAAATTCATGCTTTTGAGTCAGCACAGCTTTTTTTGAACCATTCTCCGCTGACTTCTCCTGCTGTTTTAGTGTTAGACATGAGCATGCCGGGGATGACTGGCTTACAGCTGCAGCAAGAATTAATGATTAAGCGTGAAAGTATCCCCATTATCTTTATTAGCGGGGATAGTGAAAAGGTCGACATCATTCAGGGTTTGAAAAATGGCGCAAGTGACTTCCTTCTCAAGCCTTTTCCACTTAATCAATTGCTTGTAGCTGTAGAGGCTGCCCTAAATTTAGAACTTGAAAAAGAAAAAACCCGCGGTTCTCAGCGGGCCTCATTAGAGGCATACGCCCGCTTGACCTACAGAGAGAAAGAGGTTTTCGCGCTGCTAGTCCAAGGAAAAATGAGTAAAGAAGTTGCCGAGGAACTGGCTATTACTCCCGCCACGGTTAAGATCTTTAAGGCCAATGTCATGAAAAAAATGGAAGTTGATAGCATTGCAGACTTAGTACAGATTGCTATTGCGAATAAGCTTTAAGCAAGCTACAGCTTAAATAAACTGAACTTAAGCCTAGAAGTTATAAGCTGCACTAAACCATCCCAAGGGCTTAGTAGTAGTGCTATCCACATTGACTGCTTGTCCGCTAGAGTTATACAGTGGGTTTTTACCTATAGCCCAAGCAACCATGCCAAGTAAGGCCCAGCCCCCAGAGTTCCATTTCAGACTTAAGCCAGTACCACTGAGTGAGTAGGTGTTATTAGCGTTTGTTAAACCTTTTAGAGCTGTATAGGCAGCGTTAGTGCGATATTGCTGCACAAGACCATAGTCGTAAAAGGCTGAAATCGTGTAGTTGTCCCACAATTTATGATTGATATCGAGGCTAGCTACACCACCCTGTGCGCCGCCACTTTGCGCAACTGGATACGCTCGGACAGCCTGCGGGCCACCTAGATAGAACAACTCAGAGGACACTAGGTTGGAAGATGCAAATTGACCATTCACAACCAGAGTCGCCGCATTCAACCCATCTTCAGTTAATTGTTGACTACGACTTAGCGTGAAGTTCAACTTGTTGTAACTGTTTGGGATGTAGACCCCATAATTTGAGGGGCTCGTTGGGGAAATAGCCACGTTACCACTCTCTGCAACCAGGTATGCCGATGAAGATCCGCCACCCGCAAAGCTATCGGCATGATTGGCAGATAAGCCAAAGGTCGCCGAGTTAGTACTGTAGGCACTGCTGACTGTGTTACCGGTGATATTGTAGTTGGTGTAGTAGCTCAGAAAGTAGCCTGCATTCAGGCTGACATTGGTTTGCTCTGAGCGTATTAGGGGGTATGTCACGTTCGGGCTTGCCGTCCAAGCAGTGCCATAACCTCCGTTGGGGTATTTATAGTTGCTCACATTGGTGTAATTTAGGTAGGTGGCATTGACCCCAGCCTTAAATCCGTCGTAACCGATTGGCGCCAAATAAGTGACCTGACCAAACTGAGAGCCTACAGAGCTAATGACGCTAAGGCCTGCTTGATCGCCAATGCCGAGGGGGTCCGAGAGCTGTAATCCTGCTACAGCCTGATTTGCACCAGTCAAGCGGCTGCCATAGTTATTGATTTCCAAGCGCTCAGTGGCTAACCGGTCATCACTCAGGTCCATTTTTACGCTAACTTCTCCATCGTTATCACCCGGTTCTAGACTGCTGCGCACGACTAAACCAGGCGTTTCCTTAAGCAAAATTAAAGAATTCTGCAGTTTATCGTTATTGAGTAACTCGCCGATTGGATTTTTATTGGTAATGTATTTTTTGGCCTCTTCAGGCGAAAAGCGAGTTGGGCCATCGGGTTGGTTGATTATTACACTGCCCAGTTTTGCCTCTGTAATCAGAATACGCACTTGGCCTTGACTGATTTTCTGGGGGGGTAATAAAGCCTGAGCATTCAGTCCGTTTTTCTGATAGAGCTCCATGATGGCATCACAAGCATTCTGTAGCTCATCAAAATCAACGGATTGATCTAACCATGGCTTGAGAACTTCTTGAACTTTTTCCTCTGGAATCGCCTTAACCCCCTCTAAGATAAATTGACGAACAGTAAAGCGAGGCCCTTTATCTTTGACTGTTTCAGATGGCTTGGCATCGGGTACCGTAACTTTCGGAAGTTGTGAATTAGGCTCTGTCAGCTGGCGTTGGTAATTCCGTTGCAAGGCACCTGCGTCTACTTGCGCTTTTACAGGAAGAGCAGAGAGGAGTAGGGCCGCAAAGAGGGGAAATTTAATAACACGAGAAGTTTGGTTTTTCAAAATACTAAACATTCTTAAAAGGATTAAATGCAAAAGCAAAATATTGATTGATGAATCGGACCCTGTAAATATTTCTGTGTAAGTTCACCGCGGGGCTATTGGTGAGCGCTGATGCGTTCACCAAATTCTATATCAAATCGATTGAGCGCTGCTCTCCAGTTCCGAATCGGCATCGTCCATCTCT
>NZ_JAYGQU010000026.1:0-23223 GCF_035012985.1 Polynucleobacter sp. MG-28-Ekke-A2 | reverse complement strand
GCTGTAAATCCTTCTTTGCCTGACAGGTAGTGATTGATGACCTCTAGCTTGAAGTCTTTGCTGTATTTGGACATGAGACTGACCCTTTAAAGTTGGATTGGGTGTCCAACTTTTGTGGGTCAGTTCATTACTAGACCCTTTTTTATTCCCTTTGCTCCGGTAAAGGCACGATAAACTTTTCTCGGTAGTACTTGAGCTCCTCAATGGATTCCTCAATATCTGCCAAGGCGGTATGAGCCTGCTTCTTGGTAAATCCCTTCACCAATTCAGGATGCCAGCGTTTGCAGAGCTCTTTGAGGGTGGAAACATCAATATTCCGATAATGAAAGAATGCCTCTAGTTTTGGCATGTACTTCGCCATAAAACGTCGATCCTGACCAATCGTATTGCCACACATTGGCGCAATTCCAGGTTTGATGTATTTTTTTAAGAAAGCAATGCACTCAGCCTCAGCAGTAGCTTCATCTGTTGTTGAAGCCTTAACCTTATCAATGAGGCCAGAGCGTCCATGGGTACCCTTATTTCAAGCATCCATCGCATCCAACAAGGCGTCATCCTGGTGAACCACCCAAACTGGAGCGGTAGCAATCGTATTGAGGTGTGCGTCGGTCACGATCACTGCAATTTCCAAAATACGCTCTTTTTCAGGGTCTAGACCTGACATCTCCATATCCACCCAAATTAGGTGCTCATTGACTGGGGGTGTCTTTGTATTTGTTGCATTCATTATGTAAATAATTTCTTTTTATGTGCCGGAATAAGTTATCCACCAGCTAGAGTGGTGCATGCTACCAGCAAATCATTTGGCCATTAAAAGATTTTCATCTCCGAGGGCTTGAGTGTCAGCATAACTTGCGCATTTTTTGAAAATGGCTTTAAGCCAATTTTGTGGGGGTGATCAACAACCAATTCAACATTGCCAACTTTAATGCTGTAGCGAGTACATTGCCCAAGAAATTCACTAGAAGAAACTATCCCGGAGAAAATAATCCCTTCATCCAAATTTGATCTACTAGATTGACATATCTCAATTGCTTGCGGCCTAAAGCTAACTTGCACATGATCCCCAACTTGCCTATGAGTTGATGTGGCAACAAAAAAATCTCCAAGGCTGTCAGAAAATAATTCCAAGCCATCTTGGCGCACACCCTTAACTTTAGAGTCGATAAAATTCATGCTACCAACGAAGCTAGCTACAAAGGGGTTAATAGGATTGTCATACAGTTCCGTCGGGGTTCCCACCTGCTGCAGCACACCCTGTTCTAAAACAGCCATTCGATCTGCCGTCGTCATCGCCTCTTCTTGATCGTGCGTCACAAAAATAGTGGTCAAACCGAGTCGCCTTTGCATTGACAGGAGCTCTTGACGCATTTGTACCCGCAAAGTTTTATCTAGATTGGATAGAGGCTCATCCAACAACAGTACTTGAGGCTCAATCACAATAGTTCTAGCAAGTGCAACACGTTGCTGCTGTCCGCCTGACAATTGATTTGGTTTGCGCTGCGCAAACTCCAATAAGCCAACCTGATCTAGCGCTGCACTTACTTTGGACCGAATAATTTCTTTTGGAGTCTTGCGCTCCACCAAACCAAATGCGACGTTATCCCAAACGGAAAGATGAGGCCACAGGGCATAACTCTGGAAGACCATCCCGATATTTCTTTCCCAGGGTGCTTTGGAGCTGATATCCTTGCCATCTACCAACAATCTACCCGCTTGGTGCTGATTAAATCCAGCAATCAACCTTAATAGACTGGATTTACCCGATCCCGATGGCCCTAGTAACGCAAAAAATTCTCCCGGCTTAATTTCAAGACTAATATCCTTTAAGACCTCGGTGGGCCCGTAGGAGAGCTTGATATTTTCACACTGAACAGATACTTTTTTCATAGGCTCTAAATTGATTACTCGATCTAATATTATTTCTAGTGTTGAGATGAATTGATTTGAGCGGAATGGCTCTTATCGATCCTCTCGACAATAACGTGCGAAAAATAGGTTCCCAAGGCCACAACAATAATAGCCAATACTCCCAATGCCGCACCAGGCCCACGACCTGCAGCGCTTTGCATGAAAAGATAAATGCCGTAACTCATTGGTGCCTGAGCCTCAGTTGAAGTCAGCAACAGGGTTGCAGAAAGCTCAACAGCTGCAGTAATAAAGCTAGTAACAAATCCCGCCAAGATTCCACCAGCCATCAAGGGTACTAATATTCTTTGGATAGTTCGTGTTTTACCAGCACCCAAGGATTCTGCAGCCTCTTCAAGAGAGATATGAACCTGCTGTAATGCAGCAACACAAGAGCGCAAGGCATAAGGCAGTCGCCTTACTGCATAAGCCAAAATAATCATCAACGAAGTGCTGGTGAGCAAAACATCAGTGCCAGGCAAAGAGACGCCCTTGAAAAGCCGTAAATAACCGATTGCCAAGACAATACCAGGCACTGCCAAAGATGCGGTTGCCATCCAATCTAATGATTTTCGATATGGCAAGTTAGTGCGAAAGATCAGGTAAGCAATAGTCACACCAAGAACCACATCAAGGCCGGCAGCCAAGCCACAATAAACCAATGTATTGCGAATCATCTCACTCGAGCCACTAAAGATGGTCTCGTAGTGCGCAAGCGTATAACCGTCAGGGAGTGGAGCAAAGCTCCATACCTTCGCAAAAGACAGTAGCAAAACTCCAAAATGCGGCGCCAACGCAATCATCAGAACTACAAAAATCCAACCATATATAAATACTGCAGACCAAAAAGAGAGCTTCCGCTTTTCAATGCTAGAGCCGCCTTTTTGAGTGGTGGAGTAGTCCTTATTAGCCAACATTCTGGCGGATAGCGCCATAGCTAAAATTGAAAAAAGTATCATGATGACACTAATGACATAGCCCAAGGGATCTTCAAGACCTACCTGAGTAATGCGTAAGTAAGCCTGTGGGGCAAGCATATTCGTCTGCCCAAGCACCAGAGGCGTACCCAGATCATCAAACACCTTTACAAAAACAAGTGATGCGCCTGCGATAAAGCCTGGCATCCCCAGCGGGAATATCACCCGCCAAAAGAGGCGCCAACCTGTGCAACCCAAATTCAGGGCCGCCTCCTCCATAGCGCCATCTATATTTCTGAGCGCAACGGTAAGATTCATCAAAATGAATGGAAAGTAGTGGATAGATTCAACAAAAATAATTCCATTAAGCCCATCCATCAAAGGAATGGTGAAGCCACAATACTCTTTAAGCAATAGATTAATGGAGCCAGATCGGCCAAAAATTAACTGCATAGCTACAGCCCCAACAAATGGAGGCATGATTAATGGCAAAACACCAAGAGTCTGAATAATGAGGGCGCCTCGAAACTGAAAGCGCACCGTAAAGTAGGCTAATGGAACAGCAAGAATTGCCGCCATCACAGCGGACATACTGGCTACATATAAGCTATTGAAGAATGATTCCTTCATCAAGCCTTGGGCAAAAAACGCGGTGAAATGATGCAGAGTAAAACCGCCATCACCATCGATAAAGGCTGTATAAAAAACGCGTGCTACCGGAAGCAACAGAAATAGCAATAAAAAACTAAAGACCAGGCCTCCAGCAACCCAAACGCCTAGCTTAATTTCTCTAAAACTCATCAGCTAATCTACAGTTATTTAGCCAAAGCCAAGGCTTGCTCAGCAAAACTTTTTGCCTTTGCATAATGCTCTTTTGCTTGCACATTCCAGCGATCTTCCAACCCTGAAATCTCCTTATTAGCCGCCGCATCTTTTTTGCTGGTAGCAAATAAAGCTAGGAAATTTTTGTTGCCGACCAAGCTTGAAGTGACTATTGGAGTAAATGCTAGATCCTGCGCTTGCTTCAGAAGTGCCTGACCTTGTGCAGATGGTTTTTTTGCCAACGCTGCGCTTGCTTCATGAATAGCCTTAGTTGCCGCCTGCAAATCTTTATGACGAAATGTAATTGTTTGATCAAACATGGAAGAAACAACGTTATAACGCTCTTCAGATAAGTCCGAATTGAAGTTCACTTTTGCACGTTTAGCAATATCAAATGCATTGGGGTATCCAGCCGGTACTTTATTGGAAAAACTACTTAATGGCAAAACAGGGAGGCGAGAAATCTTGGGGTCCAAAAGCAAAGCTTGCCCCTCTGGGGAAACACTAAAGGCTATGAATTTTTTAGCCTCTTCAGAATTTTTGCTGCCACTAAATAAGCCAATATTAGCCGGCACAATTGCAGTGACATTAGGATAAGCAAAGTCAACCGGGAAGCCACCAGCCTTACTGGCTAAAGCAAAAAAATCAACGACCAGGCCTACGCCAAATTGACCGTTATTAACACCATCAGGCACCCCAAAACTTCTTTCAGTAATCGCAGCACTATTGCCTGCAATTTGTAGCAACTGACTCCAACCCTTATCCCAACCCTCACCCTGCAATATAGTCTCAACAGTTAAATGAGTGGTACCTGATCTAGATGGGGAGCTGATAGCGACATGATTGAAATAAACTGGCTTAGTTAGATCAACCCACTGGCTTGGGGTGGGAATTTTATTGGCGCCAAGATAACGGGTATTCCACATCAAACCATACCCAGACAAAGCTTGCCCCAAATACAAACCCTGTGGATTATTAATGGGATAATTCCCGACCTTAGCTGGAACTGACTTATTTGCCTGATCACTCACATTGAGCAATAAATTTTGACCGGCTAGCACCTCAAACGCATCCGGTGCGGATGCCCAAAAAATTTCTGGGCGCTGACCAACCGGCAACTCGCGAACATAGGCAATGCCTTGAACAGTGTTCTTATTGAGAATCTCCAGCTTAATAGTGGGATTGGCCTTCTCAAATGCAGTCTTATAAACCTGGGTGATTTCTTTTGAAAAAGAAGTAATGACAGTGACAGTTCCAGCATAAGAGGCAGCACTGACTAACCCAAGCAAAATAGCTACTGGAATAGAACTTATTTTATAAAACAGATTCATTATCAACCCCAGATAAATAATTACGTTGATACATTATGGCCCAGGAAAGCATTCCTTCATTTCATCTCGGCCAGCCTGGTCAAGATGAGATACATTGCCCCAGTCCACTAACGAAAATCCATTTTCATCATACCGAAGATGATTCATGGCCGCATTCTCCAATGGCCATGTACGCGCAACATCCATTGGGAGCTTGGTGGCCTCACGATACAAGCAATCCAGAACTCCGCCATGACAAACTACAGCCAAGACCTCTCCAGGATGCTGCATTGCAACCTGCTTTAGCGCCTTAATACACCGCTCTTTAAATTCATTGCGAGTTTCGCCACCCTCTGGGCCAAACTCAGGCACACGATCGTGCCACTTCTGATGTGCATCTGGCCAACGCTCCTTAACCTCAGCACCAGTCAACCCTTGAAAAACACCATAATGTTGCTCTCGAAGCTCGGGAATAATTCTGAGCTGCTCATTGCGAAGCTGAGCGATCTCTGAGGCAGTCTGGGAGGCGCGACTGAGATTGCTTGTATAGATGGCATGAATAGTTTTATCACGCAAAAATACGGCAGCTTGTTTGGCCTGCGCTAGACCAGCTTCATTTAAAGGAACATCCGTCTGACCTTGATATCGGCCAAGCGCATTCCAATCTGTTTCACCATGCCGAATGGCAATAATATGAGTTGACTGCATTTCTATCCACCCCTCTAAATTACTAGTCTACATGCACTAAATTTGGCGCCAATAATGCGCATTGATAGATTGCATAATAGTCCACACAATCTACTTACAGCGCTTCTATAATGCCCCAATGACTTTCACAATTGTTTTTCTAACCGCCTTCATCGCCAGCTTTGGTCTACGCCACTGGTTATCTCAACGCCAAATTCGTCACGTCGCCATTAACCGCGATGTTGTTCCTGCTGAGTTCGCTTCTCAGATCTCTTTAGCTGAACATCAAAAGGCTGCCGACTATACGATTGCCAAACTACGCCTAGGTATTTTAGAGAATGGCTTCAGCGCAATTGTCTTGATGGGCTTCACACTCTTAGGTGGCTTGCAGATTTTGAATTTCTCTCTTCTGCAACTATTGGGAGAAGGCATTGCACAGCAAATGGCCCTATTGATATCCATTGTCTTGATCTCCGGAATTATTGACCTACCCTTCTCATGGTACAAACAGTTTTACCTAGAAGAGCGCTTTGGTTTTAACCGCATGAATGCCAAACTCTTCTTTAGTGATATGTTTAAGGGCCTAGGTGTGGGCGGCGCAATTGGCGTTCCACTCCTTTGGGTCATTCTGAGCTTAATGGCTCAGGCAGGTGACTTCTGGTGGCTATGGGCTTGGGGCGTTCTTACCGCCTTTAGCTTGTTAATGCAGTGGATATTTCCAACCTTTATCGCGCCCATCTTTAATAAGTTTCAAGCGCTAGAAGAAGGCGCACTAAAGACTCAAATCGAAGCCCTGTTAACACGTTGTGATTTTGCAAGCCAAGGCCTGTTTGTTATGGATGGCAGCAAACGTAGCGCCCATGGCAATGCATTTTTTGCCGGCATGGGTAAAGCCAAGCGCATTGTCTTTTTTGATACCTTGATCGAGAAACTCAATCCCGGCGAAGTGGAGGCTGTACTAGCTCATGAGCTGGGACATTACAAGTGCAACCATATCCGTAAACGTCTACTGGTTTCTTTTGCCTTGAGCTTCGCTACCTTTGCACTCTTGGGCTGGATTAGTACTCAGCCTTGGTTCTACAGCGACCTAGGCGTAATGCCCAACCCCAATGGCTATAACGGTGGCCTGGCATTAGCTCTCTTCATACTTGTATCACCCGTCTTTAGCTTCTTCCTGACACCGCTATCTAGCCTGGCTTCACGCAAACATGAATACGAGGCGGATGGTTTTGCTGCAGATAAATCCTCAGCAAGCGATTTGATCTCTGCTTTAGTAAAGCTCTACCAAGATAATGCATCGACCTTAACGCCAGATCCGATCTATACCGCTTTTTATAGCTCGCATCCTCCTGCTCCATTGCGTATTGCCAATCTCAAACGTTTTAACTGAGTAACCTGGAACATATTTAGCTAATGGAACAATTTCATGCGCTACTCACAGCCTCCTATGGAAGGCATTATTTAGCGCAGCGCTTAGTGAAAGATGGGTGCGGAAATGAATCTCCTGTCGGCGAATTGATTCAGGTAAGCACTCCAGCGAAGCAGCATATTGGCGCAGTAGGTGATCGCATGTTGCTGGAGATGACCTCAGCAGATCAAGCGCGCATTGTGCGCATTGAGCCACGAGAAAATTTACTCTATCGATCCGACGCTTTTAAAAGCAAATTGATTGCTTCAAATGTTGATCAAATACTAGTCGTGCTGGCTACGCAACCCGCCTTCTCACCTGATCTTTTAGGAAGAGCTGTTGTTGCTGCAGAAACCAATCAAATTGGTTTGCACATTCTTCTGAATAAGTGCGACCTCAAAGATAACCTAGAGCACGCACGCAAAATCATTGCGCCCTATGCACGCATGGGATACCCCGTAACAGAGGTAAGTCCCGTATCAGTCTTGATCTTAAGCCTGAGTATGAGAACAGCTTTGGTATTGCCCATGGCGGCGTCATCATGACACTTCTGGATTTTGCAATGGGGGCTGCAGCTCGGAGCATTTCCGACATTCCCTTGGGGGCCATGACGATTGATATGTCGGTCAGCTTCTTGCGTCCCAGTACCGGCAAAATCGTGGTGGAGGGCACTATCCTCAAGCCCGGAAAGACGATTAACTACTGCGAAGCCATTGTTTTGAATGAAGCGGGGGAGATAACTGCTAAATCCAGCGGTACATTTATGCTCAGAAAATCAAAAACAGTTTAATTAAATATAATATTTATAAAGATTATGTCTTTTATTAATCTGAACTGATATAGCCCTAATAAATATAGTTCATTATTCTGAATAATATATATTGCCTGATTAATTAATTTATATATAATCATCTGATATGGCTTAGATAAGCCCTATAAAATAACCTATTATTCGGAGAGTAAAAAGAATATGTCTTCTTATAAAGAGCTTTTAGCCCAACGCGAGCAGTTGGATAAACAGATTAAAGAAGCAATTGCCCATGAAAAAGCTGATGGCATTGCCAAGGCCAAAGTCATTATTGAGCAATATGGCTTAACTGCATCCGATCTATTTAGCCGTAAAGCCGGCGCAAAGAGTGCTGGCGGTAAAGTGGCTCCTAAATACCGCAATCCATCTACAGGCGAAACCTGGACTGGTAGAGGTAAGGCGCCAAAGTGGATTGAAGACAGAGATCGTAGTAGCTATTTGATCTAAGTCCTTGTTTTTTGGCTTTAGTACTAAAGGCCGCTATAAGCGGCCTTTTGATTTGCTCCTTTCTTGAGCTTAATTCTCGTCTAAGTGCACTTCCTAGCCAAAGCCTCTACAAATAGGGGTTCTAGTAACTCATGCCGACTGCCATGAGGCCAGTTTCCCCCAGCCACTGGATTAGTTGCGGGGTAACCAATAATGAGTGGATTGAGGTCAATTAAGCCGTTTTCAAGCTCCTGTTTGATGCTTTCGCTCAGGGGGTGCTTGCCGCCAGAGTTCTCATCTGCCAGCGCAACCACACCAGGGTGCAGCTTGATAAAACCTTCATCTACTAGAATAGGTATGCGCTGTGTATCCCTGTTTTTACTCAGATAATGAATTAAATGGACTTGCTCAACCGGCGGTATGAGTGCGTCTAGAAAGATGAGGTCAGGGGCTATGGAAACAGCCTTCATTAGACCCTCCAGGCTATCTACCGCCATTTCCATGTCTACCTTGAGCTGCCAATCGGCAATGGACTCTAATAATTCTTGGCCATTCTCGGATCTTCTAAATATCCCCATGGCAACGCAGTTTTGAGTGGTCTTTTGACGCATAGCCCTTTTTCTGCGCTGTAATTGCTGTTCTAAAGAGCTTGCTAATATACGTCTGTGACCCCCACGGGTTTTCCAGGCAATGAGTTCACCTAATTCCACCATTTTCTGAACGGTGCCCAGGGAAACCTGTAAAACCTTGGCGCTTTGCCGAGTGCTGAGATATTCCGTTTCTGGGGTAATTGATTTCATATTTCCCTTAATTTCATTTAATTGTTTGAAGATTTAGAGAATAAAAATCAAATTCATTTGAATCTGTCGGTAGACCTTTAAAGCGGGGTAGGAAAGTTCTTATTAATTCTCTTTTATAGGGAGATACCCCAAAATTCCTTGAAATCAGGGAAAGCCCTTTATGTATCAATGGTCATTCGTGTTAAATTACACCTGTAGTACCAGTATTCGCACAGATCAATTCGCTAAACGGTAGAGCCGTGTAACGAATGGTTTTAACCACAGTTTTTATTCGGGAAACCCGATGAAAGGTGAGCATCATGATGCAGGATCAAAGAGATAATTCCTATCTCTTCGGCGGAAACGCACCCTACGTAGAGGAACTCTACGAATCCTACTTGCACGATCCAGCTTCGGTAGCTGATCATTGGCGAGACTATTTCGATAACGTGAAACAGGTGCCTGCGGTTGACGGTTCATCTCGAACGGACATTGCCCACGCACCTATTGTTGCTTCATTTGCTGAGCGCGCTAAGCAAGGCCCCATCAGAACGATTTCTGATTCGGCCGACTCAGAGATGGGCCGCAAACGCGTTGCTGTTCAGCAGTTAATTGCCGCGTACCGTAACGTGGGCAATCGCTGGGCAAACTTAGATCCATTAAAGCGGACTGAGCGCCAGGATATTCCTGAGTTAGACCCCGCTTTCTATGGCTTTACTGATGGCGATATGGACATCGTCTTCAATACAAGTAATACATTCTTCGGTAAAAACGAAATGTCCTTGCGCGATTTGCTCCAAGCATTGCGTGAGACATACTGCGGCACGATCGGTGTCGAATTTATGTTTATTGCCGACCAGAAGATTAAGAAGTGGTGGCAAGAAAAATTAGAGTCTATTCGCTCAACCCCACAATTTAATGTGGATGAGAAGCGTCAAATCTTGGATCGCGTAACTGCTGCTGAAGGCTTAGAGCGTTACCTCCAAGCTAAATATGTTGGTCAAAAGCGCTTCTCCCTTGAGGGTGGCGAAAGCTTTATTGCCTGTATGGATGAGTTGGTCCGTGACTCAGGTAATAAAGGTATTCAGGAAATCGTGATTGGTATGGCTCACCGTGGTCGTCTCAATGTATTGGTCAACACCTTGGGCAAAATGCCTAAGGACTTGTTTGCTGAGTTTGAGCACAAGGGACCGGAAACATTGCCTGCGGGTGACGTTAAATATCACCAAGGTTTCTCAAGCGATATTTCTACTCCTGGCGGTCCGGTTCACTTGTCATTGGCATTTAACCCATCCCATTTAGAGATCGTTAACCCAGTAGTTGAGGGTTCTGCACGTGCTCGTATGGAGCGTCGCGGCGATATGTTGGGTATGCAAGTGATGCCAGTGTTGGTTCACGGTGATGCTGCGATTGCAGGTCAGGGCGTGATGCAAGAAACATTAGCAATGTCAGAAGTTCGCGGTTATTCCACGGGCGGCACAATGCACATTGTGATTAATAACCAAATTGGTTTCACGACCTCAGATCCACGTGACTTGCGTTCAAGCTTGTATTGCACGGACATCATGAAGATTGTGGATGCTCCGGTATTGCACGTGAATGGCGACGATCCTGAAGCTGTAGTGTTGGCGACTAAGTTAGCTGTTGAGTTCCGCATGAAGTTCCATAAGGACGTTGCGGTTGACATCATCTGCTTCCGTAAATTAGGTCACAACGAGCAAGATACGCCTGCAATGACACAGCCCTTGATGTACAAAATCATTGCCGCACATCCTGGCACACGCAAGCTGTATGCTGATAAATTAGAAACTCAAGGCGCATTGCCTGCCGGTACTGGTGACCTCATGGTCAAAGAGTACCGCGCCGCAATGGACGAAGGTAAGCAAACCTCCGATCCAGTGTTGAGCAACTTCAAAGGCAAGTTTGCAGTGGATTGGTCTCCGTTCTTGAATAAGAAGTGGACCGATGAAGCTGATACAGCGATTCCATTAACAGAGTGGAAGCGTTTGGCTGAGAAGATTTCTACTATTCCTGAAGGTTTTAAGGCCCATCCATTGGTTGCTAAGGTATATAACGACCGCGCTGCCATGGGTCGTGGTGGGGTGAACGTGGATTGGGGTATGGGTGAGCATATGGCTTTCGCATCCCTGGTTGCTAGTGGTTACCCAGTGCGTTTATCTGGTGAAGATAGTGGACGCGGCACCTTTACCCACCGTCATGCTGTATTGCATGAGCAAAACCGTGAGAAGTGGGATACCGGTACTTATGTCGCTCTTCAGCACGTCACCAAAGATCAAGCGCCATTTGTAGTGATTGACTCAATTCTTTCTGAAGAGGCTGTTTTGGGTTTTGAATACGGCTATGCCGCTGCAGAACCAAACACCTTAACAATTTGGGAAGCGCAATTCGGTGACTTCGCTAACGGCGCTCAAGTAGTGATTGACCAGTTCATCGCCTCAGGTGAAGTGAAGTGGGGTCGTGCGAATGGTTTGGTCATGATGTTGCCGCATGGTTACGAAGGTCAAGGCCCAGAGCATTCCTCTGCACGTCTTGAGCGCTTTATGCAGTTATGTGCCGACACTAATATGCAGGTGATTCAGCCGACTACTGCGGCGCAGATCTTCCACGTGTTGCGTCGTCAAATGATTCGTCAGTTCCGCAAGCCGCTGATCTTGATGACTCCTAAATCATTGTTGCGTAACAAAGAGGCTGCATCACCTTTATCTGAATTTACTAAAGGCGGTTTCCAAACCATCATTGGTGAGCGTGATGACTCTATCGATGCAAAGCAAGTTACCCGCTTAGTCATGTGTTCTGGCAAGGTCTATTACGACTTGGTTAAGCAGCGCGCTGAGAAGAAGATTGCTGATGTAGCGATCATTCGCTTAGAGCAGTTGTATCCATTCCCGCACAAAGCCTTGACTGCTGAGATGAAGAAATATCCGAAATTGGAAGACGTGGTGTGGTGTCAAGACGAGCCGCAAAACCAAGGTGCTTGGTTCTTTGTCCAGCACAACATCTTGGAAAACATGTCTGATGGTATGAAGTTGGGCTATGCGGGCCGTCCTGCATCAGCATCACCAGCTTGTGGTTATGCCCATCTCCACCAAGAACAGCAGAAGTCTTTACTGAATGCGGCATTTGCCAAACTCAAAGGTTACGTGATCACGAAATAATCGTCTTCATAACTCAACATACACACATACATACAAACAGGATTAATCATGGCTATTTTCGAAGTTAAAGTTCCACAACTCTCCGAGTCAGTTGCTGAAGCAACTTTGTTGCAATGGAAAAAGAAGGTTGGTGACGCTGTTGGTCAAGACGAGATCTTGATCGAAATCGAAACAGACAAAGTTGTTCTCGAAGTTCCAGCGCCTTCCGCTGGTGTTTTGACAGAAATCGTTGTTGCTGACGGTGGTACCGTTGTTGCCGAGCAATTGATTGCAAAGATCGACAGCACTGCAGTTGCCGCTGCTGCTCCTGCAACCGCCGCACCTGCTCCAGCTGCTGCTCCTGCAGCAGCACCAGCAAAAGCAGCCGCTCCCGCTGCTAAAGCTGGCGCAGCTGCCGCTCCTTCAGCTGCAAAAATTCTTGCTGAGAAAAATATTGATGCTGGTCAAGTTGCCGGTTCTGGTCGTGATGGTCGTATCACCAAAGGTGATGCATTGAATGCTTCTGCAGGCGGCGCTAAATCTGCTGCATTACCAAGCGCACCGGTTCCAATGGGCGATCGCCCAGAAGAGCGTGTACCAATGAGCCGTTTGCGTGCTCGTATTGCTGAGCGTTTGCTTGAGTCCCAAGCTAACAACGCCATCTTGACTACATTCAATGAAGTCAGCATGGCTCCAGTAATTGCTATGCGCAATAAGTACAAAGATCAGTTTGAAAAAGTTCATGGTGTGAAGTTGGGCTTCATGTCTTTCTTCGTTAAAGCAGCTACACATGCTTTGAAGAAATTCCCACTCTTGAATGCATCTGTTGATGGCAATGACATCGTTTACCACGGTTACTTTGATATCGGTATCGCAGTAAGCTCACCACGTGGCTTGGTAGTTCCTATTTTGCGTGACGTTGACCAAATGAACCTAGCTGATATCGAGAAGAAGATTGCCGAGTTCGGTGCTAAAGCACGTGATGGCAAATTGTCGATTGAAGAGTTGACTGGCGGTACATTCTCCATCTCTAACGGCGGCGTATTCGGATCGATGTTGTCTACTCCGATTATCAACCCACCGCAATCCGCTATTTTGGGTATTCATGCAACTAAAGATCGTGCTGTTGTTGAAAATGGTCAAGTAGTTGTTCGTCCAATTAACTATCTTGCTTTGTCATATGACCACCGCATTATTGACGGTCGTGAGGCTGTGCTAGGTTTAGTTGCTATGAAGGATGCTTTAGAAGATCCTTCACGTCTTCTCCTTGATTTGTAAGAAGGGAAGATCATGAGCCAAGCTTTTGACGTAGTAGTAATTGGTGCGGGCCCTGGTGGCTACATCGCCGCAATTCGTGCAGCGCAACTTGGTTTTAAGGTTGCCTGTGCTGAATCTAGTTCCTATGATGATCCTAAAGGTGAAACACGTTTGGGCGGTACCTGCTTAAACGTGGGTTGTATTCCCTCTAAGGCATTGTTGGCATCTTCAGAGGAATTTGAAAAGATCAGCCATCATGCTGCGGATCATGGCATTAAGGTGGGTGCAGTAAGCATCGACTCTAAAAAGATGATCGCTCGTAAAGACGATATCGTCACCAAAATGACGGGTGGCATTCAGTACCTGTTCCGTAAAAACAAAATCACTTTGTTAAAAGGCTATGCTTCATTCGAAGGTAAGAATGCCGATGGTTATCAAGTGAAGATTGATGGCAAAGATAAAGAAACGGTTACCGCAAAGAATGTCATTATTGCTACCGGCTCTAAAGCGCGTCACCTCCCTGGTGTCGCTGTAGATAACGTCTTGATCTGCGATAACGAAGGTGCACTCAAGTTTGACTCCGCCCCTAAGAAATTAGGTGTAATTGGTGCTGGTGTAATCGGCCTGGAGTTGGGCTCTGTATGGCGCCGTCTTGGTGCTGAAGTGACCGTGCTTGAAGCGATGCCTTCATTCTTGGGTGCTTGTGATATCGGTATTGCTAAAGAAGCTCAGAAGCTCTTTGCTAAGCAAGGCTTAGATATTCATACTGGCGTGAAGATTGGCGATGTTAAGGCTGACAAGAAAGGTGTAGTGGTTAATTACACCGATAGCGCTGGTAAGGCTGCTAAGTTGGAATGTGAGCGCTTAATTGTTTCAGTTGGTCGTGTACCTAACACGGACAAATTGGGTTTAGATAAGATTGGCCTTAAAGTGGATGAGCGTGGCTTCATTCCAATTGATGATCACACTTGTGCTACTGCAGCGCCTGGCGTTTACGCGGTTGGTGATGTAGTACGCGGCCCTATGTTGGCACATAAAGCAGAAGATGAAGGTGTCTTGGTTGCTGAAGTGATTGCTGGCCAAAAACCCCATATCGATTACAACTGCATTCCTTGGGTGATCTATACCGATCCTGAAATTGCCTGGGTTGGTAAGACTGAACAAGCGCTTAAAGAGGCTGGTATTGCTTATAAGGCAGGTCAGTTCCCCTTTGCTGCTAACGGCCGTGCGTTGGGTATGGGTCGTGCTGATGGTTTCATCAAAGTGTTAGCGGATGCTAAGACTGATGAGATTCTTGGCGTACATATTATTGGTGCCAATGCTTCCGACTTAATTGCTGAAGCAGCGGTTGCAATGGAATTCAAAGCAGCAGCAGAAGATATTGCTCGTATCTGTCATGCACATCCAAGTTTGTCTGAAGTGATGCGCGAAGCAGCATTGGCGACAGACTCACGTGCATTAAATATGTAATTGAAAACCATTGAGTTTTACCAACAAGAGTTAAAGGCGCGCGGGTATCAAAGTGATCCCGCGCAGCTTCGTGCTGTAGAGCGTCTTCAGGAATGTGAAGATCAATGGATTGCTTATAAAGAAATCCGCAGCAATACTTTAAAGAAAAAGATATTTAAACCAACGCTCCCTCGCGGCATTTACCTATGGGGTGGCGTAGGCCGTGGCAAATCTTTCTTAATGGATTGCTTTTATGCGGCCTCACCATTAGAAAAGAAAATTCGCATTCATTTTCATGAGTTCATGCGTGAAGTCCATCGCGAACTCCATGAGTTATCGGGTTTATCAGACCCGCTTGATGAGCTTGCTAAGCGTATTTCAAATCGCTATCGCCTTATCTGCTTTGATGAGTTTCATATTAATGACATTGCTGATGCGATGATTCTCTATCGCTTGCTAAGCGCATTATTTGCTGACCGCGTGCAGTTTGTGATGACATCGAACTATCGTCCAGATCAGCTCTATCCGAATGGTTTACATCGAGATCGATTGATTCCTGCTATTAAGCTGTTGGAAGAAAAGCTCGACGTTTTGAATGTAGATGCAGGTAATGATTACCGCCGCGTGCAGATGGCACAAGTAGAGGCTTATCTGACTCCAGTCAATGCAGAAACACAAGCAACGCTCGGTCAAATGTTTCAAACCTTGATTGGTAATCAAAATGAGGCGCGTAATCCAGTCCTTAATATTGAGTCGCGTGAGTTACGACCGCTTCACATGGCGGACGGTGTGGTTTGGTTCGACTTTAAAACTTTGTGTTGCGGTCCACGCTCACAAAATGATTACCTAGAGATTGCTAACCAGTTTCATACGGTGATTTTGTCTGGGGTGCCCTATATGCCCCCAAGAATGACAAATGAAGCCCGTCGCTTTATTTGGCTAATCGACGTCTTGTATGACCACAAGATTAAGTTAATCATGTCTGCTGAGGTCCCAGCTCCAAATTTGTACACTGAGGGCCAAATTACGGCTGAATTCTCTCGAACCGTTTCCCGTTTGATTGAGATGCAGTCTCGTGACTACCTAGATGCACCGCGCCGGGTAATTGACACCAGCTTGACCTAAAATAGGCTTATGAGCAGCTTTTCACCCCTAAACGCCGACTTGCATTGCCATTCAGTGATTTCTGATGGCACATTGACGCCTGAACAGTTAGCAGAGCGTGCAAAAGCCAATGGAGTGCATTTGTGGGCACTAACCGATCATGATGAATTGGGCGGTCAGAAACGTGCGCGAGAGGCTGCTAGTGCACTAAAGATCGACTACCTTGCTGGCGTAGAAATTTCCGTCACTTGGATGGGTGAGACGATTCATATTGTTGGCCTTGGAATTGATGCTGAGCATGCTGGCATCATCGAAGGACTTCGCCGCACACGTGATGGCCGAGGTAATCGCGCCAAACTCATGGCCGAACAATTACTCAAAGCAGGTATACCTGGGGCTTATGAAGGCGCACTGCATTTCGCAGGTAATCATGACTTGATTTCAAGAACACACTTTGCGCGTTTCTTAGTAGAGCAGGGTGTATGCCGCAATACCGAACATGTATTTAAAAATTATTTAATTGAAGGTAAGCCGGGATATATACCTCATCAGTGGGCTACTCTAGATCACGCTGTTAGCTGGATTAAATCAGCAGGTGGTGTAGCGGTGATTGCCCATCCTGGACGCTACAGTAGACTCAATGCCATGCAAATGGACGAGCTCTATAAACACTTTAAGGATATTGGTGGCCTAGCGATAGAGGTAATTACTGGTAGCCATAGTCCGGACCAGTACAAAACCTTTGCAAAAATTGCACAGCAATATGGCTTTTTAGCCTCGCGTGGCTCCGATTTTCATGATCCAAGCGAGAGTCATATTGATTTAGGAAATTTGCCACACTTACCAGACCATCTGACTCCAGTATGGTCTGCCTTTCATTAAACGATAGATTCATTAAATCCATCATTACTTAACCACTTAGAAAAAGAATACAGATGTTTGCTGAACGCGTTCTCTCTGGCATGCGACCAACCGGTAGCCTGCACTTGGGTCACTACCATGGTGTTTTAAAGAACTGGGTGCGCTTGCAGTCTGAGTATCCATGCTTTTTCTTTGTAGCAGATTGGCATGCGTTAACCACTCACTACGAAACTCCAGACGTGATTGAGCAGTCTGTATGGGAAATGGTGATTGATTGGTTGGCAACAGGCGTGGATCCAAATCAGGCGACCTTGTTTATTCAAAGCAAAGTGCCTGAGCATGCCGAGCTTTTTCTATTGCTTTCTATGGGAACCCCATTGGGCTGGCTTGAGCGGGTGCCCACCTACAAAGATCAAATCGAGAAACTCAAGGAAAAAGATCTCCAAACTTATGGTTTCTTAGGTTATCCATTGCTACAGGCGGCCGATATATTGATGTATCGCGCCCAGTTGGTGCCGGTAGGTGAAGATCAGGTGCCACACGTAGAGATGACTCGTGAAGTGGCGCGCCGCTTTAATTACTTATACGGACGCGAGCCCGGCTTTGAAGAAAAAGCCTTAGAGGCAGTTAAAAAATTAGGCAGCAAACGCGCCAAGATGTATGCGGAATTACGAGTGGCATTTCAAGAGCGTGGTGATGATGAGGCGTTGGAGCAAGCTAAAGCATTGCTGCAAGAAGCGCAGAGTTTATCGATGGCTGATCGCGAAAGACTCTTTGGCTTTTTAGAAGGTGCCCGCAAAATTATTCTGCCTGAGCCACAAGCGCTTCTCACAACGGCATCACGTATGCCTGGTATCGATGGTCAGAAGATGTCTAAGTCTTACGGCAATACCATCAGCATTCGCGAAAATCCCGAAGATGTGACTAAAAAGATTCGTACGATGCCAACGGATCCAGCGCGTGTCCGAAGAACCGACGCCGGAGATCCAGCACGTTGCCCTGTATGGCAACTGCATACTGTTTACTCCAATGAGGAAACAAAACAATGGGTTGATAAGGGTTGTAAATCCGCTGGTATTGGATGTCTCGAGTGCAAGCAACCGGTAATTGATTCAATTTTGGCTGAGCAGCAACCGATGTTTGAACGTGCACAGAAGTATTTGGATGATCCTAGTTTGCTGCGTTCCATCATTGCCGATGGTTGCGACAAAGCACGCAAGGTTGCCCAGGAAACCATGCGCGAGGTTCGCGAAGCAATGGGCCTTGCATACGATTGAGTCTTGATCTTGCCTAGCCCGCACGATGCCATTTTGAATGCCTCTCCTTGGGTAAGGAGGTTTGCGCCCCTCATAGCAAAAGGCGGGGTGGTGCTGGATTTAGCTTGCGGATCAGGTCGGCATTCTGAATTCCTAGCCAACATGGGTCATGATGTCCTAGCGGTTGATCAAGATGTCACAGCGGTAGGTTCTGTTGGGAACCCTTTAATCACTCCAAAGAATCTCAATCTTGAACAGGCTGATTGGCCTCTGATTGGTTCGGAGTTCATTGCGATCGTAGTGACAAACTACCTCTATCGACCGCACTTAGACCAATTACCCAAAATGCTGCAAAAGGGTGGTGTTTTGATCTACGAAACCTTTGCCCTAGGGAATGAAGAATTTGGTAAGCCATCTAACCCCAATTTCCTGCTAAATCCAGGGGAATTACTCGCTTTTGCCTCTTGTCATGGTCTTAAGATAGTGGCTTATGAGGATATTTATGTAGATCAACCCAAACCAGCTATGGTTCAGCGCCTGTGCGCGGTAAAAGGTGAGCTAAAACAGCACATTCCGTTACAATTTCAGGGTTAAGACAGCTAAAAATCGGTGCATATTCGGTGACAAATACAGCTCATTCCAAAGGTAGCAAAAAGCCCATCGCTGGCAGCATGCCGGCTATCGTGACTCCCATGTTCGAAGATGGCAGCTTGGATTACGCTAGCTTGCGTTCATTGTTGGATTGGCATGTGTCTGAAGGTACTGACGGCATTGTGATTGTTGGCACTAGCGGTGAGTCTCCAACAGTTTCTGTTGAAGAGCATTGCGAGCTCATTCGCGTGACAGTCGAGCAAATTGCCGGACGTATTCCAGTGATTGCTGGTACCGGCGGTAACTCTACGATTGAAGCGATTGAGTTAACCAAATTTGCTAAGCAGGTTGGCGCGGATGCCAGCTTGCAGGTAGTACCGTATTACAACAAGCCAACCCAAGATGGTATGTTTGCGCACTTTAAAAAGATTGCAGAGTCGGTGGATTTGCCAGTGATTTTGTATAACGTTCCCGGTAGAACGGTTGCTGATTTGGCTGGTGATACTGTGGTTCGTTTAGCGGGTGTGCCAGGCATCATCGGTATTAAAGAGGCAACAGGCAGCTTAGAGCGTGGCACCTTATTGATCAATGATCTCAAGCGTGCCGGCCATCAAGACTTCTCCGTATTTTCTGGCGATGATCTCACGGCCGCCATGCTCATGTTGATGGGCGGTAAAGGTAATATTTCTGTCACGGCTAATATTGCTCCACGCTTGATGCATGAGCTCTGCGTAGCCGCTATGTCGGATGATGTGAAAAGAACCCGTGAAATTCAATATCAATTGATTGCAGTTCATAAGGCCATGTTCACAGAGGCCAACCCAATCCCCGTGAAGTGGGCATTGCATGAGATGGGCAAGATTACTGCTGGCATTCGTTTGCCATTAACACCTTTAAGCATTTCTTTGCGTGAGCCTTTGAAGGCAGCGTTAAAACAGGCCAACCTATTATGATGAATTTGCTCT
This sequence comes from Polynucleobacter sp. MG-28-Ekke-A2, assembly GCF_035012985.1. NCBI lineage: Bacteria > Pseudomonadati > Pseudomonadota > Betaproteobacteria > Burkholderiales > Burkholderiaceae > Polynucleobacter > Polynucleobacter sp. MG-28-Ekke-A2. The sequence goes on along the minus strand of NZ_JAYGQU010000026.1, from coordinate 3,520 downwards.
CACTATACCGTCGATATTTTTCGATTCTGGCTTTAATCGTTATCGCTTCTGCCGCGTTGACTGCCTGTAAATCGGTTACTAGTAACGATACCGTTGACTATAAGAGTGCAGGCGCTGTGCGCGGCCCTAATTTGTCATACCCTCCTGACTTGATCACGGCACAGGCTGATCGACGCTACATCGTTCAGGATGGCGCAGCGACGATGTCCGAATACAATGCCGCAGTGAAGAAATCAACGCAGTTGCGCAGCAACGTCATGACAGGTATTCCTGGTATGCGAATTGCGCGTGATGGTGAGCGTCGTTGGTTGGTTGTTGAAAAACCAGCCCCTGAGCTCTACCCACAAGTAAAAGATTTTTGGCAAGAAAATGGTTTCTTGTTAGTGGTAGATTCTCCATCAACCGGCATTATGGAAACCGACTGGGCAGAAAATCGGGCGAAGATTGCGCAAGATTGGATTCGCTCAACGATTGGTGGTGCAATCGACTCTATTTATGACACTGGTGAACGCGATAAATACAAAACTCGTCTTGAGGTATCCAAGCCAGGCGAGACAGAAATCTACATTACTCAACGCGGTGCGATTGAGAAATGTACAACCGACACAACAGGCGCTTGTTTATCTACCATTTGGACCGCTCGTCCAAATGATCCTGAGTTAGAGGCCGCATTCCTGGCTCGTTTGATGGAGCGCTTAGGCATGACGCAAGAGCAGGCTAAAGCAATGGTTGCAGTGCCTCTTGGCCCTAAAACGCCTAAAGCGAAGTTTGTTCAGGAGGGCACTAACCAAGCTTATATCGAGCTCAGTGCTGGCTTTGATCGCTCTTGGCGTGATGTTGGATTGGCTCTGGATCGCTCTAACTTCACGGTTGAGGATCGGAATCGCTCAAGTGGTGTTTACTATGTTCGTTACGTGAATCCTAAAGACTTGGGCGATACCAAGGGCTTCTTCTCCAACCTCTTTAGCAGTAAAGATGAGTCTGGTATGAAGGCCAAAAAATATCAGGTGCTAGTGAAGAGTACTGGTGAGAATTCTGCGAATGTCTATGTACAGGGCGCGGATGGCAAACCAGAAAATACGCCCGCTGGTTATCAGTTGCTGACTTTGTTAACGGAGCAACTAACAAAGTAGTAGATTTTTAAAGGAAATAAAAAAGCCGCTTTTCAGCGGCTTTTTTTCTTCATGAAGAAGATTACTTCTTAGCATCAGCAGCAGGAGCAGCTGGAGCAGCAGCAGGAGCTTCAGCAGCAGGAGCAGCTGGAGCAGCAGCAGGAGCTTCAGCAGGTTTTGCTTCTTCTTTTTTACCGCAAGCGGCCAAGGCGATTGCAAACATTGCAGCGATAACGAGTGACTTCTTCATTTGTAAATTCCTTTAAAAAAATTAATAACAATTACCGGTAATTGTTCTCTGGATATACCGAGGGATTGCCCCTAAGTAGTTTCCAGCAATAATTATATCCATCTCCGCCTTCAGTGCTCAAAAAACCAACCAGCCGGCTAAATAAGCCTCATAAAGGCTAGATTGATCAAGCTGTTTTAGCCTGCCTGCCCTCAGCTCTTTATGGGCAGAGAGGGTTTGCCAGGCCGCAAGAATATCTGGGGCTTGTCCCTGGGTCATGGATTCTCCATTGCAATATACCTGTTCCCCAAGGCTCAGAATACGGGTTTGCGGGTGAGGTAGAAGTTTGCTGGATCGAAGCTTTCTAAGAAATTCTTGGGGCTTCAGGGGCTTATCGGGGGCATCAAACAGAGCCTGTTGTTTAGGTTCCGAAAGGTAGGCGGTAATACCGGGCAGAAACCCATCAATTTGGTCTAGTTTCAGCTCTTTGAGTTTTGAGCCTAGTTGTTTGATGAGCTCTTCCGGCAATTGCTCTGCACTATGAGTTGCGCCCTGTTTAGGGTCTGCAAACTTGCTCTCTAGCGCGGGAATATCCTCCAAAGATTCTGCTAGGCGCCACAAACCTTCTTGCAGTAATTCTTTAAAGCTGGGGGAGCGAAATCCAACAGACCATGTTTGGCAACCCGCATCTAGTGCAATGCCATCATGAGCAACATGCGGTGGTAAATACAGCATATCGCCAGGCTCCAAAGTCCACTCTTGTTCGGGCTTAAAGTTGCGCAGAATTTTTAGCGGTAGATTAGGGTTGAGACTCAGATCTTTTTGTTCTGAAATTTTCCACCGCCTTCTGCCAGACATTTGAATTAGGAAGACGTCGTAAGAATCAAAGTGGGGGCCAACGCCGCCTCCAATGCCAGCAATGCTAATCATTAAGTCATCTAAGCGCGCATCAGGAATAAAGCGGAACCAAGACAGAATTTTTGTAGCTGCTGGATGATGTGCCTCCATTCCTTGAAGCAATAAAGTCCAGTCGGGTTTGTCGATCGATGGAATGGCCTTTTTAGAAAACGGTCCGCTATCAAAGCTCCATGGATTAGATTTAACCAAGCGCGCCTCTACCTCATCTTGCAGGGCAAATTTGACTAGCTCTTTGGTAGGAATAGGGCTATCCAGGGGCTCACCATTTTTAGCCGAAAGGGCAAATGCCGGAATCGCCCCGCGGATGAGAAGGGGCTTTTTATGCCAATACCGCGCCATGAACTGGTCTGGGCTAATACCCCCAAATAAGGCCCAGGGCTCCCCTAAAGGGAGCTTTGATGGAGCCTGAGGCGGCTCATAGGGTTTGCTCAAGTAAAATGAGGTCATAAAGTAAAAAGCTGTTTAGAAACTGATTAAAAACGAATGTTCGACAAATTCCGCATGAAGATTGAAAAAAATACCATCGTATCCCTTCGCTATAAGCTAACCGATGCGCAAAACAATGTCATCGAGGAACCCGATTCTCCGATGGTATACCTGCACGGAGGTTATGAAGGTACTTTTCCTAAAATTGAGAATCTGCTTGATGGCCAAGATATTGGTTATGAGGCAACGATTCAGCTTGAGCCTAATGAAGCTTTTGGTGAATATGATCCTGAGTTGTTAAAAATCGAGCCACGTACCCGTTTCCCTGAGCCGTTAGAAGTGGGGATGCAGTTTGAAGGCGTTCCTGATGCAGATGAGGACGCGACTGTAGATGATTCTGAAGATGGTGAACCTTTAATCTATACCGTTACGGATGTTGCAGACAGTCAAGTGGTATTAGATGGCAATCATCCGTTAGCAGGCATGGCATTACGTTTTTGGGTTCAAGTGGAAGATGTTCGCGCAGCTACTGATGATGAAATTGAAAATCGTCATCCAGAGGGCGGCGAAAGTTTTTCATTTGGGATGCCTAATGATGAGGGCGATGATGAAGATGAAGAATTTCCAGGTGGCGCATTAGGTGGTGATAGCACGGGCCCACGTACGCTACATTAATTAAAACCAAGTTTGAATAAAGAAAGGAATAGCATTGAACTGACCCACAAAAGTTGGACACCCAATCCAACTTTAAAGGGTCAGTCTCATGTCCAAATACAGCAAAGACTTCAAGCTAGAGGTCATCAATCACTACCTGTCAGGCAAAGAAGGATTTACA
>NZ_JAYGQU010000025.1:0-25319 GCF_035012985.1 Polynucleobacter sp. MG-28-Ekke-A2 | reverse complement strand
AGAGATGGACGATGCCGATTCGGAACTGGAGAGCAGCGCTCAATCGATTTGATATAGAATTTGGTGAACGCATCAGCGCTCACCAATAGCCCCGCGGTGAACTTACACAGAAATATTTACAGGGTCTCTATTTCTTTAATCATCAGCCGGCTCCATTGATTTTCTGAGTCCTATTACGATTAGTGATGTCTTCAAGTAGGTTTTACTTGACAGGGCCCAATGGCCTCACGCTCACTAAAAATGCAAAAAAATTTCATAAAAAAAAGACGCCTAGGCGCCTTTTTTATTTGAGTCAAAGCCAAAGAATCACTTGGGCATTAATACTGTATCAATAGCATGGATAACTCCATTGTCAGTAACGATATCGGTCTTTAAGATTTTAGCGTTATTCACTTTTAGCACGCCATTTTTGTCGGTAATCGTAATTGATTCGCCTTCAAGAGTTTTCACTTTTCCAGGCTTGACATCCATAGCCATTACTTTTCCTGCTACCACATGATAAGTCAGTACTTTGGTAAGCTGAGCTTTATCTTTTAATAAAGCATCTAACTTTGCCTTAGGGATTTTTGCAAAAGCTTCATCTGTTGGGGCAAAAACTGTAAATGGACCAGGGCCTTTGAGAGTATCCACTAGATCAGCAGCTTTTAGCGCGGTTACGAGAGTCTTAAAATTGCCTGCATCAATTGCGGCATTAACTATATCAGCTGCATGAGCAGAGGTGATGGTAAATGCAAGGATTGCTGCTGTAAGAAATTTTTTCATATGATTTCCGTTAATTTTTAAATTAGTTTATTTGTTTGCATGCCAGAGTATTTAGCTGCCAGAATGATGTGGCATCTAAACATGAAAGGCCGACAATTTAAGCGTGAACATTTTCTTGATACGGCTTGGTGCCATAGAAGGTGTGGATACCCTGAGACCATGTTAAATTTGCCATATCAGGCCAATCGCCTTTATCAAATCCAGATGCATCTTCAAGCTTCTTCTTTTCAACATTAAGCACAAAGCGTTTTTTGACTGTATCTAAAGTCAATGCTTCCCAGGGAACTGCGAAGAGTTTTTCACCCAAAGTCAGGAAGCCGCCAAAAGACAGGACTGCATAGCTGATTCTGCCAGTATGCATGTTCAACATAATTTCTTTAACATCGCCTAAATGCTCATCTTTATGGTTATAAACATCATCTCCAATGAGGGTATTAGCGCCCATCAGCTCTGGTCCAGGACCAGAATGATCTTTTGCTAATTTGGAATACATGCCAAAGGTATCTCGTTCTAAATAGTTCATGTTTCAATCCTCTATAAATTTATATTGCATCAAAGTGAAAGGCTTTTTTAAATTCACCTCGTCAGATATAGCCGTTAGGCCATTACGGTAATGTAGTGAATATGCTTAGATAATTCTGTACGGCACTGCACATAGGTTCATTAAAATCAGACGAACGAGCGTCTAGTTCAGATGAGTAATGCGCCTCTCACATAGAACTTCAAATTCTGCGCGTGACTAACAGGACGACGAGAATCAAAACTAACAAGCCTATTCCACCACTGGGTCCATATCCCCAATTCATACTGTAGGGCCATATTGGGATAGTGCCCAATAACATCAGTATTACGATCACCAAAATGATGGTTCTTAACATTTGGAATTCCTTTCGCCACATATCTAAATTCCAATGTATCTCGTTAATTCCATATTAAATGTTCGATACCAGACATAGCGAAAGAAATTTAACCTGATGGCACCTCACTAAGCCAAGCTAAACAGTGTCATAGTTAATTTTGGTGAGTTAGGCATTAGAACTAATTAATACTCATATCAACACCATATCTTTTTCGAGACCCTTACCCATTTGGCCGAATTGACTATGCCCATGGGTAAGTGCACCTGGGATACCTTAAGCCTAGTTATCGATTAATTGCTAACAATGTCTGTTACCAGACAATCAACTGTATTGCCAATCCTTATTATGGTTTTCTAGCGCAATTAATTTAGAGGTGGTCCTTTTACTCAATCAAGATTTAAGTGGGGAATTATTATGAATAAATTAGATAAAGTTATAACCAAAGCTTCTACGACAGTTTCCAAGCAATTAATTGGGGATTACAAAGCCCTCATTGCAGATGCCGAGGATTTGATTGAAGCTACTGAGGGACATGTAGATGACGCGATCAAAACGATTCGTTCAAAGGCTTTGAAAACTCTTGCAGGTGCGAAGAAGGGTATTGCGGACTTTGAAGATGTGCTTACGGATAAAGCCAAAGCTGCCGCCAAAGGTACAGATCACTTTGTCCATGGCCACCCCTGGGAGTCGGCTGGGCTTGCTGCTGGATTAGGATTAATAATCGGCTTAATTATTCGTCGCTCCTAAAAGTGTGTAGTGTTTGCCTACACACTTTCTAACATGCCCAGCGTTACTTAAAGTAACGCTCAAAAAAATACCAACCCGAAGGTTGGTATTTTCATTTCTGGTGGGCCCACCAGGACTTGAACCTGGGACCAAAGGATTCCGGTTTGTGTAGCTTTCACTACTCCCTGGACTATGCCTTCATCATATAAAGATTTACATCCTTACTTAGATGGGTGCCGTCTAGTCTCTACACCTTCAACAGCACTTTCATACTGAAGCTTGGCTCGGCGTTAGCTTGTGCAGCTTTTGGCTGCATTTAGCTTTCTCCGAATTTGACACCATCCCTTATGCAGTTTCCACGCATAAGGCACAACTTTCGCTATGAGAGCAGACACTCAAAGAAAACCACTAGGATTTCAAGAGGTTACGTCGCTTGATTATCGGTGTGTGAGTATTTGTGTGACTACATTAATAAGATCATAGCAAACACCATCTCACTCTTGAGTTTTCAAAATTAAATGCTGTGGAGCAATAACTTATATGGCTGAATGCTCTGGTAGTCATAATCCGTGTAATGGCATTAGAGCTACTCCACTCAATATTTAAAGGCTTTTACAGACTAGGCTCTTATGCATAAAGGTAAAGCGACATGATGAATTAGAGTTTTCATAGGATTGCATACAAATTGTTGGTTATCATAAGTGCTAAGATCAGAAATTAAGTGTTAAAAAATTTCTAAAAACTTTTTAAGTCTCCTCTAAGCCAAAGGGGTTTATGGGATCGTCTGAAGGCACGAAATCCCCCCACTTAAACAAACCACTAGCCCTCACTACAATTTCATCTTTGTGTTTAATAAGGCCTTGAACAAATAGCAAATTACTTGTGGACCGAAGTGGTTCACAAGTACCCTCTATCCAAGATCCTAAATTTACAGGCGCTAGAAAATCTAGTTGCAAGCTAATAGTTGGAGTAAACCTTCGATTCATACCAAGGGCATACATGGCGCCATAAGGCAGCAACATGTCGGCAAATGAAGATAGCATGCCGCCATGGCAAACGTTACGTGGATTACAGTGACGCTGCTCTATCATCATTCCCATAACGAATTGCTTATTGCGTAAAGCAGCATATAGCGGTCCATTATGAGATATAAATAATCCACCCACATTAATTTCTTTAAAACCTGATGGAGCTTGGTTATTGGTAGTCATATCAGCCTATCAGATGACCCGGTAGCCTATCTGCCGGCTAACATTCTGACTGCTGTATAGGTTAGGACCAAAACATTATCTTGATTAAAAACATTAATTAATGATGTAACAATTGCACGATTATTTTTAGAGGTTGGACGAATACCAATGACTTTTACGACTGCCCAAACCGAGTCGCCAACAAAAGTTGGGGCAACTGCCTTTTGAACGAGTTCAAGCATTGCCAAGCCAGTGCCCTGAATCATTGATTGGAAAAGCAGGCCTTCAATTAAGCAATAAGTAAGAGCCGCAGGAACAACCCTGCCAGTAATTGCCCCTGTCTGACTGCTGAAATCTTTATCAATAAAGATTGCTTCAACCATGCCTGTAGTATTGATAAAGTTGACCAAGTCAGTCTCAGTAACGGTTCTTCGGAATGTCCTAAATTCCTGATCTACAGCAATATCTTGCCAATAAAATCCTTGCCCTACGCAGGGTAAATTCATTACGTTTTCGGGAACTTTACTATCTGTATTTAATTGCGGAGTTGTAGTCATTTTTGTATTTCCTGTTGGATGGATTTTATTTCGAAAAACTCTTTAAAACCATAAAGCCCATATTCTCTTCCATTTCCAGACTGTTTATAGCCACCAAATGGCGCCAGAGTATTAAAGGCGGCTCCATTAATATCAACTTGGCCAGTTCGCATATGACGCGCAAATTGCATTGCTCGATCATAATCATTGGACCAAACAGCCCCTCCTAATCCATAAATGGTATTGTTTGCAATCTTCAGAGCCTCCTCCTCATCTTTGTAGGTAATGATCGACAGGACAGGGCCAAATATTTCTTCTTGCGCAACAGTATCGTTTGGCTTGACCTTACCAAGTACAGTTGGTTGTACAAAATTTCCACTTAATAATTCATTTGGTATTTCAGCCCCACCAACAATAACTTCTGCACCCTCTTTTTTTGCTGTAGTAATGTAATTTCTAATGCGATCTTTCTGGGCATATGAAATCACAGGGCCAAGACGAGTCCCTTCTGCAAAGGGATCACCAATCTTCATCTTCTCAACTGCCGCCAGGACGATAGTCTTTGCTTCATCATATTTATTCTCGGGAATCAATAAACGCGTGTGAGCTAAGCAGGTTTGTCCAGAATTTAAAAAGCAAGAATTTAAAGTTCCTTTAATTGCCCTTGCTAAATCGGCATCATCTAAAACAACTGAACTCGATTTTCCACCCAACTCTAGGGCCACACGCTTAATAGATTGTGACGCTATGGCACCTACTCGCTTCCCAGCTCTAGTAGATCCCGTAAAGGAAACCATATCGACCTTGGGATTCGATACCAATGCCTCTCCCACATCTTCACCATTACCCATTAATAAATTAAATACCCCGGGAGGGAATCCTGCTTCATGAATGATTTGAGCCAAAGCAATTGCATTTAATGGAGCTAACTCGGACGGCTTGAGGACAACAGTACACCCAGCAGCCAAGGCGGGGGCAATCTTGTGAGTAATTTGTATCAACGGGAAATTCCATGGAGTAATACAAGCAACCACGCCAATTGGTTCATGAACAAGTAACGAGTTCACCACCGACTCTTCATACGTAAATTCTCTGGCAATTTGGGCGTAATGCTTCCAACTGGCTATAGCATTGCCAACTTGAATCATTTTTGAAAGCTTGAGAGGCATCCCAACTTCACTGGTAATCATCTCGGCAAATAAATCGCTTTTAGCTAATAAAAGTTCGGCGACTCGGTCGATTAAATCAGCGCGCTCATTCGAAGTCTTGCTGGACCATGCAGGAAATGCCTTAACAGCAGCCTCAACCGCCATATTTGCATCGACCATATCACCAGCCGGAATAGTCGCTATTACCCCACCTGTGGTGGGATTTAACACAGGAATGGTTAGATCAGAATTCGAATCTAACCATTTCCCATCAATATAAATTTGATTACTCATCTTTTACCAGCTTCATATTTAGTTAGCTATTCGAATACGTTTTGCGTACACCTTGCGTTAGGGATGGAATTTTTAACCCTAGGCCTTGCAAATCTTCGGTAATCATCTTAATGAACATCCCTCGCACATTATTATTTGAAGCTGTTTTTAAGCCTGCTTCAAAATATGCATTTTCATTAGAAGAGTCATCGGCTCCAAATGCATCTAGAGCATATGGGAAGCATTGGTCTAAAGCCTCTTGCCCTAAAGATTGAGTCTCCCAAGAAGCGATATTTTTAATACGGCTAAGCCAAGTTTTTGCAAGACGCTCTTGTTCGTCATAGTGCACTCCAGACCATACGGCCAACGGAATCACTGAAGAACCAAATGTTGCCAGCGTTGCAGCTTGTGTTACACGAGCTGCAACTAACTGTTGTACAGCAATTCCAGCCCAAGAACTTGGTAATTTCTGTTTTAAAAATTCAACCTTATTTTTGCTGCCAGTAAGCGTACGCTCGGCTTCATCTGCCAATGGATTGGGATCCACCTTTAGCTTGCGTAGCATTTTGGCTATAGCTAGACCAGCAGCACGATCTGCAGACATCTGCAAAGCCACCTCATGCTTTAACTTAGGGGTTGGCGCAACAAACACGGCCATCTCATTTTGGCGTGCATATTTAGCAGCAAGCCATCCAGAAAGTAAACGTATTGCAAGTTTGTGTCGGTCAGCCGGCAAATCATCCATCTCAAGAAACATATCAAAGGCATTTACTTCTTCAGCAGGGTAATCTGATCTAATACCCTTCCATCTTGCAGCCGGGATCTTTAAATTTAGCTCCTTTAAATCGCGCTCAAGTGATTCAACCCAGAGTGCGCGAGATTGGTTATTGGTTAACGTTTTAATGCCTAGGTCAAGATAGCGTTTCTCGTTTGGGGTACCAACACCACCAAAAATATCTAGGCAAGATGGATAAAACTTATCTACTGCTTCTTGGCAGCCTTGTGAGCTTCCCTCTTCAACCAGGCGCTTTGCGTAACTTACCCCCATTTTGGTGTGACCTAAGGCTTCATCAACATAATTTTTTGCATTCCATACTGCTAAGGGAATAAAGCTAGAACCCAATCCACCGATTGACTGAATGCCACCGGTACGCTCGGCCAAAACGCGAGTCATGGAGCGCTCAACCCAATCTTTCATTTGAATTTTGAAGTAATCTAGTTTCCGATCACCCTCCATCACAGATGATTCTGCTTGCTTAATTAATGGTGCAGGGTCAACGCCCATATCTTCCAATACTTGGGCCACTCCAAGTCCATGAGCTTTTTCTTGAGCAATCTGAAAATCAAGCCAAGTTTTGTCTTCCACTGTTGGGCAAATTGAACCAGAACGGTCAGGTGCATCTGCATACTCTGATTGCAATTGAACCGTAAGCATTTTTACAATCATCGCTTTAGCATCATCTGATAATTCACTGCCTTTGCGGAATAATTGACGTTCTTTAATATTGTTTGTTGGTTTCATTTATGACTCTCCTAAAATAATTAATTTAATAAATTCCAATGAATTAACGGCCCTTGAATTGAGGTGGTCGTTTCTCAAGCATTGCTGCCCTGCCCTCTAGACGATCTTCTGTTGCTCGCAGCAATCCACCCAAATACGCTTCCAAGCGAATTCCTTCTGCAATTGGCAAATCCAATCCCTTAAGGATGACTTCACGGCCATATTTAATTGCAAGTGGGGCTTTAGCAGCAAGCTTGCCAGCCCAGATACGAGCTTCTTCCATTAAGGCCTCAGGCGGTAAGACGCGATTGACTAAATTCAGCCGCAATGCAGTCATTGCATCAATACGTTCTCCCATTAATACCAATTCCATTGCGACAGATGCGCCTGCCAGTTGAGCAATCCTCTGAGTTGCGCCGCCTGCTGGAATAGATCCAAAAGTGATCTCAGGCATCGCAAAGAATGCAGCTTCCGAAGCTAAACGAAAATCGCAAGCCAAAGCTAATTCAAAACCTCCACCTAAGGCAAAACCATTTACCGCAGCAATCGAGGGCTTTCCGGTATTAGCAAGAGCTACCCGAAAGTCGCCCCACCATCTAGACTCAACTGAATCAATCACGCTTTCATCTACGCTGCCATCCTTGAGATCTGCTCCAGCGGAAAATGCTCGGCCTGCTCCGGTGATGATGATGACTCTTAATTCAGCGCTATCTCTAAACGCATTGAAAACAGATTGCAGTTCATCTCTGCATAAAGCATTCATAGCGTTTAATTGATCTGGCCTATTAAGAGACAGTTCAAGAACGTAATCTTTGGTAGAAATAGATATAGTTTCATAGTTGGCGTTTAGGGTCATTGCTCCTCCTGGTTAATTAATTCTTCTAGCTCTAAAACAATCTTTATCACTCTTTTTTTATCAATTTTTCCGCTTGCGTTACGCGGAAGCTCGGCAGTAATAAAAATATTTTTTGGTAATTTATAGGCCGCTAACTTTTGCCTGCAAAACTCCATTAAATCTATTTTTATATCAGGGAAATTAGGGTCTTTTAAGGTAACTACAGCCGTTATTGCTTCGTCCCATTCAGGGTGCAACATTCCAAACACAATGACATCAACGACTTGATCATGTTCAGCTAAAGCATTCTCAACCTCTGCCGGCTGAACCGACATCCCTCCGGTATTAATAATTTCCCGAGTACGGCCATCAAGATAGAGTGCTCCGTTTTCATCAACATGCCCTGTATCACCAGTATGAAACCAGCCATCCTTGGTAATCGACTGCTGAGCACTTTCTTCATCCCCCAAATAGCACGTAAATGCTGTTGGCGTAAATATTTCAATCTCACCAGTATCTCCATGCGACATTTCAATACCATGCTGATTCACAATCCTAATCCCAGCTCCCAGCAGGGGGTAGCCCACGCAATTTGCATTAATGGATCGCGATGGATTATTGGGTAAATATTCGAAGGAAGCAATATTGCTTGCTTCAGTCATTCCATAAGTCACTTCAAATGGTATCTTAGGAAATATTTTAAAAATTTCATCCCTAATGGACTCCGGTAAATGGCCCGCAGTCCATTGCAATTTTTTTATATGACTTAAATTGCAGTTATTCTCTTCGAGATATTGAAGCATTTTTTTAGCAAAAATCGTTGGGTGCACATATAAATGTGTCACTTGATGTTTTTGCACTTCATCCATAATGCATTCAACTGAAGTATTGCTAGGTATGATAAGTGTGCCCCCAGCAATTAAGATGGCAAAAGGGCCTGTCAATGAGCCACCTGTATGGGCCATTGGCGCCCTCGCTAACAAGATATCTTCAGAAGACAATGTTCGTGCCAGCATACCCAGGCCCCAAACAACACTTTGATTTGATCTAACGATTCCCTTGGGTTGCCCAGTACTTCCAGCAGTGAAATAAATTGCACAGGGATCCTCAAGACCTACATTAATAGGCATCTCAAGTTGGGGTGATGCTTGCACTATGTCTTCAAGCGCTGATATCTTCAACTTTTCATCACTCTCGTTAGCAATGATGATCATTTCAGGAAAAATTTTTCTGATTTCATCACATAGGCTAACTTGGTCTTTACTATTAATAATGATTCCAGATGCCTTAGATGCATTGAGAATTGTTACAAGTTCATTTTTTGTGGCAAGTGCATTAATGGGAATCACGACCGCTCCGGACCTCACAATGCTCCACCATGCCTCGATAAACTGAATGCCATTGGGCACCATGAGAACCACTCGGTCGCTAGGATGAAGGCCGGCATTTATTAGTCCCTGCGCAATTCTGCTTGTACGGTCCTCCAATTGTGAATACGTCCTATCTTCACTAGCAGATCGCAGTGCAATATTTGCCCCAAAACGGTGGGCAGAAGCTACAAAAAGACTGGCTGCACTTAGCTGATTTAGCGAATTAAGACGCATTAATAGGGCTTTAATTTGATATATTAGATAGCATACTAACTTAATTTGTGCTAAGCAAATACAGTAAAAACCCTAATATACAAATATTTAGTTAGCGAGCTAACTACAAATTATCTTTAGAAGGAGATAAGCCATGCAAAAGAAATTTTCAATCTGGTCAGTAACAGTTTTGATTTTTTTACTCTCATTTGAGTTGAGGGCACAAAATTTTCCTAATAAACCAATAAAAATGGTGGTGCCATATGCTGCGGGAGGTTCAGCCGATATACTAGCAAGGCCAATATCGATCGCAATGGGACAGGCGTTGGGGCAAACCGTTTTCACAGAGCTGAAGCCTGGCGCAGGCGGGAATATTGGAGCTGAGTTCGTTACTAAAAGCGCGCCAGACGGGTACACCTTATTATTTGCATCCCTCAGTCTCTCGACCAGCCTGAGTTTTGCGAAATTAAATTTTGACCCAAGATCTGAATTAAAACCAATAGCTGGCATTGCTACATTGCCTAGTCTGCTGTTAGTTTCAGGCAAATCAAATATCAAAAATTTTGATGATTTAATTAATGAAGCAAAAAAGAGTAATGTTAACTTTGGATCTGCAGGGCCAACTACTGGAAGCCATCTATTTGGAGAGCTCATAAAAAGCAGGTCGAAAACTGATATGGCTCACATTCCGTATAAAGGTAGTGGTGCAGCCTACCCTGATCTAATCGCCGGAAGAATTACTTTCATGTTTGATGTCATGGGATCTGCCCTGCCGCAAGTTAAAGCTGGTCAAGTAAGGGCTATTGCAGTAACCTCTCCAAAAAGATCAAGTGCCTTACCTGATGTGCCCAGTTTAAATGAGTTGGGTTACTCTGGATTTGATGTCGGGACCTGGTTTGGTATTTTTGTTCCATCTGCCACCCCCACACCAATCCAAAACAAGCTAGAAGAAGCAGTCTTAACTGCATTAAACAGCCCTGAAGTTATTAATCAACTTTCTTCAGTAATGGCTGAGCCAATACCAAGAAAAGGAGCTGATTTTGGCCGGTGGTACATAGAGGACACAGAAAAATGGGCCAAGCTCGCAAAAGAGGGGACAGTTAAAATATCGGATTAATTTTGCAAAATAGCTTATGCCACTGTCAAATCCAAATGCATTACATCTTCTCTATGATCGACCGGGATTCTTGCTAAGACGTGCCCACCAAATATCAATCTCGATTTTTGAACAAGAATGCCAAGGTATCAAACTGACGCCAGTTCAATATGGTATCTTGACTGTTCTTCATACTCTCCCAGGTATTGATCAATCTCATTTAGCTCGAAAATTGGGTCTTGATAAGGTGACCACTCTTAGAGTGCTAAGAGACTTAGAAAGTAGAAGTCTTATTACAAGATCTGAGCACCCCTCTGATAAAAGAAGTTACTCACTTACCCTCTCTTCTGATGGTCAAATCTTACTTAAAGAGTCTCAAAAACATGTTAATAAGGCTTACATGAAACTGGCCTCTGGGTTAACAGAGCCTGAACTGACGACACTACTTCAACTTCTTAAAAAGTTTAATTCTTCGCTCGATGCCCATGCAAGAACTAGTTTTCAGCCAACTGAGTAATCTTAAATTAAGGTTTTGTTGCAATTAGAAAAGAGTAAAAATTTCGCAGCATGGCCGCAGTAGCACCCCATATAAAGTAATTTTCAAATGCAATAGAGTAGAAGTGTCTACGACCCTGGTCACTCTCCCATGATCTCAAAATAAAATTTCTAGGATTCAATAGATATTTCATGGGGATCTCCAAAATACTTTTCACCTCATTAGAATCTAGCTTGTATGTGGATTCTGAATTAATAAGAGCCACAACTGGGGTAACTCGATATCCCGAAATTGTGCAATATTCAGGGAAAGAACCAAGCACCTCAATATCCCCCTCTTTGATGCCAACCTCTTCTTCGGCCTCCCGTTTTGCAGTACTAACCAAACATTGATCTGTATTTGAGAACCTCCCACCAGGAAAGCTGATCTGTCCAGGATGTGAAGATAGATGCTGAGATCGCTCTGTCAAAAGAATCATAGGCTCATTTTTTCGAAAAATAATAGGCATCAAAATAGCTGCCCGAGCCTCAATACCGTCTAGCTCTTTTTTTTCGATTATGGAGCTCGCTTTAATGTGCCTATTCTCATCGGTCTCTTGTGGCGTCCAAGGAATATCTAAAGAAAATCGAGCCCTAAGTTGCTCGGGCATGAGCATCGAATCAATCAAAATAGGATCAAACTCAAAACGCCGGCGTATTACAGATTTTTGCGGATCAAAACGTCCTGGTGAAGCTAGACTCATCAAGCCAACCAAGTAATAAATTGACTGGGGTCTTCCCTTGGCGCCTGGTATTCGTTTACTTTGTCCGATTTATCGATATATCCAAGTGCCATCCCGCAAACTAATAGCTCATTGGGTCCGCTACCTATGATTGGAAGAATAACTTTTTCATATTCATTCCAAGCTGCCTGTGGACAGGTATCTAAGCCGAATTCTTTTGCAGCCAACATAATATTTTGCAGGTACATTCCGTAATCCAAAAAAGAACCTCGGCCCAAACTTCTATCTATAGTAAAAAATAATCCTACAGGCGCTCCAAAAAAAGTGAAGTTCTTCAAAAATTGAGCATGCATATTAGCTTTATCGCCCTTTTGAATACCAAGCAGACTATAAAGACCCCAGCCATTTTCTCTTCTCCTGTCTATATATGGACTTACCCATTCTTCTGGGTAGTAGCTATACCAAGATTTAAAATTCTCTACGAGCCGTGGCTCATGTTGAATAGATTCATATGCTCGACATACCTCTTGAGTGAGATTTTTTAATTTCTCGCCCAGCAAAACATAAACACTCCAAGGCTGAGTATTTGATCCTGATGGTGCGCGACTAGATATTTTTAATATTTCTAGAATTATTTCTTTTGAAATTGGCTTGGTGAGAAAGGCCCTAGTAGATCTTCTCTGATTGATTGCCTCTAGTACATTCATAACTGGAAATTATATTCAAATATATATACTTCAAGCACTATACCTAGCTACTAATATATGTCAAATGACTCGGAGTGGTTGGTGCGCTGCAAGATGAATAATCTCATCAAAGTACAAGTGTGTGACAGCCATACGTTACGTAAAGTAACGCTCAAAAGACAAAACCCTCACCATTGCTGATGAGGGTTTGCTTTTCTGGTGGGCCCACCAGGACTTGAACCTGGGACCAAAGGATTCCGGTTTGTGTAGCTTTCACTACTCCCTGGACTATGCCTTCACCATATCTTTCGACTTAGGTGGGTGCCGTCTAGTCTCTACACGTTCAACAATACTTTCGCATTGAAGCTTCGCTCGGCGTTGCCATATTCGTTTAAAACGATTTGTGTACTTAGTAGCAAATACAACAATTCGTTTAAACGACTTTAGGTTTCTCCGAATTTGACACCATCCCTTACACAGTTTCCACGTGTAAGGCACAACTTACGCTATGAGTCCTCTGCTCTAACCAACTGAGCTATAGGCCCTAAAACTTCACATTACTTGCCCCACTACTTCTGCACTCGCTAGGCCAGTAATTAGGTCTAAAAAGTGTAGAAGCACTGTAGAAGCAATTTTTACTACTTTTAATACATGTAAATACTTGATTTAATTGAGTAATTTTAATAAATCAAAAAACTTAATTAGATTATGAGTCCTCTGCTCTAACCAACTGAGCTATGGGCCCGTTAGTCTTGGATCAATCTTCCTCGAGGAAGGTCTTGAGTTTATCGCTACGGCTTGGGTGACGCATTTTTCTCAGGGCCTTAGCTTCGATCTGACGGATACGCTCACGAGTCACGTCAAACTGCTTGCCGACTTCTTCGAGAGTGTGGTCAGTGCTCATCTCAACACCAAAGCGCATACGCAATACTTTTGCTTCGCGTGGTGTCAATGAATCGAGAACGTCTTTCACCACATCACGCATAGAGTCATGCAATGCTGCTTCTGCTGGAGCCAAGGTATTGCCGTCTTCAATGAAGTCGCCCAAATGAGAATCTTCATCGTCACCAATTGGTGTCTCCATAGAGATAGGCTCTTTAGCAATCTTCATGATCTTGCGAATCTTGTCTTCAGGAATCTCCATCTTCAGCGCCAAAGTTGCTGCATCTGGCTCATGACCAGTTTCTTGCAAGATCTGACGGCTGATACGGTTCATCTTGTTGATCGTCTCGATCATGTGAACAGGGATACGGATCGTACGTGCCTGGTCAGCGATAGAGCGAGTAATCGCCTGACGAATCCACCATGTTGCATAGGTAGAGAACTTATAGCCACGACGGTATTCAAACTTATCTACCGCTTTCATCAAGCCGATGTTGCCTTCTTGAATCAAGTCCAAGAACTGCAGGCCACGGTTGGTGTATTTCTTAGCGATGGAGATTACCAAGCGTAAGTTGGCTACTGTCATCTCACGTTTCGCTTCACGGGCACGCTTCTCGCCAGCGATCATCTGCTTGTTTACTTCTTTTAATTCTGGAAGTGGAATAACGACATTCTTCTGAATATCAATCAACTTCTGTTGCAATTCTTGAATTGCAGGGACGTTACGCTCCAAGAGCGCGCTGTAAGGCTTGTTCTCTTTAAGCAACTTCTCAGTCCAAGTCAAATTCATAGACATCTTAGGGAAGTCTTTTAATACTTCGCTACGATTAACGCCGACTTTGTCCACCAACAGGCTAACGATGCCACGCTCAAGTTTCCATACCTGGTCCACTTGGGAACGCATGGTGTCGCATAACTTCTCAACACTCTTCGCTGTCAAACGGAAACCAAGCAACTCAGCGCGAATTGCTTCTTGTGCCTTCAGATACGCAGGACAGTTATAACCATCCTTATCAAACGCACGGCGCATCTTGTCAGCTTGTGTACGAACGATGGCAAACTTCTCTAAAGAAATCTGCTTTAACTCTTCTAATTGCTTGGCATTCGCTGTTGCAGCACCGCCACCACCGCCGCCGCCTTCGTCTTCGCCGCCCTCTTCATCGCCTTCTTCAGCATCCGGATCAATTTCTGGCTCTTCAGGTCCAAGCTTAATATCTTCTGCATTTGGATCAACCAAGCCATCAACAAACTGGTCAATCTCCATCTCGCCACTAGCAATCTTGTCAACGTTGCTCAGAATCTCCGCAATCGTTACAGGGCAAGCAGCCAAAGCCATCACCATATCTTTGAGACCGGCTTCAATCTTCTTCGCAATGACGATTTCGCCTTCGCGAGTTAGTAAATCGACTGTACCCATCTCACGCATATACATACGTACTGGATCGGTAGTGCGTCCGAATTCTGAATCCACTGTAGATAAAGCAGCTTCAGCCTTTTCTTCAGCCTCTTCTTCGGAAGCTGCAGCTTCTGTGTTGTCAGACAGGATTAAGGTTTCGGCATCGGGCGCTTGTTCGTAAACAGTAATACCGATGTCATTGAGCAGGCTAATTAAAGTCTCTAATGCATCCGCATCAGACAACTCGTCAGACATTACATCATTCATCTCACCATGGGTTAAGTAGCCCTTGGACATACCCATCTTGATCAAAGTCTTCAAACGAGCACGACGTAACTCTTGCTGCTCTTCAGTACCCAATTGCTGTGCTGCGAATTCCTTTAAAAGCGCCTTCTCTTTAGCCTTACGCTCACGCGCTTTTTGACGATCCGTTAATACTGGCTCTGCATTTTCTGCAGGGGCATCCGCCTTGGCTTTACGGCCACGCTTCTTCTCTTCCTCAACTGCTGGCACCTCAACTTCAGCAACCTGGGCTTTTTTACCTTTGGTTGCTTTTACTTCCTTTGCCTCTTTAACTGGCTCAACCTTAGGAGCAGGCGCAGCTTTACCCTTTTTTACTGGCTCAACTTTGACTTCTGCTTTTGCTGCTTTCACAGGGGCTTTAGCAACTGGCTTTGCCGGCATTTTTGCCGCTGGCTTCGCAACTGCTTTTGTTGGTTTTGCTGGTGCTTTAGCTGCAACCTTAGGGGCTGGCTTTGCGACAGCTTTCACCGGCTTAACTGGTGCTTTAGCTTTTGGCGCTGGCTTTGCTACGGCCTTCGCTTTCGGTGCTGGTTTAGCAGCAACTTTTACTGGCTTAGCAGGAGCTTTCGCTTTTGGAGCAGGCTTGGCTGGTGCTTTAGCTTTAGAAACTGGTTTTGCGGCAGCCTTTACTGGCTTAGCTGGGGTTTTTGCTTTGGCCACAGGTTTTGCAGCGGCTTTTATTGGTTTAGCTGGAGCTTTCGCTTTTGGAGCTGGTTTTTTGGTCTTGGTATTCGGCATTTATTAGCACTTACTCACATTACTGTTATTGATATCGACTGATGAAACACAGCCCCGTAGTAACTCACTTACCCACTTACCCCAAATTTCATCAAAATAAAGCGCAAGTGGCTGAATTAAATCGGTTTTTTCTTGGGAACAGAGGATTATAGTCGATTGCGACTTTTTTACCCCCGTAACACTTAAAAATATGGGGTAATTTCTGGGGATTTCTAGGGGTGTTTCAGTAAATTCTTAGGAGAATTTCAGCTTTTCGCCCAATTCCCGATAACGGGCTTTGTCTTGCTCAGAAGCAGTGCTTCCGGAGATCTTTTGGGCGATTTCGGTCATTTCCTGCTTGAGATGGGTTAATTCCAGCTTTTTGAATGCCCCCTCAAGATCAGCAGCTGCGCCCTCTAACTCTAAATCAGAGCCCATTACCCGATTTCTCAGGACCTCGTACAGAGGAGCCAACTCACTACGAGAGAGTTGATCTTGGAACATGGCAAATGCCCCGGCACCTGCAATCGCAGGTTTATTGCCCTCGCCTGGAATCAACTCAACCAAGTCACACTGTGACAAAAGGTCTTTCATTAAAGCGTGGGCTTTTTCAGATCTCTGCTCTGCCGCCTTCAATGCTAGTGCGCGCTTGTTCGGATCCAAAGCTTTTCCCAAATGCGGAAACTGAATAATCACTCGCAGCATTTGCTCGGCTAAATCCGTTGGTGCTTTGGGTGGCTCGATATTTTGAGTGGCAACTCTTTTTGCAGATCCTTTGGATGCTTGCCAAGGCGCGCCTTGACGATTGCCATTATTAGAAAAATTATTTTGGCTATTTGGGTTGCCTTGATTACCTTGTCCACCTTGATAGCGGGCCTGTGCTGGCTGATAAGTAGTTTGACGAACAGGTGCAGGCGCTACCGTTAAACCACAAAATGCTTCTAGTTCTGCAGGGGTAGTATTGGTACGAATCGCAAGCTCACGCAGAATTTGCGTACGCAAAGCAATGGGAGGCATCGAGAGCAAAAGCGGCTTAGCGGCATGATGGGTATGGGCTCGACCTTCTGGGGTAGTTTGCTCATGACCCTCACTAACAACCTTAAAGAAGAAGCTAGAGATAGACATCGCTTCTTTAATAACCTTCTCAAAAGCAGGTGCACCATAAGCACGAACATAGCTATCAGGGTCATGCTCTGTCGGTAAGAATAAGAAACGAATTTCTTTATCGTCTGACATGAGCGGCAAACATGCTTCGAGTGCACGCTGGGCAGCACGCTGTCCGGCAGAATCGCCGTCAAATGAGAAAACCACTTTATCGGTTTGTCTGAGTAGCATGCGCACATGGTTTGCTGTACAAGCAGTTCCCAATGTTGCAACCGCGTTGGGGAATCCCAATTGCGCTAAGGCAACAACATCCATATAACCTTCGCACACCAAAACATATTCTTGTGCACGAATCGCTTGTCTTGCTTCAAACAAGCCGTAGAGCGTATTACCTTTTGAGAACAATGGCGTCTCAGGAGAATTTAAATACTTTGGTTCACCTTGATCCAAAATGCGTCCGCCAAAGCCAATGGTTTGACCTTTGGGATTACGAATAGGAAACATAATGCGGTCACGGAAACGGTCGTAGCGCTTTACATTCGCACCTTCGGACTGCTCACCCTGAATCAGTAAGCCGCCTTCTAGCAAAGTCTTGGCAACATCATCATTAGAGTAGGTGCCAAATACTGCTTCAAGACCCTGCCAGCCGTCAGGCGCATAACCTAAGGCATAACGCTTAGCAATCTCACCAGTAAGTCCACGACCTTTTAAATACTCAACCGCCCTAGTATTACCCTTCAGTTGTTGGCGATACCAATCCGCAGCAGTGCTCATCACCTCACTCAATGCCATTGCTTGCTGCTGTCTTGCTACATCATTCGCAGTGCGTTCTTCACGAGGCACATCCAAACCAGCGGAACGTGCAAGATCTTCAATAGCATCCACATATCCAAGCCCGGAATACTCCATTAAGAAACTAATGGCAGACCCATGTGCACCGCAACCAAAGCAGTGATAAAACTGTTTAGTGGGCGACACTGAAAATGAGGGAGACTTCTCTGAATGAAAGGGGCACAAACCCTGAAAGTTCGCGCCCGCTTTTTTTAGCTTAACGTGCTGCCCAACCACATCAACGATATCAACCCGATTTAAAAGATCGGCAATGAAGGATTGTGGAATGAGCGCCATATAGCCAGTATGAAAGGATTTTGCTTTCTTGACTAGCTACTGAGTTTACTTACTTCGCCAATGCGGCTTTTACCAAGCCAGATACTTTACCCATATCTGCTTTGCCAGCCAATTGACCTTTAAGTACGCCAATGACCTTGCCCATATCCTGTGGGCCTGCAGCGCCAGTAGAAGCGACGGCAGCAACTACGGCAGCCTCTACTTCAGCATCGGATAACTGCGCAGGCAAGTAGGTTTGCAAAATCACCATCTCGGCAGCTTCAATCGCAACTAAATCATCGCGATTGGCTTTTTCAAACTGAGAGATTGAATCTTTGCGTTGCTTAATCATTTTTTCGACAGTCGCAATCACGCCAGCATCGTCAACCACAATGCGCTCATCGACTTCGCGTTGCTTAATCGCCGCCAACAAAAGACGAATCGTTCCAAGGCGCTCAACTTCTTTAGCGCGCATAGCGTTTTTCATATCTTCGGTGATTTGATCTTTTAGACTCATGGCTTTATTCCTGGTGTTGAATATAAAACGTCGAAAATTAATAAAGGTGATTAAAAAGCAAAAACCCGCTGCGTTTCACCGTCAGCGGGTTTCAAAGCCTCTCGGTGAGGAGAGCTTTTAAATTCTATTAGTAAAGCTTCTTAGGCAACATTTGGCTGCGAATACGCTTGTAATGGCGTTTAGCAGCTGCAGCCTTCTTGCGCTTACGTTCAGCCGTTGGCTTCTCGTAGAATTCGCGTGCACGCAAGTCTGTCAAAAGGCCATTCTTTTCAATGGTGCGCTTGAAACGGCGCAATGCCACTTCAAATGGTTCGTTTTCGCGGAGGCGGACTGTAGTCATACTTATTTAACTCGTATATGCTCGATAGATATCGAAAAATTAACTGAATTGCGATTCTAGCACGGCTAAGTAAAAAAATGATTGTTTTAGGAATAGAAACTTCTTGTGACGAGACCGGGGTGGCTTTATACAACACCACGCCTTGGGAAGAGGGTAAACCGGCCTTCCAGGGCATATTGGGCCAGGGTCTGCACTCTCAAATCGCGATGCACCGGGACTATGGGGGCGTTGTCCCCGAATTAGCCTCCCGCGACCATATTCGTCGTGTTTTACCCCTCTTAGACCAATCCTTAGCCCAATCTGGCCTCAAATTGGCTGATATTGATGCCGTGGCATTCACTCAGGGCCCCGGATTGGCTGGCGCCCTCCTGGTAGGAAGCGCTTTTGCTAAATCCCTAGCCCAAGGCCTTAATTTACCGTCTATAGGGGTACATCACCTCGAAGGACACCTACTTTCCCCGCTTTTGGGTCAAACCGCACCTCAATTCCCCTTTATTGCCCTACTGGTATCTGGTGGCCACACGCAACTCATGAAAGTCTCCGGGATTGGTCAATACGAGCTACTTGGCGAAACCTTGGATGATGCGGCGGGAGAAGCCTTTGATAAGACGGCCAAATTACTCGGCTTGGATTACCCCGGTGGCGCAGCTATTTCTAAATTAGCAGAGCAAGGCCGCCCAGGTATTTTTGATTTACCTAAACCCATGCTGCACTCTGGCGATTTAGATTTTTCTTTCTCGGGGTTAAAGACGGCCGTTCTCAATCAAGCGAAAAAGTTTACAGAAAAAAATATTACGAATCCTTCGGAGGTCGCACAATTTCATGCGGATCTTGCTAGAAGCTTTGTTGACTCCATCGTGGCAGTTCTTGTTAGCAAATCGGAGAAGGCTCTTAAACAATCAGCTTGCAAACATTTGGTGCTCGCAGGTGGTGTTGGTGCCAATTTACAACTGCGTGCTGCGCTCAATGACAAAGCGCAACGAAATGGCTTTGAGGTGCATTACCCACCACTTGAACTCTGCACCGATAACGGCGTGATGATTGCTTTTGCTGGGGCACTGCGCATGATCGAAAAAAATAATGGCTCCACAACTTCTGGAGCCTTTGACATCAAACCCCGCTGGGATTTGCAAAGCAATAATCTGAAATAGATTTATTGCCTATCTGAATTTGCCTATTTCTGATGACTGATTCTGGCGAATGCGCTGTGGTTGTGAATGGATTCAAAGTTCTCAGCCTCCACTACAAAAGAGCGAATACGCTGATCTGCCTTGAGATTGCCAGCCACATCACGCACTAAGTCTTCCACGAACTTCGGGTTGCTATAAGAATGCTCAGTAACCCATTTCTCATCGGGACGTTTCAGCAATCCCCATAACTCGCTAGAAGCTTCGCTTTCAGCAGCGGCAACTAAATCCTCCACTGTCATCTGCGTTTCAGAATCCAACGCTACAGTCATAGTGACGTGTGAACGTTGATTATGTGCACCAAACTCAGAAATCTCTTTTGAGCAAGGACACAAACTCATTACTGGAACTTGTGCGCGTAAACCCAATTCAACATCAGAACCGCCTGTTGCATTTTGCTTGGCTGTTGCCATCCAAGTGACTTCGTAATCCATCAAGCTTTCTACGCCAGAGACCGGTGCCGCTTTTTTAACGAAGTGCGTATAAGTAAATTGCACGTGACCTTCTTTAGCGTCAAGCAAAGGCAACATATCGCGTACCAAGGCAACAATGGTCGTGCTATCCACGGCTGCATCTTGTTTTTGGAGAAGCGCCATGAATCGAGACATGTGTGTACCCTTCACATGCGCGGGCAATGCCACATCCATCTCAAAAGTTCCAACCGATGGAAAATTACCAGTCTTACTGCGAATGGTCAGAGGATGACGTACGCCACGAATACCAACTTGCTCAATAGGTAGTGCGCGCTCATCCAAAGTGGATTGCACGTCAGGCATTGCGCTGGCTTTCAGAAAGGCGGGATTCAAATCATTCATAGCTCTATTTTCAGGCAAAACGGGCTTATTTGCCCACCAGTG
This sequence comes from Polynucleobacter sp. MG-28-Ekke-A2, assembly GCF_035012985.1. Classification (NCBI taxonomy): domain Bacteria; kingdom Pseudomonadati; phylum Pseudomonadota; class Betaproteobacteria; order Burkholderiales; family Burkholderiaceae; genus Polynucleobacter; species Polynucleobacter sp. MG-28-Ekke-A2. The sequence continues at coordinate 4,496 of NZ_JAYGQU010000025.1, read as the reverse complement.
CAGAATTTACGGTCAATATTGCTGGAAAACGTTGTTTGATGGAGTTGGCAATACCCTCAACATCCAAGCCACACTTAGTCATCAGCAGGCTGTAGTCACCATGCTCGATAAATTGATCAGGAAGACCTAATTGCAAGAGGGGTTTCTGAATACCGAGATTCGAGAGCGCCTCTAAACAAGCGCTACCCGCACCACCGGCAATAGCCCCATCCTCAATTGTCACAAAATAATCATGATCAGTTGCTAACGATTGGATGAGATCTACATCGAGCGGCTTCACAAAGCGCATATTGGCCACTGTTGCATTAATCCCTTCAGCCACTTCGAGTGCCGGGTAGAGCAAAGTGCCAAAAGCCAATATCGCCACACGTTGACCAGCAGGCGCAGTGGATTTACGACGAATCTCACCTTTACCAAATGGCAGAGTACGCAATTCTTTAGATGGGATAGTGCCAACACCTGCGCCACGCGGATAGCGCACCGCGCTTGGATGTGGCTGATGAAAGGCAGTCGTTAGCAAATCGCGGCATTCCGATTCATCTGCCGGCGTCATGACCAGCATATTCGGAATACAACGCAAAAATGGAATGTCATAAGCGCCAGCATGGGTAGCGCCATCAGCACCAACGAGACCAGCACGATCCAATGCAAACAACACCGGCAAATCCTGTATCGCTACATCATGAATGAGTTGGTCATACGCGCGCTGCAAGAAAGTGGAGTAAATCGCCACTACTGGCTTCATGCCTTCACATGCCATACCGGCTGCAAAAGTGACCGCGTGCTGTTCAGCGATACCGACGTCGTAGTAACGCTTAGGGAAACTCTTCTCAAATTCAACTAAGCCAGAACCCTCTCGCATTGCTGGAGTAATGCCAACCAATAAAGGATCTGCATGCGCCATGTCGCATAACCATTCACCAAATACTTGAGTAAACGTTTTTTTGCTGGCGGCTGATTTTTTGACGCCCTCTTCAGGATTAAATTTACTAGGGCCGTGATAGAGCACAGGATCAGCCTCAGCTAATTCATAGCCTTGACCCTTTTTAGTCACCACGTGCAAGAACTGGGGCCCGCGACCTTCTAAAGCCAAGCGCCGCACGTTCTGCAGCATCGGAATCAAAGCATCTAAATCATGACCATCAATCGGGCCAAAATAATTAAAGCCAAACTCTTGGAAGATTGTCGACGGAGAAACCATTCCTTTGGCGTGATCTTCAAGGCGCTTAGCAAACTCACGCAAAGGGGGCGCAATTGATAAAACACTATCAATGCCTTTTTTCGTCGCCGAATAAATATTACCGCTGAGCAATCTAGCCAAATGGCGATTGAGCGCGCCCACGGCAGGCGAGATCGACATGTCGTTGTCATTCAAAATCACTACAAGGGGTAAGTCGTCGTATACACCAGCATTATTCATTGCCTCAAAAGCCATACCGCCAGTCATCGCACTATCACCAATCACTGCTACAGCCACATGTCGTTCACCCTTGGTTTGAAATGCACGCGCCATACCCATTGCTGCAGAAATACTGGTGGATGAATGACCGGTACCAAAAGCATCAAACTCACTTTCAGAGCGATGCGGAAAGCCTGACAATCCCTTGTGCTGACGCAAGCTACCCATGCGTTCACGACGACCAGTCAGAATCTTATGTGGGTAACTTTGATGTCCAACGTCCCAAACGATGCGATCGTCTGGGGTATCAAAGACATAGTGCAAAGCAATAGAGAGCTCCACCGTTCCCAAGTTGGACGACAGATGTCCACCCGTCTTGGATACGGAATCCAAAACAAACTCGCGCAGCTCATCAGCTAGAGCTGGCAGCTCTTCGCGGGAGAGTTTTTTGAGATCGTCGGGGGAGTTAATGGAATGTAAAGTCATTGAACCTAAATAATCTGTACTGATGAATTTCTCTTATTACTCTGATTGATCTCTTACTTGCCGCGATTGACAACCAAGAGAGCTAAATCTTTTAATGCTTGTGCAGATGCACCAAAACTGTCTAAGCTAGCGATTGCTGTTTCTTGCAACTCTTTAGCTTGCTTCTGTGCATAGTCTAAACCCATCAAGGTCACGTAGGTCGGCTTATTAGCAGCAGCGTCCTTGCCAGCTGTCTTACCCAAGGTGTGACTATCCGCAGTGGCGTCCAGCACGTCATCCACAATCTGAAACGCCAATCCTAGGGACTTTGAGTAATTTCCCAAATGCGCCATTTGCGCTGGATTTAGGTGGGCAGCAATACCGCCTAATTCCACAGCGCATGACAACAAAGCTCCTGTTTTCATAGCATGCATTTGCTTTAGACCATTCAGGTCTAATTTCTTGCCAACACTTTCCAAATCAATTGCCTGACCACCCGCCATGCCGCGTGAGCCAGAGGCAGCCGCTAATGCAGAAATCATGTTGAGGCGAACTTGCGTATCACCATTTACATTGGCCAAGATTTCAAAAGCGCGCGTTTGTAATCCATCCCCAACGAGTAATGCTGTTGCTTCATCAAAAGCTTTGTGCACTGTCGGACGACCGCGACGTAAGTCATCATCATCCATGCATGGCAAATCATCGTGCACCAATGAATAAGCATGAATACACTCAATTGCTACAGCCGCAGCATCCAATGATTCGGTACTTTCGGCATTATTGCCAAGTTGTCCTGCGGCATAAACCAATAAGGGGCGAATACGCTTGCCGCCACCTTGCGCTGCGTAACGCATAGCCTCATGTAAACGATGTGGCGTAGTTTGGGCGGAATCGAGCAAGCGATCTAACGCCAACTCAGCTCGCTCGGAGTGAGAAGTAATCCACTCCTGAAATTGAAAAGCAGTGCCCAATTAAGCCTCGAACACTCGAACCTGTTGCTCAACCAGGGCCAACATCCCCTGACAGTGCTTTAGCAAGGCTGCGCCGCGTTGATAGGCTAACAGGGTTTCTTCTAGGGAAAATTTGCCAGATTCCATATCGGAAATGAGCTTTTCAAGCTCTTTAACGGCTTGCTCATAGCGCAAATCGGGGTCAATTAGGACCTCAAGACCGGGTTTTTGACTCTCTGACTTCTTGGCTGGCATAAGCTGGATTCCTTCGTATTTCCCACACGGATAGCCCTATATATTAAAGCGAGAAGCCGTTTGGATGGGTATAATCCACCCCTTCCTTTCCAATATCGATCCGTCGATGGTTGGATTGGTTATTCCGCTTAGCTTCGGCTGACGTTTTCGGGGGTGGGGAGAATGACTAATCTGGCTACCGCGCAGAAGCTTGCGCCGTCCAATTTGCAATTGCCGGTTTCGGCATATTTTGACGCTGACCTGTATCAGCGGGAAATTGAACTGCTTTTTAAGCAGGGCCCCGGCTATGTTGGTCACGAACTGATGGTTCCTGAAATGGGCTCCTATCAAACTTTAAGCGCAGAAAACGAAGGTCGCATACTTGTTCGCAATGAGTCTGGAGTAGAACTGCTTTCCAATGTTTGTCGCCATCGTCAAGCATTGATGCTCAATGGTCGCGGTAAAGCTGACAATATTGTTTGTCCATTACATCGCTGGACCTATGACTTAGGCGGCAATTTATTAGGCGCCCCTCACTTTGAGGATAAGCCCTGTTTAAATCTTGGTAAGTCCCCGCTACAAAATTGGCAAGGCTTGTTATTCGAAGGTCCTCGCGATGTGCGCACCGATCTTGCCAAGCTGGGTGTTGCCGATGACCTCAAGTTTGAAGGTTATGTTCTTGACCATGTTGAAGTACATGAATGCAACTACAACTGGAAAACATTCATCGAGGTCTATCTCGAGGACTATCACGTTGTGCCATTTCATCCGGGTCTTGGAAAGTTTGTTTCTTGCGAAGATCTGCACTGGGAGTTCGGCGATTGGCATAGCGTTCAAACCGTGGGCATTCACAAAGATTTACAAATTCCAGGCTCACCAACCTATCGCAACTGGCATGAAGCTGTACTTCGTCAGTTTGACGGCAAAGCCCCACGCCATGGTGCCATTTGGCTTACTTACTATCCCAATGTCATGGTGGAATGGTACCCAGGCGTTCTGTGTGTATCAACACTGCACCCAATGGGTCCCGGTAAAACGCGCAATATTGTTGAGTTCTACTATCCAGAAGAAATCGCTTTGTTTGAGCGTGAATTCGTGGAAGCAGAACGTGCTGCCTATATGGAGACTTGCATCGAAGATGATGAAATTGCTGAGCGCATGGATCAAGGGCGTGCAGCACTACTAGCTCGCGGCATTAATGAGGTCGGCCCCTATCAAAGTCCAATGGAAGATGGTATGCAACATTTTCATGAGTGGTATCGCCGAGTCATGAACTTCGAAGGTGCATAATTAAAATAAGCTTCACGGTTACATTAATACCTGGTGGATTCAACTACGAAGTGCAACTTTGAACAACTAGTTAAGGAGGCTAAGGATGTTTTAGTATCCAAAGCTTCTAGACCTGCAAGTCAAAGTAGCCATGACCTATCAACACCTTAGCCAAACTG
>NZ_JAYGQU010000024.1:0-25984 GCF_035012985.1 Polynucleobacter sp. MG-28-Ekke-A2 | reverse complement strand
CCGCTTAAGACCGCCTGACTTTAGAAACTCTTTAACTACCTTTAGCTTGAACTGCTTGCTGTACTTGCTCATAAAACAAAACCCCCTTGGTTGGACATAGCGTCCAACTTTTGGGGGTCAGTTCACTAGGGTGGCTTTTCTTATCAGTGGCTAGAAAGTTTCTTAAACACTTAATCTGCTTTACTCGGCAATAAAAGTATTCTCAAGCTTTCCAATACCACCCATCTCAACGACTACAACATCGCCGTTCACTAAGTACTTAGGAGGTTTAAAGCCGATGCCAACGCCGACTGGAGTTCCGGTAGCGATCAAGTCTCCTGGGTAGAGGGTGATGCCTGCAGAGACCGTAGCGATCATATTGGGGATGTCAAAAATCAGATCTTTAGTATTGGAGTTTTGGCGTAATTCACCATTGACCCAGCACTTGACTGGGATGTTTTCGGCATCGACTTCATCTGCTGTCACGACCCAAGGACCCATAGGGCAGAAGGTATCAAAGCTTTTTCCTAAAAACCATTGCTTATGTCTTTGCTGCCAATCACGCGCAGTCACATCATTGATAGCGGTATAACCCCAGACGTGCTTCAAAGCATCTGCTTCGCTAATGCCTTTGCCGCCTTTGCCTATAACAATAGTGAGCTCCGCTTCGTAATCAATGCAGGTGGATACGGCAGTGGGGATGATGACGTTAGTATTGGGTCCGGTTACACACTCGGGCGGCTTCGTGAAAAAGATTGCGTGGCTTGGAATATCCTCACCTGGTTTAGCGCTGCCATCAAATCCGCTGTTGGAAAATTCTTTAGCGTGCTCATGATAATTTTTACCTACGCAGAAAATATTGCGACGCGGTCTAGGTACTGGAGCGAGTAGGCGGATGTCGCTAAACGCATGCGTAGAAGTAGGTTCTGGGAGCTTGCCTGCGAGGTCAGATTTGAGAATGGCAACAATGCCATCTTCACTAACGTCAACGCCTAAGTCGAGCTCTTGAACTGTCGTGCCATCAGCAGACACAATTCCAACGCGAGTTTTGGTAGGCTCTTTGGCTAAAACAAATGCGGCATATCTCATGATTACTGTCTCCGGCTGGGGTTTTGTCTACGTTAACCCCTGTTTATTGTGATGAATCTTGTAGTAGGATAAAGAGCATAAATAATAACTAATTTACGTATTTGAGACAAAAAATGAGACAAAAATATTCATTTGCTACTGCCTTAGCCTTTTTATGTGCTTGCTTGGCCTCTCAGAGCATCTTTGCACAGGCACCAGAGTCCTGGCCTACAAAGCCGATCACTATGGTTGTGCCGTTTCCGCCGGGTGGGGTTGCTGATACTGTCGGTAGACCGGTTGCAGAGGCACTTTCTCGTAGCTTGGGTCAACCGGTGATTGTAGAAAATAAAGCTGGGGCTGGTGGTGGCATTGGCATGGCAGCAGTAGCCAGAGCAAAGCCTGATGGCTACACGATTTTGATGGCCTTATCGTCCATTTCAATTATTCCAGAGGCAGATAAAGTGGTGGGAAGAGAGCAATCTTTTCAACTCAATCAACTTAAGCCGATCGCACGCTTTACAGCGGACCCAACGGTTTTGGTAGTGAGGGCGGACAGCCCATGGAAAGATTACAAATCTTTTGTGGCAGCAATGCGAGCCAATCCCGGTAAATATAATTTTGGATCGTCGGGTAATTACGGCACGATGCATGTACCAATGGAGATGCTCAAGTCTTCAGAAAAGTTCTACATGGTTCATATTCCGTATACAGGTGCAGGACCAGCGATTGTGGGTTTATTGGGCGGCCAAGTAGATGCGATCGCTACTGGACCTTCTTCCATTGTTCAGCAAATTAAGGCGGGCAAAGTACGTGCATTGGCCCATTGGGGTGATGGCAGATTAGCTAGCATGCCCGAGGTACCTAGCTTTAAAGAGATGGGCGTTAAGGTTGAGTTCTCTCAGTGGGCTGGTTTATTTGTGCCCAGCGCAACCCCTGAATACATCACCAATAAGCTCCGTGAGGCTGCTAAACAAGCTGCGAATGATGAGCGGGTACGCACAGTGATCAATGGAGCTGGAAGTCCAATTCAATATATGGATGCGCCTGAATTTAAGACCTACTGGGATAAGGAATCTACTCAGATGGGTGAGGTTGTGAGAAAAATTGGCAAAGTTGAATAATGAAAAAACAATTCCTTTCTTCTTTTCTGATTCTGCTTTTTTCCCAAGCGCATGCCGCAACTGTTCAGGAGCAGATGGATCAAAATCCAGCAGTGAAAACAGCAATTGAAGAGCTTGTTCTTGCGAATCATATTTTGTATGACCAAAATGCTGTAGATGGCTATGGTCACATTAGTGTTCGTAACCCTGCCAATCCTAATACCTTCTTTCTCGCAAGAAGTGTTGCGCCATCTGTTGTCAAGGTTGAAGACATCATGGAATTTGATATGAATGGCAAAGCTTTAAACGGCGATACGCGAGTGGCTTATGGTGAGCGCTTTATTCATAGTGGCATTCTGAAAAATCGCCCCGATATTAATTCAGTTATTCACGGTCATGCTGCACCTATCCTGCCATACGGCTTAACAGGCACAACACTCAAGCCCGTCTATCACATGAGTGCCTTTTTGGGTGAGGGTGCACCGGTTTTCGAAATCCGAAATTTTGCTAAGCCGAATCCCGATACGGACATGTTTGTTAGCAATGGAGACTTGGGTGATGCTTTATCCAAAACTATGGGTTTGCAATATTTTGTTTTGATGCGCGGCCACGGATATGCTGCGGGAGCGGACTCCATTAAGAAAGCAGTCTTTAGGACGATATACGCCATTCAGAACGCAAGCATTCAGTCTGAAGCAATGAAGATGGGGCAGGTGCAGTACCTTAGTCCTGGTGAGGCCATCGCTTCGCAGGAAACGATTGAGAAAACCATTGAACGCCCATGGCAGCTATGGAGTGAGCGCGTCAAAAAACCCTAATTCTTGTTAAACTCACGCATCATGCAGATGCTAGCCCGCCCCTTCAAGACAGCACTTATCCAGGGGCTGCTGTTAACTGTATTAACCCTCTCGCCGTCTGTCAGTATGGCGGTCCTGCAGGATGAAATTCAGGTCTACGATGACGAAATTAATGCCAAGGGTGAAGCTAGTCTAGAGGTGCATTTAAACAGTACTCCCCGAGGCATTCAAAATCCCTCCTATCCAGGAGAGGTGATGAATAACAATGGTGTGCGGGTTACTCCAGAGTTTGCTTATGGCTTAGGCCACGATCTAGAGGCTGGCCTATACATCTCTTACGTGAACTATGACAACAAGTTTCAATATGCGGCGACTAAGGTCCGCATGAAATGGCTACCAATACGCGAAGACAAAGGAGATTCTTTCTTTGCAGGTGCAAACCTAGAGTTAGCTAACGTACAACCGCAGTTTGAGGAATCTCGATACAACAGTGAAATGCGTTTCATTGTCGGCAAGCATTTTGATGAGTGGCTTTTCTCATTTAATCCGGTTGTAGATATGCCGCTCTCGCAACCCTACGTAAATCAGTCGCCTTATTTTTCCACGGCAACTCGTTTATCTAGAGAGGTGACACCTGAGTTAGCGCTTGGGGTAGAGTATTACTCCAACCTGAATCAACTTGGTCAGCCCATCAACTACCAAAATACCCAACAATTGGGATTCTTGATGATGTACTACGAAGGCAAACCACTTTCTTTTCAGGCTGGGGTAGGTAAGGGCTTCTCTAACAGCACGGATTCGTTAACGCTTAAAGCGATTTTTTCCATTCCATTAAATTAACGCGATTAGCCTTAATCAGGCTTAATGTTGGCGTCCTTAATAACCTTGCTCCACATAGTCATTTCATGTGAAATTCGCTTGCTAGAATCTGCGGGCGAGAGATAGTTCACATACACACCTGCCGCCAACATACGTTCTTGCACTTCAGGGCGCTGCAAAATAACCTTGATATCCGCACTGAGTTTATCGATGATGGGCTTAGGAGTTCCTGCTGGAGCCAAAATACCAAACATGCTCACCACATCAAAGTTGGGTAAGCCTGTGGCTTCGGTCACCGTTGGTACATCTGGCAATTGGCTAATGCGTTTTGCGGTTGTCACAGCTAAAGGCCTTAACTGACCGGCTTGAATAAATTGCAGAGCTGCTGGAACTGTTTCAGACATCGTAAGCACTTGACCGCCCACTAGATCAGTCATAGCGGGGCCACTACCTTTATAGGGTACATGCAATAAATCTAAGCCCAGTTGATAGCGAAACATTTCCATCGCAAGACGTTGTGGCGCACCAGCTCCAGATGATGCGAACGTGAGCTTGCCTGGGTTTGCTTTTGCGTAGGCAATGAACTCTTTCATATTCTTTACAGGGACAGAGGGATTCACTACAAACACCAGAGGTACCACTCCCACCACGTCAACTGGTGTGAAATCTTTTTCGAGGTTGTATCGAATCTTATCTTTATCAAGATTCGCGTTGATAGAGTGTGAAGTGAGAGCCCCCATTAAGAGCGTATAGCCATCGGCAGGGGACTTTGCAACCATATCCGCACCAATATTGCCGCTATCGCCTGCACGATTATCGGGAACTACCTGCTGGTTTAGTGACTTGGAGAGCTCTTGCGCTATGATGCGACCAATCACATCAGTAGCACCACCTGGTGGGTATGGAATGACTAGCCTAATAGGTTTGTCGGGATAGTTTTTAATAGCAGAGCTATTGGTTTGCGCCAATAGTGGAGTGGTGATCAGGCTACTGCAAAGGAGTAGGCCAAAGCCTCTAATTAGATGTTGTCTCATTTTGTATTTTTAATGGTGGGTTGAGTTACGATTTTCTATTATCTACAGATTAAAAATTCATGCGCTGCGTCAATGAACTGTAAATTTCTCTTATTACAATGAAGAAATGAACCTAGAGCCTCACCAAATAGAGATTATTGGATATTGCGCTGCATTCTTGACTACCGTAGCCTTTTTGCCCCAGGCGATACAGTCTTGGCGCACCAGAGACCTATCAGGCATCTCTTTGGGGATGTACTCCTTATTTACTGCGGGGGTGGGTTTATGGCTGGTTTATGGCCTCATTATTGAAAAGTGGCCCCTCATTTTGGCCAATGCTCTCACCTTTGCCTTGGCGCTCAGCATCTTATTGTTGAAATTGCGTCATACTTCTAAACATCAGAAATAAAGCACTCATTCATTAAAATTCTTCGAAAGGTTTTTATGTCTTCAGCATTCGTGATTGATCCCCCAGCAGTAATTTCATTGCCTGTGACTGGCGATACTCGTCGCTTCGCTGTGAATCGTATTTACTGCGTTGGTAGAAACTACGCCGATCATGCACGTGAGATGGGTCATGATCCTGATCGAGAGCCGCCATTCTTCTTTATGAAGCCTGCTAACTCGATTGTGACTGATGGTAAAGATATGGCTTACCCAAATTTATCAAAGGATGTTCACCACGAAATTGAAATGGTGGTCGCTATTGGTAAAGGCGGCGCCAATATTTCTGCAGAAAAAGCCTTAGAGCATGTCTATGGTTACGGAGTTGGTCTGGATATGACTCGACGCGATCTTCAAGGTGAGGCTAAGAAGATGGGCCGCCCTTGGGATACCGGCAAAGCATTTGATCAATCTGCCCCTTGCGGTGAGATCACAGCAGCTACTCAGTGCGGTCATCCTGCCAAAGGCGCCGTTAAGCTCTTAGTGAATGGTGAAGTTCGTCAAGAGGGCGATCTCAATCAGTTGATTTGGAATGTTACTGACACGATTGCTTATTTATCTACCTTATTTACCTTGGAACCAGGTGACTTAATTTTCTCCGGTACGCCAGCAGGTGTTGGCCCAGTTAAAAAAGGGGATGTACTTGAAGGTAGTGTTGCCGGTTTACCAAACTTAAAAACAAAAATTCTCTAAATCAAAAAAAGGTCGGATTGATGACAAGTTTTCTCAAGAAAGTATTGCTGATTGGTGCAGCGTTAGTTGCACCTGTTTTTTTGGTTTCATGCGCTAATACTGAGAAGGCCTCATCAACTCCACCTGCCAGTCTTTATGCTGATGCAGCTCCTTTAGATTTGCGAATCAGCAAATGGCCTTACCCGTACCCACTCAAAGAATTTAAAACTTCTTTACAGGGACAGGCTGCAAGCATGATGTATATGGATGTTGCGGCCTTAGGCAAGCAAAAGGGCGTGGTGGTGTTATTTCATGGCAAGAATTTCTCTAGTGATTATTGGTCCTTCACTATTGCGGGCCTTTCAAAGGCCGGCTATCGTGTGATTGCTCCTGATCAGATTGGCTTCGGAAAGTCTTCTAAGCCAGATGTGGCATACCACTTTGATGATTTAGCTGCCAATACGCAAGACTTACTGAAGTCCCTCAATATTAAGCAGGTTTCAGTCATAGCGAACTCCATGGGCGGCATGGTAGGTATTCGTTTTGCGCGCTTATATCCACAAGCCGTCCAAAAGCTAGTGCTGGAGAACCCTTTAGGACTTGAGGATTACAGTAAAGACATCCCTCCGCAACAGAATGACGATTTGCTCAAGCTAGAAATGGCTCAGACGGAAGCGAGTTATCGCCGCTTTCTGCAAAGTTATTTTCCAAACTGGCAGCCTGCTTATGAAAAGTTTGTAGAGGTCTATGTGCGCGTACAAAAAGGTCCGGACTATCCAGCCTATGCAAAGACTTCAGTGTTGACATACCAAATGATTGCTGAAAAACCAGTAGTCAATGATTTGCCACAATTAAAGATGCCGGTGTTATTAGTGATTGGTCAAAAGGACCGTACGGTATTTGGTAGGCGTTTTGCGCCGCCAGAGGCAGTCAAGTCTTTAGGTAACTTTCCGGAGTTGGGCAAGAAGGCGCAAGCAGCCATTCCGAATGCAAAGCTGGTACCAGTTGAAAATGTGGGACACGTACCTCACGTTGAGGTGCCCGATCAGTTTTTGAAAATCGTGGTGGAGTTTTTAAACTCTAAAGGCTAGCCTAACAGCCTTACTTATTCCCCATTCCAATGGGGTGGGCGACTTTCTAAGAAGGCGTTCACACCCTCTCTAAAGTCCTTACTGTTATAGGTTTCTCGCATCAGATCTGTGCAATCTGGAAGATTACTTTGGAGTAAGCGTGCCAATGTCAGCTTGCTGGCTTTTTGCGTGATGGGAGCAAGGGTCGATAGTTTTTGAGCGAGCACATTGGTAGCGGATTCGATTTCTGCGGACTCTGCCGTTTGATAGAGGTAGCCTGAAGCTAATAATTCTGGTGCCCTAATGAGTTCCGCAGTCAGAAGCATCTTCTTCACTGTTGGCGTTCCTAGGTGAGCTGCAAGCCATGACAAATTACTTGGCGATAAACAATTTCCTAAAGTTTTGGCTACCGGTATACCGAAACGGGCATCCGGTGTCGAGATTCGAAAGTCACAGAAAGTGGCCATCAACAGACCGCTGCCGACTGCTAAACCTTCAATCATGGCAATAGTCGGCATCGGTAGTTGTTGCAGTGCGGAGAAAATATGATCAACCGCAACTTCATATGCTTCATTCTCTTTGAGGGCAACAAGCTGTTGAATGTCGCTTCCTGAAACAAATGCTTTATCTCCCGCCCCTCGAAAGATGACCACTCGAATTTCAGGATTGTTAGCTAAGGAGTCGCAAATCCTTTTGAGCTCTTCATACATTGGCCAAGTGAGGGCATTACGAGCGGCGGGGTGATTAAAAACAACCCGTGCCATATTCCCATCAATCTGTAGATCTAAGCAGGGAGGGGAGGGGCTGGTAGTCATAGGCCCATTCTAAACAAAAGCCCTTTCCCAGAGCCCTGAATTTATAGAATTACCCCCACTCTAAGAGTCCTGCGCTAGAATTCCATTATGTATATGTTTCTACCTTTTCTGACGGCTTTTATCGGACTTGTTTTAGTCTGGTTTGAGAAGCGTCTTGCAGGTTTGACAGTTCTGGCGATTACCGTTGCCATCCTCCTGGTTTGGTTCCGTTTTCATGCAACTGACCATCTCAATATCAGTCTGTAATGGATTGTGAGTAAACATTCTCTACCCTCCCTAGCCGCGCTTGGCAATCAGCTTGCATTGCTAGCTGTTGTCGGCATGCTGTCATATGCCTTTGTAGATCAGCTCTACTTTGGTGAGTTACCTTGTCCTTTGTGCTTAATGCAGCGCGTTGGATTTGTGGTTATTGGTTTTGCTTTGGTTCTGAATATTCGTTCTGGCGCTTATTCATCTCACTACGGATGGGGCATTATTGGGGGCCTGGTTGGAATGATGGTTTCTCTTCGTCAGGTCTTCTTGCATATTCTGCCGGGCGACAAAGGATTTGGAAAAACATTTTTAGAGTTGCATTTCTATACCTGGGCATATGTTGGGTATACCGGTTTGTTAATGGGTCTTGCAGTGCTGTTAATGCTACCTAACCGTGAAGTTCGCTCTCGCTCATGGTTTGCTAACGCCCTTGTCATTGCATTCGTTCTCTTGGTTTTTGGCAATCTCGTATCTACACTCTTGGAATGTGGTATCGGCCCCTGCGCTGATGACCCAGTGAAGTATGAGGGCTGGTTGTGGCTACGCTCTCGCTTTGGTTTTTAACCTAGACCTTCCGGTCTAGCTCTACATTTTGAGCATGCCATTCTCTAAAGTTCTGAAGAACTTTCTCTTTATGTCTGTGTTGTGGGCCATTGGCTTTAGTGTTCATGCGCAAAGTACATCCCAGAAAAACACCGCCTGGCCAAAACAAGCAATTCGCATCGTTGTAACCTTTACCCCCGGTGGTGCTCCAGATATATTGGCGCGCGTTTTAGCGGAAGATTGGCAGCAAAACTTGGGTGTACCAGTGCTGGTCGAGAATCGCCCAGGCTATGGCGGTAATATTGGCGCTGATCTCGTTGCTAAGAGTGATCCAGATGGCTATACCTTATTAATTGGTACGGTAGGCATTCATGCGATTAATGGTGCGCTGTATGAAAAGATTTCATACGATCCTGTTAAAGATTTCACACCCATTAGCTTTTTAGCAAGCACACCAAATGTATTAATTGTGAATAAGAAATTAGGCGTTAACAATCTTCATGAGTTAATTGAGCTAGCAAAAGCCAAGCCAGACCAATTGACTTTTGGTTCATCAGGCGTTGGCACTTCTTTGCACATGTCAGGTGAATTGTTTAAACAAATAGCAGGTGTTCAAATCCGTCACATTCCTTATAAGGGACGAGCGCAATCTTTACCTGACTTACTCAGTGGTCGCATTTCTATGCTTTTTGACAATCTTTCCTCTTCCTTAGCCTTGATTAAGGCTGGAGAGGTTCAGGCCTTGGGAGTGACTACACTGAAGCGCTCACATGCCGCCCCCGAGATTCCCACTCTAGCCGAGCAAGGTTTGGCCGGTTTCGAGGCTGTATCTTGGTTTTCATTGATGGCACCGGCAAACCTTCCGCCTGATATCCAAAAACGCTTAAATCAAATGGTGCGCCAAACTTTGAACAACCCCAATGTCAAATCCAGGCTCTTAGCTGGTGGCCTGGACCCCGCTCCAGGTAGCCCCAAAGACCTTTCTAAGTTGATTGCCTCCGAAGCAAGCAAATGGGGTAAGGTAGTACAGCAATCAGGTGCAAAATTAGAGTAATAAACCCCTATTTTCTTGTCAGCCCAAGCCTATTTTTAAGCGTTAAAGGTATGTGGTCTTCATTTTTTCCTCTTTTTCATAAACCCCTCAATTTGCCTAAATTTTCAGCATTAGACATTTCTAAATTCGGCGTGACTTTGACTGTCTGTTTGTTGGTCGGTTGCGCTACGCAGACTCAGCAAATCAAGATGAATGAGTCCAAAGAGCAGTTTAAAAATGGTGATCTGCAAAATACGACGGCGGCCATTCAGGGCGCCTTCAAGGATAAAAATACCCTGTATTACATGGAGCTGGGCGAGGTACAAAGACTGCAAGGTCCCGCTCAGATTCCCAATAGCACCCAAAACCTATTAGCTGCAGATCAATTAGTCAGTCGTTGGGAGGTGACTACCAGCGACAAACTCAGACGCTCTTTTTCAGGAGCAAGTGGTTACGTTTTGTCTGAAGGTTTCAGTAGTGAGTATGACCCTAAACCTTATGAAGTGAGTCTATTAAGCCAAACCATCGCTTTAAACCACATCTCTCAAGGACGCTGGAATGATGCCATGGTGGAAGCCAAAAAGATGGCGCAGCGTGAGGAGGTTATTGAAGAGCTGATCCAGAGTAGGGTGGCCGCAGTCTCCAAGGTAGAGCAGGAGCAGCAAAATAATCCCAATACTCAAGGTGCATCTAGCCGTATTGAAAGTATCAGCGGTTACCCAATCAATCTGTTGGATGACGAGGAAACCCGTAGCCTTAAGAACTCCTATCAGAACCCCGCAGCATATTACCTGTCTGGTTTTATTCACGAGTCACAAGGAGAGGCAAGTCTAGCTGCGCCAGGTTATCGCTTGGCAATTGAGTTACGACCACAAGTCAACTTCTTTAAAACCAGTATTGCTAAGTTGGACTCCAATATTGCCAATCAAGGTAGAAAAACGTTTGCTGATACCTTGATCATTATTGATACGGGTTACATGCCTAAAATTATTCCTTATCAAATTAGCCAGTCTTTTAATCTGGGCGGCAATCCAAAGTTAGTGACCTTAACCTTTCCGGTAATCGAAAAATCTACTGAGCGTTTCAGGCCAACTATGGTTCAGTTAGGCGATAAAGTGGCTAATCCAGAGTTGGTTGCCAATATTGATGCTATGGCTCGCAAGAACTTGCGTGATGAGATGCCAGCCTATGTTTTAAGAGCATCCTCTAGAGCCTTAGTCTCTTTGGCTGCACAATATGCGGCGGATCGAGCTGCCCAGCAAGCGGCGAACAAGCGAAGCCAGAACAATCAAAACAATCAGAACAATGGTAGCGCTGCTCTGATTGGCGCGATTGCAGGAATGATTACGGGATATAGCTTGCAAGCAATCAATGTGACTGATGTGCGTCATTGGTCAACTTTGCCCGCGCAAACATACATGGCCAGAATGGGTCTGCCGATTGGACCAACTGTTCTGAAATACACTTTGCCATCGGGCGTAACCGCATCTCAAACTGTTAACTTAGTAGGCGGGTACAACGTGGTTTATATCCGCATGTTTAGAAATAGGGCAACTGTACTGACCTCGAATGACCCTACTGCGCTTCCTCCCAAAGATCCTGTTGTTGGCACTCCAATAGTTGCATCTCCAGCCGCCATCTCGCCAGCAAGCCCACTTCCCGCTCTCGTAGAACCCAAGCCATCTGAGGGTGCATTTGCAGGCTTTAAGAAACTATGGGGAGGCTTTCAGGATCCACAGCCCGAAGAGCTTGCCTCAGCCGTGGTAACGACTATCCCAGTAGCACAAACTACCCCTGTACTTGCTACCCCTATTTCAACCCCCAATCCCACCCCCAACAATATCCCTGCTAGCGGTAATATGGAAGGGGTGAGGCCTTATGAGCCACCCAATCTGTTGAATAGCTTTCAGCAGCTTTTTAATTAGGAAAGACCCAGATGAAAAAATACCTTGCAATCCTGATGACAGCACTTGCTCTTGTTGCATGTAGCTCAACGCCATCCATGAAGGACATGACGGTACGCATGGGTGATACGGATAGCATTCAAATTACTGATATGCGTAGTTTGATGCGCAATGGCGTATTAACAGCGCAGGTAACCATACAGAATGACAGCAAATCCAATCTCGTGTCTTATCGATTTAAGTGGATTGGTAAAAACGGCATGGCGGTAACAGATGAGGAGCCGTGGAAGCCTGTAACAGTAGGTAAGGGGCAGTCGACCGTTATCATGGGAATCGCCCCAACGCCAGATGCTACTGACTTTCGTTTTGAATTAAATCAATACAAATAAAAATCAATTAACTATTTAATATTAAAAAGATTTAGGCTTATTAAGGATGATCATGAACACTAAAACTATTCGCTTATCTGCTATTGCATTATCAGTAGTAGCGCTTGCTGCATGCTCAGGACCACAGGTTCGTTACGGTGATGCGAAGGCGGTAGAGACCGTTAATGCAAACTACGGATCAACTGATCTACAGATGATTGCCGAGGCAATGACAAGATCACTGCTCCAGTCTAAGGCCATCTCTGGAAGCAAAGATGCGCCTATTGTGACGCTTGCAGACGTGAAGAATAAGACTTCTGAATATATCGATACGCGTGTAATTACCGATAAGATCCGCACGCAGTTAATGAAGAGCGGTCAAGTGCGATTCGCAGTGAGTGTTTCTGAAATGCAAAATCAGACTGAAGAGCTCAAGCGTCAAAATCAGTCAGGTTTATATAAGAACAGCACGATTGCCAAGACCGGCAATATGCAGGGCGCTCAGTATCGTATCGAAGGATCGATTGCTTCTATTGTCAAAAACACCAAGGATGTGAAAGACGTTTATTACGTATTTAATCTCAACCTCATTAACAACGAATCCGGTTTGCTCGAGTGGGCTGATGAAAAAGAGATTCGTAAGACTGCTACGCGCTAATACGCAACTCAACACCATAAAGAATTGAGCAATACATGAAAAAAATATTATTAGCTTGTACGGGGATGAGCCTGGTTCTTTTGGCTGGCTGTGCTAGCAAGCCGCCTGCTCTCGTCGAATCTGCGTATATTGGCCAAGTGCCAGCGGACCCACCCAAAAATCCCGTCATCAGTGCTGAGGCTTTAAAGGCCGATTCCAAGTCAATTGCAGTCACTGATATCTACTTTAAGAAAGAAGGTAAGAACTTAACATTCATCGAAGAAACCAGAGCAACTACTGGTAATAGCATCACCTCTGTGATTACGCCCAAGACAATTGAAGTGGATGCCGATAAAGCAAATGCCTCTGCCATTACTGGTGGTGCAAATTCATCTGCGTTCCCAGTAAAGTTCACTGATTTATCTGATCCAAAAGCTACCAGCTCAGGAACAACCTCACCGCCCGTGCCTGTTGTTGATGCTGGGATACCAAGTAATAGCTCTTCAAGTACCAATGCTGAAAGTATGAAGAGGTCTGGCTATCAAAGTAATTATGAGTATGGTGAGTTACGTTATTTAGCTAACCCGATTCGTGGCTTACTCATCAAGTCTGGTTATAAAGTGGTCCAGGCTAAATCCACTCCTGCAGCTCCTAATCAAGGTGACGAGTACTTCGATATTGTGAAACGTATTAAGGCTGGGGATTTCGGTGATGCAGACTATGTTTTATATGGTGTGTTGGCGGAAGTCTCTAGCACGGATAACGTATCCGATATTCCTGGAACCAAATCTACCTCGCAACAGATGACGCTTGAGGTAACGGTGGACTTTAATATTGTCGACACTAAGACAACGCAAATCGTTGCGTCATTTGTAGCTTCTGGTGAAGGTAAGGATGTCCAAATTGATGGCAGAGATACTGGATATAAATCAAGTAATGCCAAGTTAATGAAGTTGGCTTCATTGGATTTGGCTGAAGATGTGCGCAAGCATTTGGCTGATCAAAACTTTATTACTAACAACCCAGGTTCGGCAGGGCAGTTGCGTAACCTCAAAACCCGTTTAAATGACGATGCTTCCACTTTGAAGGTCTATAAGTAAGAGACTCAAAGTAGTTTGCCTTAAACCTGCACTGGCGGATGCGTCTTCTCATAGCGCTCCGCCGTTCTTCTAAAGAGATAGAGTAAAAAGCACGCAGCTAAGCCCAGACTTAAGCTGTTGCCAGCCCAAAAGCCATTGGCGCCTTGTAGAAATACTGGTGTATTACCAAATACATTAAAGCCCATGAGGTAGCCACCACCAAGGCCTACGCCCCAGAGTGAGCCTGCATAAATCACCATCGGTAAAAAAGCAATGCGATAGGCCCGCAGAATAAATGCTGCGGTAACTTGAAGAGCATCAAATACTTGATAGAAGGCTATAAATAAGAAGAGGGGAATAGAGAATACCTTCACCTCTGCCGGTGGATCGTATAAATCCAATAGCTGTATTCTGAAAATCCAAACTGCGATACCAATAGTGATGCACAGCGTGGTGGTAAAAAAGACGGATGACCAACCTATCTCTTCGGCACGCTCGGGCTTGTTGGCACCAATAGATTGTGAAACTAAGGTCATGGTCGCAATGGAGAGAGATAGCGGCACCATGTAGATGACGGTCCCCATATTGGCTACGATTTGATGGCCTGCTAATGCCGTAGTTCCAAGGCGGGCAATAAATAGCGACATAAACGTGAAAGAAGTTACTTCAATCAAGTAACTAAAGCCAATAGGTGCGCCAAGTTTTAATAATGTCCAGATACGATGCCAATCGGGCATGCTAAAGCGAGTAAAGATCTTAAATGGTTTATAAAAGCGATCAAATAAAACAAAGCCTAGAGTCATGAGTAGCCAAGACCAGTTAATGATGACGGTAGCTACAGCGCAGCCTGGCCCACCCATGCCCTCTATGCCTAAGCCTCCATAAATAAAAAGTAGGTTTAAGGGTAGCTTAAGTCCTAAGCCAATAATTTGTACAACAGTGATGACGGTGGGGCGTGAGACAGCATTGTGCAGCGCCATCAACACGCGCATAGCCATGCTGGCTGGTAAGCCAATTGCTAGGATATTGAGATATAACTTTGCTTTACCTTCAATAACATCATTAACTCGGGAAATAGCTAGCAAGTGATCTGCATTGAGCAAAATAAAACAGCCCAAAATCGTGAGACCAAAAGCAAGCCAAGCAGCTTGCCGCACTTCTTCACCGATTTCTCCAAAACGTTTAGCGCCAAAGAGTTGTCCTGCAATTGGTGCTAGCGCAGAGATCACTCCGGTGAGGCCCACGTAAATGCTGATGAAGATAGCTGAAGCCATTGCTAGCGCCGCTAAATCATCGGCTGAATAGCGCGCCGTCATCGCGGTATCGAGCACGCCAAATGCAATCACAGCAAGCTGCCCCACTAATAAAGGTCCGGCTAGTTTTAGTAAAGAGGGGATGTCCTCGCGAAGGCGCGATAGTTTAAAGTGCAGCACGAATTATTCCGGGATAACTTCGTAGAGACGCAGGCGTTCATCGCGGTCAGCGGCACGACGATCTTCCCAAAGCAGTGTGAGCTTTTTGTTATTTAGCTCTGCATATGCCTTTGCTTCGGATTGGCTGTGGGTCAGCATCCAGGGGCAATTGGGGTCATCGCGTAAGTTGAGCTTGGAGAAGTATTCAAAAGAGGCGAGCTGTGCAGGCCCTAGATTACTAGTGTCTATGCAGCCACCACCAGCGGGGATCACTTGGGCCAATCGCGCAGAAACCTGACGATAGGTTTTAGCGTAGTTAATCGTTGGCAGCCATAAAGACATCAGTAGTACCCACATTAAAGTGGTGCCGGATGCTGAGATGATGAGACAGCGCCAAATTTCTTTTGGGGCCCGAGAAGTTCTCCAGCGAACTACTGCAAGCCAAACACCCGTAGTAGCAAGAGCCACGATAAAGGCTAAGACATTAAATTGACCAGTAAATCCAGGAAGTAGGCGTGCAATATTGGCGGCTGTAGATTCTGGATAGCCAGTCACTTTGGCGAGCCAAATAATCCAAATGGCCAGCGCGATCAGCGTAAAGCTAAACATTGCAAACCAGTCAATAAAGCTAATGACGCTTCGCTTGAGAACGGGCAAGCTAAATGCGGCAATGATGGAAAGGCTTGGAATCAAAATCATTAAGTCATGTTCATTTGCTTCTAGGCGGAATAAAACATAAATTAAGCTACCGATGAATAAGCTCAGAGGAATGCAAAGATGGGGCGCGCGCCATGCGCCTGATTCTTTAATGCGACCCCAGTGCGCAAGGGAGACGATTGCGAGCGGCCAGACAGGCCACGCGTAAGCCCAGAAGTTCACACTCAAAAAACCGAGTGATTCAATTGATGGAGTAGCGCGCATTTCCGGTACATTGCGCCAGCCTTCTTCAGCGATGTGACGCCATTGCACTGGCAGATCAGCTAAATACCAAATCAGAGGCCAAATCGCAAAACCGATTAAACCTAAAACAGTACTAGTCAGAGTCCAACGAAAGCGCAACTTCGCATTGCTAGCAATGACCGCAATGATGGTGGAGGTGACAATGATTAAGCTCAGCGTGAGATTGCTCGATAGGGCAACGATGGCAATGCCGAGGCCGGACCACAAACCACCTTGCCAAGGTTTATCTAAGCCGCGCACTGTGCCATATAGCACGATGCTAATACCCATGAGCTGCGCCATCATTGGTGTTGTTTCATGGGCACGTTGCGCTAGACCTACGCATGCCAAGAAAATGAGTAGCGCACCATCAGCCAAGGTCATGCCGTAGCTCTTTAAATCAGGCTGACCACCAACGGCCAATGCCATCGGCTGAACTTCACGACGACGACCTAATAAATAGGTGGCATACCAAATTGCTAGTGCAGCAGAGAAGAAGCAGATGGCGGCGTATAAGCGTGCAGCATTAGCGGCGCCAATAAATGGACCAAACCACTCAATGAGTGTGGCGCCCATCCAATAAGGTAAGGGTGCGCCCAGAGAGATATCGCGTCCAGCTAAGTGGGGAACCATCCAGTCTAAGGAGTTACCGCGAAAGAGTGTCCACATGCCACCAAAGCCTATGGCATCTTCATTCTTCCAGGGGTCCCGAAAGAAGAGGCCAGCGAAACCATAAACTAAGGTCAGCGCAAAAATAATAATGCGCGGAATTGATTTAGTGGCGGCGGCAGTAAGTTTGACCATGGGTGAAGTTCAAAATAAAAAAGGCAGCAAACGCTGCCTTGATTATCTCGCAGAGCAGGTATTTAACATACCCCGCGAATAGAAGTGGTTTAAGCCTTCTTCTTAGCTGGCTTTTCAGCAGCTTTAGCCTCTGCAGCAGCAGCTTTTTTCTCAGCTGTTTTAGCAGCGCCATCACCGGTAGCTTTAGCAACAGCTTTAGTGCCGAATTTCTGACGGAATTTCTCAACACGACCAGCGGTATCCATAATTTTCTGGGTACCAGTGTAGAAAGGGTGTGATTCAGATGAAGTCTCGATCTTGGCCAATGGATATTCATTGCCATCTTCCCACTTGATTGTCTCTCTAGTAGACATAGTGGAGCGAGTCTTGAAGCTGAAGTTATTGGAAACGTCTACAAAGACGATTTCGCGATATTCGGGGTGAATGCCAGGTTTCATGTTGAGTCCTATGAGCGGGGAGCCGTTTGAGCCAAATTGGCTGAAATACTTTCCCAGGTTTTAAAAGCGGTAAAGGCGAAATTATGCCATGAAATCAACAACAAAGCGCTGTTTGGGTGTGCAAAAGGGGCTAAAACAGCCCCTTTTTACCTTTAAATAGCCCCTGAGGGCATCTAAGTTAGCCTCCGCGACGCATTAAGTCGAAGAATTCACCATTATTTTTGGTCGATTTGAGCTTATCTACGATGAAGTTCATCGCCTCGATATCGTCCATGTCGGCCAGCAATTTACGCAATACCCAAATCTTCTGGAGGTTCTCAGCTTTAACCAAGAGCTCCTCGCGGCGGGTGCCAGACTTATTGAGGTTAATCGATGGGTAAACACGACGCTCAGCCAAACGACGCTCAAGGTGAACTTCCATATTGCCAGTGCCCTTGAACTCCTCGTAGATGAGGTCATCCATACGGCTACCAGTTTCAATCAGAGCAGTTGCGATGATCGTCAATGAGCCACCTTCTTCAATATTACGGGCGGCACCAAAGAAACGTTTTGGACGTTGTAATGCATTGGCATCCACACCACCAGAGAGTACTTTGCCTGATGAAGGAACAACAGTGTTGTATGCGCGTGCAAGACGAGTAATGGAATCTAACAAGATGATCACATCTTTGCCCATCTCAACCAAGCGCTTGGCTTTTTCAATCACCATCTCGGCAACTTGAACGTGACGCACTGCTGGCTCATCAAAGGTAGAGGCAACAACTTCACCGCGAACGGAGCGTTGCATCTCAGTTACCTCTTCAGGACGCTCGTCAACGAGTAATACGATCAAAATTGCTTCAGGATTATTGGCGGCAATCGCGTGAGCAATGTGCTGCATCATCACGGTCTTACCGGATTTTGGTGAGGCCACAATCAAGCCACGTTGGCCGTAACCAATCGGGGAGATCATATCGATGATGCGGCCAGTGAGGTTCTCTTCGGCCTTGATGTCACGCTCTAAGCTGATCACGCGATTTGGGTGCAATGGGGTTAAGTTCTCGAACATGATGCGGTTCTTGAGGGCTTCTGGAGCCAAACCATTGATCTTGTCTACTTTTACCAAAGCAAAGTAACGCTCACCATCTTTAGGTGTGCGTACTTCACCTTCAACGCTATCACCAGTGTGCAAGTTAAAACGACGAATCTGCGCAGGAGAGATATAGATATCGTCAGGAGAAGCCATATAAGAGGCTTCAGGGGAGCGCAAGAAGCCAAAGCCATCAGGCAGCACTTCCAAAGTGCCGTCACCGAAAACGGTTTCGCCAGCCTTCGCACGCTTTTTTAGAATGGCAAACATTAATTCTTGTTTGCGCATGCGTTGTGTATTTTCAATCTCCAAGCTAGCTGCCATTTCAAGCAGAGCGGATACGTGGAGGACTTTGAGTTCAGTTAGTTGCATGTGGTTCTCGGGTGTTGATGAATTTGAATTTGGGAATTTTTTTGGGGTATCGCTGCGCTGATTTAGATCACGCAGATGTGGAAAAACAGAATTTTGGAATTTGCTAAAAGAAGGGGGAGGTAAATTGCTGAAAATCGGAGCACTGATAAGTGCGTTTGAGTAATACTACACCAAAAAATGGGTGTGACAAGCGTTTAAAGCGGTAAAAGCCACAGGCTCAGCTGGTGAACCTGTGGTCTGAGACTATTTACAGATGACTATCAATAAATGCAGTCAACTGGGATTTGGCCAAAGCGCCTACTTTTTGGGCAGCCACGGTGCCATTTTTGAAGAGAATCAAAGTAGGAATGCCGCGAATATTGAACTGGGCAGGAACGCCTTGGTTCTCATCCACGTTCATTTTTGCGATCTGTATCTTGTCGCCGTACTCGCCAGCGAGCTCTTCCAGGATCGGACCAATCATTTTGCAAGGACCGCACCATTCAGCCCAGAAGTCGAGCAGGACAGGTTTATCGGACTTGAGGACGTCTTGTTCGAAAGAGGCGTCAGTTACATATTTAATGCCGGCACTCATGAAAATTCCTTATTTAGACTTATTTAGCGAGTTATTTAATTATGTCGTTACAACGCTTATATTAGCAATAAGCGGAACGTTCTGCTCAAAATAGATAAATTACTCCATTCATGTCCCAGCCTTTCCCAGTTCTTTCTGACCAAAAGCAAGTACAACGGTGGGCGATTACGCCCAATAGCCAAGCGCTTGCTCAATTGGCAAAAGGGATTTGGGATTGTGCAGTGCAAACCAATCAGCGTCCGCTAGTGGTTCTGAGTACTGCGGGACCATTAATCGGGGTTAGAGCAGCCCTTGAATTAAACCGACCTAAAGATCTTCCTAGCAACATCGCATTCTTGCCTCAAGTCATTAGCTTTACAGATTGGCTGGAAGCTGCGCCAGGGGCATGGAAATTTCCGAAGAAGCAAAGTGATTTAGAGAGGTGGTTGGGGGTCTATGCCACTTTGCGCAAACACAAAGATTTGCAGTCATGGTTTAAAGCGGAAACGGAATCTGGTGCGTGGGGTCTAGCACAAGCAATCGTTAAAGCATGTGACACCTTATCAACTGCAGTGAGTCCACAACTACAAAAACAGATTCATGAATTCATTCAAGATAATCGGAGTCTACAAAGCAATCTCGGAGAGATATATCTGAGTCAAGCACAAGGTTTGCTTGATAGTACCGTTGCTAAAGTCTATGCGGGAATGGCGCGTAAGGTGGTTGATCAAGAGACCAAGGTCTTGCTCACATTTTGGCGTTACACCGCGAGCGTGAGTGATCCAGCATTTCGTAATCAGTTTGCAATGGCGGCTTATCTTGAAGCTGCTAAGAATGCAAATCCCGCAAGACCTCTGATTTGGGTGGAGACTGCTGATCCAACCCCCATCGATCAAGAGATCATCGGAACTCTGCTGGCCGAGTATGCCCAACATGCACCTGCGGTAGAGGCAAGGATGAGTTGGGGTGATGTGGGCTTATGGGCAGAGGCTATTGGTACTAGTGATGCGCAGGCAGGGGCGCTCAGAAATGTCAAACAAGCCCATAGCAGGGGTTGGCGCCTGGTTGCAGCTAAACGCTTTGAAGAGCTTGCGTGGGCTGCTGCCAAAACAATAGAGCAGCATCTGATTGATGGCAAAACTCAGTTGGCGCTTGTTGCGCAAGATCGCTTGGTGGCCAGAAGGGTGCGTGCACTGCTTTCGCGATTAGGTCCAGCACTCAACATTCGAGATGAAACTGGTTGGAAGTTATCTACAACGCGCGCCGCAGCTGCACTCAATAGTTGGCTAGAAATTATTAAGGCGCCAAAAGATGGGCCTAGCGCAAAAAACTTGCTTGAGTTTTTGCAGAATCCTTTTTTAGATCTTGGAAAGCTTTTGAATCGAGATGCAGAAGCTTGTATTGGACTGATTGCAGAGCTTGAAGACATCCTGGTTGGTAGCAGGGCAGAGTCTGGTTGGAAAACTTTTTATCTAGCCATCGAGGGTGCACAAGAAAATGCTGCAAAAACATCTAGCGCATTACCCAGTGCTGCATTATTTGAGTTATTACAGTTTGTCAGAGAGCGCCATCATGAGTGGTTAACACTCAAGGTGGATTGCAGCAAAGCGTATGCTCACCTGCAGGCGAATCTCCAGGCGACTGGCATGGTTCACAGCCTTGAGAAAGATTCAGCCGGTAAGCAATTGCTAGATGTCCTCAAGACATTTGATTTAAGTAAGACGCAGTATCAGGAGGCGCCTATTCGCCTGAGTGAATGGCTCAGTTTGCTTAAAACCGTCATTGAGGGCGCTAGTTATCAAGAGGCCGGCAAAGAGGCTAAAGCGACGCTGAGTATTTTGCCGCTGAGTTCTACGCGGATGCGTGACTTCGAGGCGGTAGTGGTAGTGGGTTGCGACGAACAACAGTTACCAGCGTATTCCGAGCCACCATTATTTTTTTCAGATGCACTAAATCAGCTATTGAAGACCTCGACGATTGCAATGCAGTTTGTACAGCAGGCTAGGGATCTCTCGCAGCTACTGGTGTCGTGCACCAATGTCGATTTACTTTGGCAAAGTAAAAGCAATAATGGGGAGCCGCTGAGACCTTCCGCTTGGATACAGCGTTTGCAAAATCAAATTGAGTGGGAGGCGAAAACAACTCAATTGAGCAGGCGCGCTTTTGAAGCTGCACCAATGAAGATGGCGGTTGCACATTTTGAAGAAGATCTACCTATGCCGCTATCGATGAGCCCCAGCGCCTATAAGGCTCTGCGGGATTGCCCATATCGCTATTACGTCCGCAGCCTGCTAGGTTTACGCAAGAATAAAGAGTTTGATGAGGGCTTTGACGCTTCGTTAGCAGGACAGACATTGCATAAACTGCTCAAGCGTTTCTACCAAGCACTCAAAACCCAAGAACATACTAATTCTGCGCTGAAAACCAATTCAGATCAAAGACGTGCTTGGATGGAACAAGTCTTAAGCGTGTATTCGGAGCAAGAGTTTGCCTCTTTGATTGAGGGTGACGCAAGAGTGATGGGCGCGTTGAGGGATTGGCAAAAACAAATCCCTAGTTTTGTAGATTGGCAGTTGCAACGTGAGTTAGCGGGTTGGCAATATTTCGATGGCGAAGTCAAAGTTGGCTTTGATTTGCCATTTAAGGATGTAGATGGCAATCCCAAGATCATTCGTATTGAAGGTTATGCCGATCGTTATGACGTCAATGTAGATAACAACAAGCTTGCCTCAGTGATTGACTACAAAAATCAACGTTTTGAGAGAGTTAAAGTAAGGGCTGAGCATATTCTGGATGACCCACAGCTATTGATCTATGCACGTGCCGCCAATGAGGGGCAAGAGAGCCATAAGCTAACTGGACATCGGGTGCAGCAAGCGGAGTGGGTAGCCTTGAAGGCGGATATCTCTAAGGGCGAGCAAAAAGCACTGCGTAGCCAAGAGGTAGTTGATATGCCAGAAATGATGCAACAGTTTTCTGAGCAAATTACAGAAGATATAGAGCAGCTTTGGGCTAAAAAGCCCATGCAAGCATTTGCTCCAGAGGGAGTTTGCCAATACTGCGAAGCAAGAGGCATTTGCAGGAAGGGGATTTGGTGAGTGATCAGATGAATGTGTTGCCAAAGAAGCAGCCCTATTCAGAGAGGCTTGCTTGTGATCCACAGCGCTCGGTCATTGTGTCGGCTTGCGCAGGAAGCGGCAAGACCTGGTTATTGGTGGCGCGGATGGTGCGACTATTGCTTGATGATGTGAAGCCACAAGAGATCCTCGCGTTAACGTTTACACGCAAAGCAGCGCAAGAAATGCGTGACCGGCTATATGGATTGCTTGAACAATTTTCCAAAAGTGATGACGTCTCTTTGATGAAAGAGCTAACCGCTCGGGGCATGGAAAAAGAGCGGGCTGAAAAATACCTGCCCAAGGCTAAAGCACTTTATGAGCAGGTACTGGCAAACCCACAACCGATTGTGATTGATACCTTTCATGGTTGGTTTGGCAGGCTGCTGGGCGCGGCTCCAGTATCTATGGGCATTCAGCCTGGGTTTAAGCTGCGTGAAGATGCTAAGCGGTTGCAAGAGGAGTGTCTTGATGATTGGTGGGGTGATCTCACTCCAGAATTGAAAGCGCATTACGATGTTTTACTGAAGTATTTGGGCTCACATGAGGCCCAAAAACTCTTAATGGGTAAAAGTAGTCTCTTTAAACAAAGAGGTGCATGGACTTTTTTTGCAAAGCAATGCACTCAAACGGACATCACTCCAATAGATCGCCTAAAGCAATCCCTAAGTAAACTGAATCTACCCAATCCCTTACTAGCTCAGTGGAATGCACCTAATGCGCTAGCAGACTTACATTTTTTAGCGCGCTGTTTTGAAAATAGCAGCGTAAAAGATGGTGATCTTCTGAAATACTTGCTTCCTGCAATCGCCTGCAAAGAGAATGCTGGCGATGTAATGGAGGTTGCGGTTAATTTTCAAACCACCTTCTTAACCAAAGAACCAAAATATCGTAGCAATAACGACAAGGCTTTAGGTGAGGCGAAAAAATATCTTGAGAGGATAGGTGAGGCTCATCGTATTGATGAGCACATTGCCATTAAGCAGAATTGGGGTCATGCTTTTGAGGAATATCTGCTATGGCAAGCAGAGCAGGATATCTTTGTAATCAATGAAGCCTGGTTTGCTCTCAATCAATCCATGATGGCGCATGCCAGCGCTCAAAAAGAAAATATGCGTGTGCGTGATTTCGATGACCTAGAGCTTGGCGTCAGTTTGCTCATGGGCGATGCCGCTAATGCCGCCTACCTCCAGTCACGCTTAGATGCTAGATACAAGCAAATCTTGGTTGATGAGTTCCAAGATACTAATCCGTTGCAATGGCAAATTCTGCGAGCCTGGTTAGCGGGCTATAGCGAGGGTGATGAGAGGCCAAAAGTCTTTATTGTGGGGGATCCCAAACAGTCGATTTATCGCTTCCGTCGCGCTGATCCAAGATTATTTGTAAGTGCAGCCCAGTTTTTGCATCAATACCATGCTGCCGCTTATATTGAGCAGGACAAAACGCGCCGTAATGCAGGTGAAATCAATAAAGCGGTAAATACAATCTTTCGGGGTGAGCAAGTTCCCCCTGATTACCCATACTCAGAACAGCAAACGCTTTGGGCTGCTCCTGATGAGGGCAAACCCACCGACGTTTATGCCCAACAAGGCGAGATTTATTTACTACCGCTGATTCCTTATGTGGAGCAGACTCAAGAGTTACGAGAAGGCAGCGCTTTTGATCGTGCCATTGCGGATTCAAGTGAAACTATTGGAGTGATTCAGCGCCAGCATGAGGGTGAGTTAGTGGCGCGCCTCATTCAAGAAGTAGTTGCAACCCGAAAAGTTGCTGACAAAGAGGGCGGCAAGGAAATTTGGCGAGACGCCAGAGCAAGCGACTTTTTGTTACTCGTCAAGCGGCGTAAATACCTGCCTCAATACGAAAGGGCTTTGCGTGATTTGAAGCTTGCTTATGAGAGTCCTCGTCTAGGTGGCTTGCTCAATACTCTTGAGGTAGATGACCTGATTGCCTTGCTTACTGTACTGGTGACTCCTCGTCACGACCTACCATTGGCGCAGGTTCTCAGAACCCCAATTTTTGGTTTTACAGAAAAACAAATGCAGCAATTGGCGGTGGCGATGACGTCTGGCCATTACCGCTCCTGGTGGGATGCATTACAAGACAGTAGGGATGCCAAGCTACAAGTAGCTGCGCGTTATTTAAAGCATTGGCATCTTTTAGGTGAGCGCTTGCCGGTTCATGACCTGCTTGATCGTATTTACCAAGAGGGTGATGTGCGCCTGAAATACGCTGCAGTATGTCAGGACCTGGATCGACCCCAGGTCTTGGCAAATTTAGATGCATTCTTAGAGGTGGCGCTCAATCAAGACGGAGGTCAGTATCCAAGCTTGAGTCGCTTTATTCGGGAAATTAACATTAAGCGCCGCGGGGATGACGATGAAACTCCCGATGAAGGTGATGTAGATGCGGCAAGTGATGAGAACTTGGCTGATGTAGATGAAGAGAGTGAGATGTCAGAAGAGGATCGCCATAAGCGTGTGCGCTTGATGACTATTCATGGTGCCAAGGGCTTGGAATCACCCTTTGTCATTATTCTCGATGCAAATAATACCGATACCAATGTGGATTACAGTGGAGTATTGATAGACTGGTCTCCGCAAGAAGAGGGGCCATCGCATCTATCGCTGTTTACATCCAAAACATTGACAAGCCCACGTAGCGAAATCAATGAAGCAGAGAAGCAAATTGGTGAAAAAGAAAACTGGAACTTGCTCTATGTTGCAATGACCCGTGCGCGACAAGGTTTATGGATTAGTGGTGATGCTCAAAAACCAACTGCCAACAATCCTAGTGGCTTAGATAAAGCCTCTTGGTATGGGAAGGCGAGCAATGCAGGGTTGACTGTATATCAGGTCAATCATCAGGCTGCAGTCACAGAAGAGACTGAGGCTATAAAATCTAGTAAAGAAAACGCGGTCGAGGATTTTGTCTTGGACTGGAATCCCGCGCAAGAAAGTCATATACAAATGCTGTCTGATATTGAAAGCGGCGTCACAGTTGAAGTATTTGCAGGCGAGGGCGAACGGGCAGAAGATCTCGACCCAGAAATTTTGGAAGAAGGTACGAACTTCCATAAATTGCTCGAGTTCCTCACCCCAGATTCCAGCAATGAAACAAGGCCACCCATGCCAAGCGAGCAAGAGCTGATGAATTGGCTGGGGGTAGATGAGGAGCATGCAAAAACGCTGATCGCTCGGACAAAAACAGTACTAGAGGCTCCCGAACTTAAGCGCTATCTTGCCTCAGGCGAATGGCTGCAAGCTTGGAATGAGCTCGATATCGCTAGTGAAGAGGGTAAGAGCTATCGCATGGATCGTTTGGTAGAGCTTGATGATCATTTGGCCATCATCGATTACAAACTCACTATCCCAGAGGTGGGTAGCGAGAAATATGAAAAGTACCGCAAGCAATTGCAGGGCTACCAAGCTGAACTCGCACGCATCAGAAAAGATAAGCCAAACAAGGCTTATTTGATTTCATCAAAAGGTGAGATGGTAGAAGTGAAGTAGGGTGTTAAGCAGCTACCTTGAATTTATTGGCGATCAAGGTTCCCTTGTTTGACCCTGTAAATATTTCTGTGTAAGTTCACCGCGGGGCTATTGGTGAGCGCTGATGCGTTCACCAAATTCTATATCAAATCGATTGAGCGCTGCTCTCCAGTTCCGAATCGGCATCGTCCATCTCTT
>NZ_JAYGQU010000023.1:0-26922 GCF_035012985.1 Polynucleobacter sp. MG-28-Ekke-A2 | reverse complement strand
AGTTTGGCTAAGGTGTTGATAGGTCATGGCTACTTTGACTTGCAGGTCTAGAAGCTTTGGATACTAAAACATCCTTAGCCTCCTTAACTAGTTGTTCAAAGTTGCACTTCGTAGTTGAATCCACCTTTTCTATTAAGAGTGATTTGAGTGATTAATGCCTCTAGGCATGCAAAAAACGCAGTTTTTGGGGTGTCATAGAGCTGTCATATAGCTGTCACATTCCATCCGTATCGTTCTTATATCGCGCTGCTGCGCATATTGAATCTAAGGACGAATTAAATGAAATCTTTTTTGAAAAAAGCCCTCGTTATTGGTGCTATTTCTCTTGCTCCAACAGCATTCGCTGTGGAGATGACGGGTGCTGGTTCTTCATTTATTTACCCAGTTCTAAGTAAGTGGGCTGAATCCTATAAAGCCAAAAGTGGTGACAGCTTAAATTATCAGTCGATTGGTTCTGGCGGCGGTATCAAGCAAATTAAGGCAAAAACTGTTGATTTTGGCGCTACTGATGCTCCATTAAGTTTTGATGATCTGCAAAGCCATGGCATGGTTCAGTTTCCAGCAATTATTGGCGGTGTAGTTCCTGTAGTGAACATTGAAGGCATTGGCCCTAACCAGTTGAAACTTTCTGGTGACCTATTGTCAGATATTTTCCAAGGTCAAGTAACTGATTGGAGCGACAAACGTGTTGCCCTGCTCAATCCTGGCGTGAAGATTCCTTCTGGCCCAATCACAGTTGTTACTCGTGCTGATGGCTCTGGTACTACGGCAATTTTTACCAGCTTCCTTTCTAAAGCAAGCAGCAACTTCAAGGATGCCGTTGGTTTCGGTGCGCAAGTTAAATGGCCAGCAGCTTCAACTGTAAGCGGTAAGGGAAATGAAGGCGTTGCTGCAAACGTTGCACGTATTAAGAACTCTGTTGGCTATGTTGAGTATGCTTACGCCAAAAAGAACAATCTGAGCTACACGCAGGTTCGCAATGCTGATGGCGTAATGGTATCTCCAACAGCAGAAGCATTTGCTGCTGCATCTGCTGGTACAGACTGGTCTAAATTTCCTGGAATGAATACTTTCATTACCTATGCATCAGGCGCTAAAGCATGGCCAATCACAGGCGCAACTTTTGTGGTGGTTTACAAAAAGCCTGAGAATAAAGTACAAGCCGCAGCAGTACTGAAATTCTTTGACTATTCATTCAAGGATGGTAAAAAAGCTGCTTCAGAGTTAGATTACGTCCCAATGCCTGATGCAACCGTGGATTACATTCGCAAGCAGGTTTGGTCGCAAGTTGACTCTAAATAATAATTATTTTTATTATTATGTTTTTAACGACCCTGTTGTTCAGGGTCGTTTTTCTACTTAAGTTAAGCACAGAATGAATACTCTAGAATCTTCCGGTGCTCCGACGCTCATGGCTTCAAGAATTGCGCGACTCCAGCGGGTTCAGGATTTTTTATTCCATCGCGTTACCCAATTTTTTTCTCTATCGGTGTTATTCGCGCTATTAGGAATTATTGGCTCTTTGTTTGTAAATGCATGGCCTGCCTTGCAAGAGTTCGGCCCCCAGTTTTTTATAACCTCGAACTGGGATATTGTTAATGGCGAATTCGGCGGCTTGATAGCAATTTATGGAACATTAGTTTCTTCAGCGATTGCATTGTTGATTGCTGTCCCCCTGAGTTTTGGTATTGCCTTTTTCTTAACAGAAATTTGCCCTCCATCGCTCCGCCGCCCTCTTGGTACGGCAGTTGAGCTATTGGCTGCAGTGCCTTCCATCATCTATGGCATGTTTGGTTTATTTGTTTTTGCCCCAATATTTGGCGACTATATTGAACCTGCTCTTCAGGCTACTTTAGGTCAAATTCCACTAATTGGAATCCTGTTTTCAGGAGCGCCCAATGGCATTGGTATGTTGTGCGCCGGATTAATTCTTGCCCTCATGATTTTGCCTTTTATTGCCTCTGTGATGCGTGACGTATTTGAAATTGTTCCACCAGTTCTCAAGGAATCGGCCTACGGAATAGGTTGTACAACCTGGGAAGTTGTCAGAAATATTGTGTTGCCTTATACAAAGGCAGGCGTCATTGGCGGTGTGATGTTAGGTTTAGGTAGGGCACTCGGAGAGACTATGGCAGTCACCTTCGTGATTGGAAACGCCCAACGTATTTCACCATCCCTCTTTGCGCCAGGTAGCTCTATTGCATCGACTTTAGCAAACCAATTCGGTGAGGCGGAAGCTGGTTTGCATTACTCCTCGCTTTTTGCCTTGGGGCTAGCGCTATTTTTTATTACATTTATTGTTCTAGCCTTTGCTAAATGGCTTTTAATTAGCATGGAGAAAAAACAAGGGCTTAAATCATGAGTTCCAATGTTAATTTGGATATGGCAGTATTTGCCCGTCGTAAGAGAGCAAACAAAATTGGATTAACTCTCTCTATGCTAGCTATGGCCATTGGTATGGCTAGCCTTATTTGGATTCTCAGCATCCTTTTCATTAAAGGATTCTCTGCCATTAATTTGAATATGTTCACAGCAAGTACTCCTGCCCCTGGCACTGAAGGCGGCGGTTTAGCCAATGCCATTGTGGGAAGTCTCTTATTGGTTGGCTCATGTACCTTTATTAGTACACCTGTTGGAGTCCTGGCTGGCCTATATTTATCAGAATACGGGGATCGCAGCAAGGTTGCCTCTCTTACCCGTTTCGTGACTGACATTATGCTTTCCGCACCTTCGATTGTGATTGGCCTGTTTGTTTATGCCTTATATGTTGCCAAGGTTCAGCATTTCTCAGGATGGGCTGGGACCGTAGCATTAGCTTTGATTGCTATTCCGGTAGTTGTACGCACTACTGAAAATATGTTGCGTTTGGTTCCTGGTAGCTTGCGAGAAGCCGCCTATGCATTAGGGACTCCCAAGTGGAAAGTGGCCTTTATGGTTACTTTACGTGCTGCGCAAAGCGGCATCATGACAGGAATTCTGTTGGCATTAGCTCGGGTTAGTGGTGAAACAGCGCCTTTACTATTTACCGCCCTAAGCAATCAGTTTTTCTCAACAGATATGAATAAGCCTATGGCTAATTTGCCGGTGGTGATTTTCCAATTTGCTATGAGTCCATATGACAATTGGGTTAGCTTGGCCTGGGGTGGATCTCTCCTGATTACATTTGCGGTGCTGGGTTTGAATATTTTGGCGCGCGTTGTATTCCGTGACAAGGTGCAGGGATGATGAGCAATATGAGAACAATGTTTGACTTAAATAAGATTGATGGTCAAGGGGGTAGAGTGGATACGGTAAACCAAGAGCCGAAAAAAACGGCTATTAATGCTATTGAAGTGCGCGATTTGAATTTTTACTATGGCGCATTTCAGGGATTAAAAAAGATTAACTTAGATATTGAGCAAGGCAAGGTAACCGCATTTATCGGCCCATCAGGCTGTGGAAAATCCACCCTACTACGAACACTAAACCGGATGTATGACCTCTATCCAGGTCAACGTGCTGAAGGCGAAATTAACTTCTACGGTCAGAATATTTTAGAGCCTGGACAGGACCTGAACTTATTGCGTTCTCGTATTGGTATGGTTTTTCAGAAGCCAACCCCATTCCCAATGTCTATTTATGAAAACATTGCTTTTGGTGTTCGTCTCTACGAAAAGCTTTCCCGCTCTGAAATGGATGAGCGCGTAGAGTGGGCATTGAATAAGGCAGCCTTGTGGAATGAGGTGAAAGATAAGTTAAACCAGAGTGGTTTATCCCTTTCTGGTGGTCAACAGCAGCGTTTATGTATCGCACGTGGTGTAGCGGTCAAGCCTTCAGTGATTCTTCTGGATGAACCAACATCAGCTTTGGACCCTATTTCTACTGGAAAAGTGGAAGAGTTGATTCATGAGCTCAAAAAGGACTATACGATTGCGATCGTGACTCATAATATGCAGCAAGCAGCGCGTGTATCTGACTATACGGCCTATATGTATTTGGGCAGCATGATTGAGTACGGCAAAACGGACGAAATATTTATTAAGCCTAAGCGTAAAGAGACCGAAGACTATATCACCGGCCGCTTCGGTTAATTGGAGAAATATATGCCAGATAAACACCTATCATCACAATTTGATGCCGATCTCAATTCTCTTTCAAGCCGCTTGCTTGAAATGGGCGGTCTAGTTGAATCCCAAATCGCAACAGCGATGCGTGCTTTTACGCAAATGGATCTCGATACCTGCAATGTAGTTATCGAAAATGAAAAGTTAGTCAATGACTTAGAGATTCAGATCGACTTGGCTTGTACTGAACTGATTGCACGCAGACAACCAACTGCTCGAGACTTGCGTTTGGTAATGGCGGTTTCTAAAGCCATTACCAATCTAGAGCGTGCTGGTGACGAGGCTGAGCGCGTTGCTAAGCGCACTAAGCGCTTAATTGAATCCGGCTTGCCACACAATATTAACGTTGCAGAAATCCGTCTTTCAGGTCAAATGGCAATTTCCTTATTGCGTCGTAGCCTAGATGCTTTTGCTCGTCTAGATACGATTGCAGCGGCCGATGTGGTCCAGGAAGACCGTCAGATTGATGAGGAGTTCAGGGGCTTTGTTCGTAAGCTCATCACCTATATGTCTGAAGATCCACATATGATCAGTACAGGCTTGGATATGCTGACGATTGCGAAGGCAATTGAGCGTATCGGTGATCACGCCAAAAATATTGCAGAGTTCGTCATCTACATTGCTAAGGGGTCTGATGTACGTCACATCCCGCATGAAGATTTAGTCCGCGAAGCCAACAGACAATAATTAGGGGCCCCTAATAATGACTCACCGCATACTCATAGTAGAGGATGAGCCATCAATTGCAGAATTGATTGCGATTAACCTGTCACATGCAGGCTATGAAGTTGAAAAGGCCATGCAAACTGATTTGGCATTGACGATGATGAAGGATCAGCTGCCTAATCTGATCATTTTGGATTGGATGTTGCCCGGCAAATCTGGCGTCCAGTTTGCAAAAGAGCTGCGCTCTAATGAACGCACTAAGGCATTGCCGATTTTGATGCTGACCGCCAAAAGTGAAGATTCTGATAAGGTTCTTGGTTTGGACTCGGGCGCCGATGATTACGTTACTAAGCCATTTTCACCAAAAGAATTGGTGGCTAGGGTGAGGGCAATCCTACGGAGGCAGATGCCGATCGAGGATACTGGTCCACTGACTGTTGGTCCATTAAAGTTGGATCCAAGCTCTCATCGTGTACTGGCTATCTGGCCGAATCAGGAGTCTAAATCCATTGCTCTTGGGCCAACAGAGTTTCGATTGCTCCAGTATTTCATGGCTAATCCTGAGCGTGTTCACTCTCGGGGCAGCTTGCTGGACAAGGTGTGGGGTAGTGAGGTTTATATTGAAGAAAGAACAGTCGACGTTCATATTAAGCGCTTAAGAGCAGCTCTCGCTCCGTTTGATTGTGACCGCTATATTGAGACGGTGCGTGGTAGCGGCTATCGCATTACCAAGACTCCAACCGAATCTTAAGCCCGTATTTCTCTATTTTATTGGGAATCTCCAGGGATTTTTGGAGATGCTCTAATATTGCATCATGCTATCTGTGCTCACCCGTTTCTTTGTCATTATTTGCGTCGCATTTGTGTTGGCGTTCACAACATTGTCTTTATGGGGTGCGCAGTGGGCTATCGCAGTGGGAATATCTGTACTCTCCATTCCGCTGGTCTACGCTTATATCAACTTAGCGCGCCTGAGAAAATATACCCTTGCTGATTCTGTTGAAAGCATGCCCTTACCCAGTGGCTTTTGGGAAGAGGTATTTTTTAGGCTTCAGCGTCTCGTCAGAAACCTAAAGCAACATATCCGAAGTATTGAGCAGCAACACGAGCACTTTATTGAGGCATTCCAGGCCTCCCCCAATGGAATCGTCATGCTCGATGAGAGCGACCAGATTGAATGGTGTAACGGTATTGCGGAGAGATTCTTTGGCCTCATCTTTAAACGCGATGTCATGCAGCGCATTAATTTTTTGATACGACGCCCAGAATTCATACAGTATTTAAATAAGCGTAATTTTGATGAGCCTTTATTGATGGAGCGCATGGGGCCCGATGGTAGCTTGAGTTTGATGTTGCAAGCCTTTCCCTTTGGTCAAAAGCGCCATCTCCTCTTGGTGCAGGATGTAACCGATTTGCAAAAAGCGGATGCCATGCGTCGTGATTTCGTAGCCAATGTTTCTCATGAAATGCGTACACCGATTACTGTATTAATGGGCTTTCTGGAGACCGTCCAATCCCTGGATCTCAAGAAAGACCAGCAGGATCAATACTTTGAAATGATGATGTCGCAGGCACAGAGGATGAAGAGTTTGGTTGAGGACTTATTGACCTTGGCAAACCTCGAGTCAAATGCATTACCAGCCACAAATACGGTAGTCAAAGTAGAGACTTTAATGGCGCTTCTGAAGAATGATGCTGAAGCGCTTTCTCAAGGTAAGCATGCATTTAATTTTGTTGTGAATTCCAAGCAGAATTTATTGGGCGATGAAAGAGAAATTCTTTCTGCATTCAGTAATTTGGTATCTAATGCCATTCGCTACACGCCTGATATTGGTTCTATCGGTGTTGAATGGAATGTTAACGAGCAAGGGCAGGGTGAGTTCTCGGTTACTGATACGGGTCCAGGCATTGCATCTGAGCACCTATCAAGGTTAACTGAGCGCTTTTATCGTGTAGATCGAAGCCGATCAAGAGATACCGGTGGAACGGGTTTGGGATTGGCTATTGTGAAGCATATTGCCAATCGGCACCAGGCTCAGCTGATAATAGAAAGTACTCCGGGAAGAGGTAGTAAGTTTATGCTCCGATTCCCTAAAGAGCGCGTTACTTCTTAAGCCTTAATCTTTTTTCTTTTTCTTCTTCTTTTTGGATTCTTTAGGTAGCTTCTCGGCTTTGCCGTTGGCATAAAGACACCAAACCTTAATTTCCTCAAGCAGTTCTACTAGATCTTCATGGGGGAGGTTTTTTAAGTCCGCCAATCCAATGCTGCCAGACTCTTGTAATTGTTTTACAGCGTCTTCGTATAGGTATTTGCTCATATTTTTTCAACTAAGGATCAAGATGGGGCCAATCCTAGCAAACTAATATGACAAAACTGCTTTTTAAGGCCTCAATACGGGTTTTAGTCTGGATCGCTAGATACTTCGGAGCTCCGCTTGATCCCATTAAGCCTGGCGACAAACCTTTCAAGGGGGCCACCAATGACTAATGTCAGTAGGATGGCGCCCAAGCTAAGAACTCCCAGGGCAAATTGACCCGCCCCAAAAGCAGCACCAATTAAGGCGCAAGACCAAATACTTGCTGCGGTAGTTAGTCCGTGAATTTTTTGTAATCTTTGTTCGCGAATGATGACCCCAGCCCCTAAAAATCCAAGGCCGGTTATCAGGCCTTGTAAAACACGGCTAACAGATTGCGCATCATCTTGAACAAAATCACTGATGAGTAATACTGCAGTTGCAGAACCAATGGCTACTAGCGAATGTGTACGAATGCCTGCGGGTTTGTGATGAAGCCAGCGATTTAGGCCCAGTATGGTGCCTACTAACAAAGCCAAGCCTAGTCTTAGGGCAATGGCCCCATATATTTCCCATTGAGTCATATGACTTCCCTTTAACAATCAGACTTCTTATAACTTCAGTGTATATCAGATGCTTTGATTGGTCACAAATAAGCCATCACCTTGACATGTTTCAAAGTCACACTAGTCATGAAGGTGTTTTGGAATAATTCTTTAAACAAGGGGATGACGCGATGAAAAAATTTCTTATGATGGTTTGGCAAACATGGTACGAAGCAAGACGAGCTTATGCAAAGCGCTACGTCTTTCATAGGCTGGGCAGTTGAGTTGAATGCCAGCTTTATTGGGCTTCTCACTTTGCATATTAATAAAACTGCCATAAATTACGCCTAATATTGATCTTAACTTTATACATAAGAATGCATTTCAAATGACTGAGAATCTTGTTAAGTATCTTCCTTTGGCGCTCAGAATTGGTGTCGATGGAAAATCCACAATTGAAAAAATTGAGAAAGAAATCATTTCTCATAATCAACTATTAGATTCTCATCAAAATCAATTTTTGATGGATGGGAGATTTTCTCTTCGTCTTGACGAAATTATTTAATCCAATTGAAGTGCATAAATATTAATGAGTAATCAGTACAATATTTTATTTTTATGCACCGGCAACTCCGCAAGATCCATTCTTGGTGAAGTATTGGCAACCACTCTAAGCCATGGACGATTTAGAGGGTATTCAGCTGGATCTAGGCCATCAAAGTATGTGCATCCAATCGCATTGCGTATTGCCAGACAATTAGATTACCCACTAGAGCTGCTGAACAGAAAAAGCTGGGATGAGTTTGGAGTAGATGGGGCTGTACGTATGGACTTCATTATTACCGTCTGTGACTCTGCTGCTGGGGAGGAGTGCCCTTACTGGCCCGGCCATGCTGTGAGCGCCCATTGGGGGTTTGCCGATCCTGTCGCTGTAGATTCAGGGGATGCAGCCATGCTAGATGCATTCAGGCAGGTTGAAATGGGGCTGCGAAATCGCATTGAACTACTCATGGATTTACCCATAGATAAATTAGATCATGTGCAAATTAAGGATGAACTACAGTCCATTCATCATCGCCTAAAGTTTAGATAGGCAATAGCATCGAATTAAGGGTTAAGATTGAATGTAACCCTTTTGAGGAAGTTGATGTCTATAGAGAAAAAGCCAAAATTTGCTGTTCTAAGGTCGGTAGAGTCTTTTAGTAATCCTAGGCCCAGCATCAAAAAGCGCATGGCAGATGGTAAAGCCTTGCGAAAAAAGGTCGGCATTGCTCAGCAGGGCATCTATACCCCACCAGAACACCGAATTGACCCAATCACTATTCTGGAGAATCAAGCTAAGACTCGAATTGAGTCGCTGATCCCGATTCGTTATGAGCGCATGCTGCAATCCCCCTTTGCATTTTATCGAGGGGGAGCCGCCATCATGGCTCAAGACTTAGCTAACCAACCATCTACTAATATCACGGTTCAGCTATGTGGAGACATGCACGTATCTAATTTCGGCTTGTTTGGAACTGCCGAACATCGACTGGTATTTGGTATTAATGACTTTGACGAAACTTTGCCCGGTAGTTGGGAATGGGATCTCAAGCGTCTTGTTGCAAGTGCAGTTATTGCCTGTGAAAGTAATGGTGGCGATAAAGTATTAAGTAAAAAAATAGTATTACGTATTTGCGCTGAATATCAAAAGCGGATGGCTCAATATGCGCATATGCCTTATTTGGATTTAGCTCAAGACTTTATTAGTGGTTCAGATATACGTAAGCATTTTTCTAAAGAACATCAAAAGCAAATTGATGTTTATTTAAAGCAGACTAAAGGGCAGGGCAATATACAAGTACTGCAAAAACTGACTACGCTTGTTGGCAAAGATAGAAAGATCATCAACAAGCCTCCTTTAATTGAGCATTTAAAAGGGAGTGTTTACGGACAGTCTCTAAGCTCCCTGATTAATAGGGCCTTGTTAAATTACTCTAGTACTTTACTGGCTGATCGCAAGATTCTTTTTGAACGGTATGTCCTAAAGGATTTTGCTCGAAAGGTGGTTGGCGTAGGAAGTGTGGGCACCAATTGTATGGTTCTTTATTTTGAAGGCGATAGCGTAAATGATCCCTTGTTCTTGCAATACAAGGAAGCTCAAAAATCTGTCTTAAGTCCTTATTTAGGCGAGTCTATTTATCGAGATATGGGGCGGCGTGTGGTGGCTGGTCAGAGACTGCTACAGGGTGCTCCTGATATCTTTTTGAGTTTCGGCTCCATGCAGTTTGATGTTGATAAAAGTGAAGGATTTTATCTCCGCCAACTACGCGATATGAAGGGAGGTATTCCGATCGGTCCGGGTGGCATCTCTCTAAAGAACTTTGCCGACTATTCAAAATTGTTCGGCTGGGCTCTTGCCCTGGGTCACGCTCGCTCTGGAGATGCGGCTGAACTTACCGGTTATTGTGGTGAATTAAAAGAATTTGGCGAGGCAATGTATTCCTTTGCAAGATCCTATGCAAAGCAGAATGAGCAAGACTTCGATTTATTTCGTAAGGCGGTCAAATCGGGTAGATTGAAAGCGGCTAAGAAAAAAGCAGCCCTTTAAGGCCTATCAGGGCGTAGTCATGAGAGTGTCACTTTATTGGTGGATATTGTAGCTTCCCTAAGCTTATTCACCATTTCAACTCTATGAAAACTCCCCGTCTTATCAGGATTGCCTCCTTCATTTTTTTTGGATCAATTACAGGATTTCTTCAGGCAGCAGCTATCTATCCAATCGACCAAGCTACCATCTTGGCTGGATCTAAGTTTGATATCAAGATTGAATTTAATACCGTCATTAATCTTGGGGATGCTGAGATCGAACTCAATGGCGCACCAATAAATAAAATTATTAGCGCCCAACCCGAGTTTATTTCTAATGAAAATGGCAAAGGTAGCTCCATCCTGTATCGAGATGTTCAATTACCAAAGGCTGGTAAATATCAAATCGTGGCTCGAGCACCCCAGGAGCGTTTGCAAGTAAATTGGGATGTATATGCAACTGGTCCTCGCCGCGTAAAAAATGTGATTCTATTTATTGGCGATGGTATGACGATTGCTAACCTGACAACCGCAAGAGTTCTCTCGAAGGGAATTCAAGAGGGCAAATATCAAGGCAGATTGGCATTTGACGATATGCCCAGTACAGCCATGATAGGTACTTCAGGGTCTGATTCACTAATTACTGACTCTGCGAACTCTATGAGCGCATACACAACAGGGCATAAGACAGCGGTGAATGCCATGGGCGTTTATGTATCCCGAGCTGGCGATAATCTCTCGCATCCCAAAGTGGAAACCATTGCGGAGCTGATCAAGCGCAATACCAAGATGGCGGTAGGCATTGTTTCTGATGCAGAGTTGGAGGATGCAACCCCGGGCGCCATGGTATCTCATACTAGGCGTAGAGCAGATAAACAATATATTGCTGATCAGCTCTTATCTAGCGGTGCGGAAGTCATCCTAGGCGGTGGCTCTGCCTATTTTTATCCGCAATCCACTAAGGGCTCAAGACGTAAGGATGAGAAGAATTTGGTTGAAAACTTCAAGTTGAAGGGCTATCAGTTAGCTTTTACAAAACAAGAATTACTTTCAGCATCAGAGAGTAAGGATACAAAAAAACTATTTGGCGTCTTTCATCCAGACAATATGGATGGATCGCTGGATCGTTTGTATCTGAAAAAGAATACGGTTGAACAATTTCCTAATCAGCCCGATTTAACAGAGATGACCCAATCTGCCATTGATGTGTTATCCAGAAATCCCAATGGATTTTTCTTGATGGTAGAGGCGGCTTTGATTGATAAGTTCAATCACCCTCTTGATTGGGAGCGAGCTGCATTTGATACCATCATGCTTAGTAATGCTGTGCAAATCGCTAAAGACTTTGCTAAAACGCATCCAGATACTTTAATCATCGTGACACCTGATCATACTCACAGCGGATCCATTAGCGGGGTAGTGCATGATGACAAGCCTGGACCTTTACGTGAAAAGGTGGGTATTTACGCCGAGGCCGGCTATCCAAATTATCCAAAAGCAGATATTCAGGGTTACCCAAATAAGATCGATGTATCCAAGAGAATTGCCTTCTTTTATGGCAACTATCCCGATCACTATGAAACCCTACATCCTAAAATGGATGGCACTTTTGTTCCTGCCGTTAAAGATGATTCTGGTAAATATGTAGCCAATCCAAAATATCTCCAGCTGCAGGAGGATGCAATTCATGTGGGCGGTAATTTGCCATCGCACCAAGAGTCTGGCGTTCATACGGCAGATGATGCTGTTCTGAATGCCATGGGCCCCGGTTCAGAAAACTTCAAGGGCTTTATGGATAACACGGAAGTGTTTAAGATGATGGTGCAATCCTTAGGTTTAGGATCAAAATAATTTTGGATTAAATCTGCTATGGAATTCATTAACAACATTAACTATGGATCACTGACCGATACGAGCGTCAGCCTCTGCGCTGCTTTTATTTTGGGGGGATTAATTGGTTTAGAGCGTCAATACCGCCAACGGACTGCGGGCTTAAGAACAAATATTCTAGTTGCTATCGGAGCTGCAATTTTTGTGGACGCTGGCAATCGCCTCACTGGTCATGATGGGGCTGTTCATGTGATGGCTTATGTTGTTTCTGGGATTGGCTTTTTGGGCGCTGGTGTCATCATGCGAGAAGAGGGCAACGTCAGGGGTATCAACACTGCCGCTACTTTGTGGGCATCGGGCGCAGTGGGTGCATGTGCAGGAGCTGACTTAATTTTAGAGGCTTGCTTAGCTACTGTTTTTGTTCTGGCAGCGAATACCTTACTTCGCCCAGTAGTCAGCTTAATTAATAGGCAGCCACTAGATACCGAAGCAGTAGAGGTGACTAATTCGGTATACATCATCACTCCTAAGCATGCTCAAAAGCATGCCTTAAAGCAATTTATTAAGACGCTCGAAGAGGCGGGCTATCAAACCCAAGATATTGAAGTGCATCAGTTTGGCAGCGATGATGTTGAAATACAGGCCGTTTTAACTGCATCGGCTGTTGATGGCGATGAGATGGATCAGTTGATTGCTAAAATTGCTGATCAAGAATTTGTGACCCAGGCGTTCTGGAGTCCCAGCACAACCGACTAAGCCATTTATTTATTGACACAATATTGAAATAATTCTGGTTTACTATTGTGATGTGAATAAGACCAACTATTTCCAATCTATCGTTACCTGCCCCCATTGCCAGGCTTCCGAGCTTATTAATGCCGAAGAAGGTGCGCAGCACTTGTATCGCTGCCGCTCATGTAGCGCTATCTTGAAGCCAAAATCTGGTGATTGCTGCATTTTGTGTAGCTTCGGTAATCGCGATTGTTCTAGCTCAGAACAAAACTTAGCAGCCTAAAAAAGGCTCGTATATCCCAGCCACTAAGGCTTGCTGTTGATTTCATCAAGATGTCATGGTTTTTACATAAAATAGACATAATTGATACAGCAT
The DNA here is from genome assembly GCF_035012985.1 of Polynucleobacter sp. MG-28-Ekke-A2. Taxonomy (NCBI): domain Bacteria; kingdom Pseudomonadati; phylum Pseudomonadota; class Betaproteobacteria; order Burkholderiales; family Burkholderiaceae; genus Polynucleobacter; species Polynucleobacter sp. MG-28-Ekke-A2. The sequence continues at coordinate 13,808 of NZ_JAYGQU010000023.1, read as the reverse complement.
TCCATTTTTGGGGAATATTTTGGCCAGAAATCTCGTAGATCCTTTAGTTCATTCAGAAGACCTTGTTGCTGCGGTCGACTTGGGGTCGAATAGTTTTCGTATGTTAGTAGCCCAAGCAGTAAACACCCCCTCTGGCACACAGTTACGTCCTATTGATACCTTGCGTGAGACAGTCCGATTGGCTGCTGGCCTCACTGAAAATAAATTTCTTGGCAATGACGCCTATCAGCGGGGATTGATAGCTATTCGGCGTTTTGGTGAGCGTATTCGTGGATTTGATCCCGCTAATGTTCGAGCAGTCGCAACGAATACTTTGCGCGTTGCTAAAAATTCCCAACAATTTATAGAAGATGCGCAAGTAGCTCTAGGATTCCCGATTGAAGTGATTGCCGGCGTCGAAGAAGCTCGGCTGATTTATATCGGAGCGGCGCATGAGGTTCAGGCCGTACAAGGTAATAGACTAGTAATTGATATCGGTGGCGGCTCTACAGAATTCATCATTGGCAAAGGTTATGAGCCAAAGCTGATGGAAAGTCTCTATATTGGTTGCGTATCTCATAGCATGCGTTTTTTCCCTAAGGGAAATATTGATGCCCATGCTTTTAAAGAGGCTGAGTTGGCAGCGCGTCGTGAAATACAGGTAATTTCTGGCGCTTATTTAAGAAGCGGCTGGAAGCAGGTTATTGGCTCTTCCGGTACCGCTAGAGCTTTAGCAGATCTCATAGGAAATAATCATTTCAATGGAAGTGGCGATGGCTTAATGATGGGCCGCGTCAATAGCTCGAGTGGAATGATTACCCGTGAAGGCCTTAAGAATCTAAAAAAACACCTTCTCAAGTATGAACATGTCAATCAAGTGGAGCTAGAGGGTCTGAAGGATGACAGAAGATCTGTGTGGCCAGGCGGTTTAGCGATTATGTTGGCAGCATTCGATGAATTAGGTATTGAAGAGATGGAGGTAACGGACGCTGCATTGCGAAGTGGTGTCTTGTATGACTTACTTGGCCGATCACAACATCACGATATGCGCTATGTGACTGTAGAGCAATTTATGCAACGCTACACCGTCGATCGAGAGCAGGCAGATCGGGTTGGTAAATTAGCCGCAGATTTTTTACAGCAATTGCCAAAACCTGAATCGGAAAGCAGGGCGGATAACGTGGCTTTATTGCAGTGGGCAGCCAATTTACATGAAATCGGCTTATCAATCTCCCACAACGGTTATCACAAACATTCTGCCTACATAGCAGGTAACGCAGACATGCCGGGCTTCTCTAAAAATGATCAGGCTAGGCTGGCTGCATTACTCATTGGACATACTGGCAAGCTAGGCAAGCTGGCGAATAATGCTAGCTTTGAAGATTGGCGCATGCTCTTTTGTTTGCGACTTGCTCAAGTGCTGTGTCGCGGCCGAAATGACACCAACTTTCCGAAGGTAAAAGTTTCTGAACATGCTGGCTCGTATTTAGTTAGCCTTTCTAAGGAATGGGTTGCTGAGCATCCCCTGACTGAATTTAGCCTCCTGAAAGAGGCGGCAGAATGGGAAAGGGTAGGGCGCTCCTACCAAGTTAGCTTTAAATAGATGTGCATTTCAGAATAAAAAAGCCACTTCAATACGAAGTGGCTTTTGTCTTGCAATTAATGCTCTTGACTTACAAACCCAAAAAATGCTTTGCGTAACGCGGGTTGATTTCTGAGAGACGGAGCATTGTCAATAAGTCGGCTGTATTGAAATCTGGATCCCAAGCTGGGGCGCTACAAATTTTGGCGCCAAGCTTCAAGTAGCCCTTGATTAACGGTGGAGGCTGTACATCTAAGCCGCCATTTAATTTATCTAAAGGCAAAGGCAAGCGCGGGAATGCATGAAATTCTGTTGGCGCCATTTGATCATTGCCTAGGGAGTTATAAAGACTCGCTGCAAAGTGACCGCCATCTGCCATTGGAATGCTGGCACAACCAAGCATGATTTCATAGCCGTTCTTTTGCATATATTGAGCCAAGCCACTCCATAGCGCCATGATGACTGCTCCTGAGCGATAGTCTTGGTGCACGCAAGATCGACCAAGCTCAACCAATTTAGGGCGCAGGTGATCAATACGAGATAGATCAAACTCAGAATCAGAATAGAGGCGACCGATTTCTTGTGCCTTATGTGGGGGCAGTACGCGATAGGTACCAACTACTTTCAGGCTATCTTGATCACGAATCAATAAATGATCGCAATAGGAATCGAATTCATCAACATCTAAGCCTTCAGCGTTCTTAGGGAGATTGGCACCCATTTCTTCGGCGAATACTTTATAGCGCAATCTTTGTGCTTCTTTAATCTCGCCCGGTGTGCTTGCCCAAACAATTTGAAAGGCAGGCTTTTTAGGCTTATCAATCTGAAACGCAGGAACAGGAGCTACTTCTCTGAGCTCAGCCCTTGTTTTTGTCACAAACTTCTTACCAAACAGCTTTTTGGCCAACTTTTTAGAGAGCTTTTTAAGCGGGTTTGGCTTATTTCTTTTTAATGCTTTGACTTTCTTGGGGGTGAAAATCTCAAATGAACCAATTGGATTAGGGATATCAGACATGGCTGGCCTTAGTAGGTAATTAAAGTTTCAGGAGCAGGGGGATGCAAACTGCAGCCCAGAGTAGAGCTGCGACAAATAGCGCAAGCATGACGGCGGCACTACCAAAATCTTTTGCCCTTTTGGAGAGATCATGATGTTCGAATGAGATTCGATCGATCGCTGCTTCCACGCTGGAGTTCAATAGTTCAATAACCAGCAACATCATCAAGGAAGAAATTAGTAATGATTTCTCTAGCAGTGTGATCGGCAACAAGAGGGCGACTGGTGTTAGTAAGGCAAATAAAGTCAGCTCTTGTCTAAAGGCGCTTTCCTCCATGAATGCATAAACTAAACCACACCAAGAGTTCTTGGCTGCATGCCATGCTCTGGCAAGGCCTCGATTGCCCTTATGGGGGTTCTGATCTATGTGATATGGGGAGTTCAAGATGGGTCTTCTTAGGCTAGTGCTGTTACATGAACTTCTGTTGTTGGTACAGGCTTAAGGTGATTGGCAAATTGCTCTGATGCCGCTCTCCAAGAGAATTTCTCAGCATGGGCACGTGCTACTTCACGAGGAATCTTGAGGGCCTGCATGCAAGCCTCACGCAAGTCTTCGTTCATGGCGCCTGAATTGGAGTTGCCTAAGACATCAATGGGGCCTGTAACAGGATAAGCGGCTACTGGTGTCCCGCATGCCATGGCTTCTAGTAACACCAAACCAAATGTATCGGTCTTGCTTGGAAATACAAATACATCTGCTGCTGCATACACTTTTGCTAACTCATGCTGCTGAAGCACGCCCAGATAGTTTATTTCTGGATATTTTTCTTTGATTCCAGCCATTGCTGGACCGTCTCCTACCACCCATTTTGAACCTGGTAAATCGATTTCTAAAAAGGCATTGATATTTTTCTCAACAGCAACTCTGCCCACGTATAAAAAGATAGGATGCGCGGTATTTAAGGCTTTGGAATCTTGCATCTTAAAGATATCCAGATCAACGCCTCTTGACCACAACACCACGTTATCAAGACCATAAGCTTCCAGATCATCCTTTACGACAACCGTTGGCGCCATGACAGCCATCGACGGTTTATGAAACCAGCGAATAAATGCATAGGTAATTGCTAGAGGAATACCGGTACGCGCTTTGACATATTCCGGAAAGCGGGTGTGATAGGCAGTAGAAAAAGGCAGGCGATTTTTAACTGCGTAGGCACGAGCCGATAAACCTAGTGGGCCTTCTGTTGCAATATGCATTGCATCAGGTGCAAATTCTTTAATACGACGAGCTACTTCTTTGCCAGGGAAGAGTGAGAGGGCGATATCAGGATAGGTTGGGCAAGGAATGGATTTAAAGCCATTGGGAGTAATCATTTCTACTTGATGCCCCATGGCAGTTAATTCAGCGCGGGTTTGCTTCAGGGTGCGGACAACACCATTTACTTGTGGATCCCATGCATCTGTAATGATCATAATTTTCATAGCGCAGCCTCTTTGATGAGTGATTCGATAGCAGGTTGAAGAGTGATTTGGGGTGATTCAACTGGTTCACCCTTGATCTGTGTCCAGTGAATAATTTGGAGTTCACCTATTTGTGTTTCAACTAGGGCAGTAAGGCTCTCGACCCAATCACCATCGTTGCAATACAACAAGCCATCAATCTCGCGAATTTCTGCTTTGTGAATATGTCCACAAACTACGCCATCACAGCCTCTTAAGCGGGCCTCTCTGGCCATGATGTGTTCAAAGTCTGCGATATAGCTGACGGCATTTTTAACTTGATGCTTTAGGTATTGAGATAGCGACCAATATTGCAGACCCATCTTGGCGCGGATCATATTGAAGTAACGATTTACGTAAAGAATGAGCGAATAGAGGTTGTCACCAACGTATGCAAGCCACTTGGCGTATTGCATCACGCCATCAAACTGATCGCCATGGGTTACCCATAGTTTTCTACCATCAACTGTCGTGTGAATCACTTCCTCAACTACCTTGACATCACCAAAAGACATTCCAAAGAACTGTCTGGCGCTTTCATCATGATTTCCAGGAACATAGATGACTTCTGTCCCCTTACGTGCCTTACGCAAGAGTTTTTGTACTACATCATTATGTGATTGAGGCCAGTAGAAAGACTTCTTTAGTCTCCAGCCGTCAATAATGTCGCCAACTAAGTAGAATTTATCTGCTTCGTTGTGCTTTAGGAAATCGAGAAGGTAGTCTGCCTGACACCCTGATGTTCCTAGGTGTACGTCTGAAATCCAGATGGCTTTGTAATGCATCATGAAACAGTATTAAGCCTACTGAGTATGAAACCAGCATGACAGTTCTAAGACAGTTTTATGACTACGGAGTATTTTCTGAGATTGTTTTATATTCCTACAACATATGAGCCTGAATAAACACTCCAAACAGCCCCCGTTTCAATATTGGGCTTATGCATGGTCGTGGATTTTAGTGTGGAGTCATGTGATTGCTGGATTGGCGACTCTATCTTGTCAGTTTCCATTTGCCACTCAGGAAACTAAAAATAGCCATATTCAGAAGTGGTCAAGAAGACTGCTAGCTATTTTTGGAATTGAATTAAGACTCAAAAATCCAGAAATTCTTCCTGCCACACCCTATCTACTGGCATCAAACCATATCTCTTGGATGGATATCCACGCTATCAATGCTTTTAAACCTATTCGCTTCGTAGCAAAGTCCGATGTAGAAGGTTGGCCCATATTTGGATGGATGGCCAAACAATTGGGCACGGTATTTATCAAGCGTGATAACTCTCGTCATGGAAAGCAGGTTGCGAGCGAGGTGGCTAAGGTTCTTCAAACGCAGTCAGTCTGCATTTTTCCAGAGGGCACCTCCACAATAGGTGAGGGTGTCCTGCCATTTAAGCCCAATTTATTTGAATCGGCTGTTATTGCTCAAGCGCCAGTCTATTCCTTGGCGATTAGCTATAGATCATCCCTTTCAGGCGAAAGAAGTGATGCGGCAGCTTTTGTTGGGGATATGGGTCTACTAGAGTCCATGGCTAAGATCCTGAAGGATCGGAACCTGATCGTGGAGCTCACCTTTTTGCCACCCTCGGGAGCTAGTCCAGATACATCGAGCGACCGAAAGTGGCTGGCATTACATAGTCAGGAGACTATCTCTGCTTATATAAAGGGCAATCCTCGCCTGATGTAATAAATGTGTCATCATTTCTAGCTATAAATCTAGTCTAGGAGCGTAAACCAATGACATCGAAGCATAACGAAATGGCCGACTGGTATCGCCGTGCCCAAGAAGAGATTCTTGATAGCATGGACGAAGAGCTTGAAATGGAGCTCGATGATGACCGCCTATCTCCTGATGGTGATAGCCATTCACAAATTCCACGTAATGTTTACTTCCGAGAACTCTTTAGACTCCAGGGTGAGTTAGTAAAGCTTCAAGACTGGGTGGTAGAGAACAAGCTTAAGGTGGCAGTCCTATTTGAAGGTCGAGATTCTGCTGGTAAGGGTGGGGCGATTAAGCGCATTACCCAGCGATTGAATCCACGGGTTTGTAAAGTAGTTGCTTTGCCCGCACCTAACGAACGTGAAAAGACGCAGTGGTACTTTCAACGATATATTTCCCAGTTACCTGCTGGCGGCGAGATCGTTCTATTTGATAGAAGCTGGTACAACCGCGCTGGCGTTGAAAAGGTGATGGGTTTCTGTACTGATGAAGAGTATGAAGAATTTTTAAGAACGGTTCCTGATCTGGAGCGCATGATGATTAGTTCAGGCGTTATCTTGATCAAGTACTGGTTCTCAATTTCTGACGAAGAGCAATACAACCGCTTCATGATGCGGATTCACGATCCTTTAAAGCAGTGGAAGTTAAGTCCAATGGATTTAGAGGCAAGAAGGTTGTGGGAGGCCTATACCAAGGCCAAAGAGACCATGCTTGAACGTACGCATATTCCTGAGGCGCCTTGGTGGGTGGTTGCTGCCAATGACAAGAAAAAAGCACGTCTAAATTGCATTACGCATTTATTGGATCAAATCCCGTATAAAGAGATTGATCACCCAGTGATTACCTTGCCAAAACGCGTTCATAACCCGGATTACCTTCGAGGCCCAGTACCGCCTGAGATGTATGTTCCCGAGGTTTTTTAAGGGCTTATTTTTCGAGCTTAGATAGTTTGCTGTCCCATTGGAAGACGATATCCTTATCAGCCTTCAGCAAGCCTTTATCTTTTCCTGGGTATGAAACTCTAGAAAGAAGATCCTGAATCATATTGAGATGAGCAACTTTTTTATCGTTCGCCTTCACAACGATCCAGGGCGCATCTTTGGAACTGGTTTTTTCTAGCATGTCATTTCTACATTTGCTATAGGCATTCCAGTTTTTCTGCGCTTGCTGATCAATCGGGCTAATCTTCCATTGCTTGAGTGGATCTTTAGCTCTATCTGCAAGACGAACAGCCTGTTCCTTTTTTGAGATGTCTAAATAGTATTTGAGAATCGTTATGCCAGAGCTGGTCAGAATAGATTCGAGCTCATTTACGGTTCCCATGAAGTTGGCGTACTGCTCCTTCGTGCAGAAATTCATCACCACCTCAACGCCGGCACGGTTGTACCAGCTGCGGTTGAATAGAACAAACTCACCTTTTTTGGGAAGCTCAGCTACATATCTCTGAAAGTACCATTCCGCAGATTCCGTATCGGATGGTTTTCCGAGGGCAACCACGCGAGTTTCCCTGGGGCTTAAGTGCTGCGTAATGACTTTAATAGTGCCATCCTTGCCTGCCGTATCACGACCTTCAAGAATGACCAGTATTTGATCGCCTTTACTGATCAAACTATTTTGCAGCTTAACCAACTCAATTTGCAATAAGCGAAGTTGATCGTCGTAGCTAGATAGCTCTAGCTTATCTTTGCCTTTTTGACCCATTAGCTTGCTTCATTTGTAGTGGCTGGCTTTGGAGCGGGTGTCTTTTTAGCGGGAGCTTTTTTGGCTGCCACCTTTTTCGCTGCTGCTTTCTTAGCAGGCACTTTCTTAGCCGCAACTTTTTTGGTGGGTGCTTTCTTGGTCGGAGTTTTCTTCGCGGCTACTTTTTTATCTAACTTATCCAATGCTTTTCCAAGCTTGTCGATGAGCTTTTCTCTGTCTGTTTCTAATTTATCCAGCTTTTTTAATAGCTGCTTAACTAATTTCTTTTGGCTCATGCTGATTCCTGGGTTGATTGTGAATTCGTTGTATTGGCGTATCTTCAATCAATCCTACGTTTAATTTTCTCTATTTTCAAGCATATATGACACATATATGTCAGTTATGTGACATTGATTGTCACTATTATGAAATATATATTTCGATACAATTGGAAATATGAAAAATACTGATGCCATCAAAGCATTCCTGGCCCTGGGTCAAGAGACCCGCTTGAATATTTTTCGCTTGATAGTTCAGCGTGGTGATACTGGATTAACGCCTAGCGAGATGATTGAAAAACTAGGAGTTGCTAACGCCACACTGAGTTTTCACCTGAAAGAACTAGTAGGCGCTGACTTATTATCAGTAGAGCGTCAAAGCCGCAATCTCATCTATCGACCCAATGCAGGCTTGGTGCAAGAGTTAAGCGGGTTCTTGCTTGAAAACTGCTGCGGTGGCAAATCATGCGCTCCAGTATTAATCTTGAAAAGGGCGAAGGCTACTCTTGCTAATGGACCTGGCACCAATGGGGCTGGTAACGGTGGTAGTGGAGTTTATATTGCAGGAACTGCTCATGGAAACTTTATCGGTGGTTACAACAATTCCGTTATTCCACAAAATACCTTCTCTGGCAACGCAAGATACGGAATTGAAATTGTCGGTACTGCAAATAACAATACTGTATTTAACTCTGTAATTGGCCTTGGAACCACTCAGGTTTCTGCTTTTGGTAATGGACTGGGTGGTATTTATATTGGCGGAGGAAGTAACAATAACTCTGTTATCGCCTATACACCTTCCAGTTCATATACTGCAATGTCTAGTGTAATCAGCGGAAATACAGGGGATGGTGTTCTTATTGCTGATACTGCATTTAATAATACCGTTCAAGGAAATTATTTTGGTTACGGTAAACTTTCTATTGTAGGTAATTTGGTTGCAGGACTATTTCCCAATACATTACTTCCGATTCATGTAACAAGTTCTGGTTCGGGTAATGTGATCACCCCAAACAATCCTTAATGCGAGAATGAGCATGGGACTTGCTTAAGTTGTTGTTGATTTATAAAAGCCAGCCAGTCAAAGACTAGCTGGCTTTTTTATTTTTTTGCATGCCAATATAAAAAAGTTTGACTCATGACAAAGCTCCCCATTTATTTATTAGTAATCGCAGAACTCTCTAGCATTGCTTTCGCACAAATGCCACCCCCAATGATGCCTCCTCAAGGAATGCAGCAGGGCATGCCCAGACCACCTCAAGGGGGTCCAGGTGGCCCAGGAGGCATGATGCGCGATGATCCTCATAGGCCTGTTGACCAGATTAGTCGTGGTCTTGGGGTGACACCAGACCAATTTAGAGCTTGCTTTAATGACGTCAATCCTGCGCCCCAAGGGTCATTCCCGGGTTCTAATCAGAAGCATGCCAATAAGCAAGTTCTCTTAAGCTGTCTCCAGCGTGCAAATCCGAGTATCACCAATAACAGTCTAGATGCGGTGATGGACCAATATAGGCCTGGGGGCAGGGCGGCTCAGTAATTCAGGCGCCCTAAGATAGAATCAATCTATCCCTCATCTTTTAGGCGGCATTGAAAATGGTACGTCATTACTTAGTTGTTTTTCTCGGCTTGCTGTTAGTGGCCTGCTCAACACCAGTCAGTCAGTTTGGTGTGTACAAGCAATCAGATGGCACGGTTGGGGTTCATGCGCCCAAAGATGCAAAAGAAAATGAAGCGCAGGAGGTTGCGTTGGAGGAGTGCAAAAAACTAGGCAAGAGAACAGCAACGATCCTAGAAAGCAGAAAAACGGTCAATGACCGTTTTCCCTTAACTTATATCTATCTTTGCAGATAGTGGCGAGTAGTTAATTCGCCATTCGTTAGTGCTTAGCTAAGCAACCACTTTTTAATCGACTTATTGACGCACATCGCATCTAAAGCAAGACCAAAGAACTCAGAACCATTGGTAACCATGCTTTCGATTGCCTCCACTTTGCCAGACTTGATGCCACGCAAATAGGTTGCAGCACGGTAACGCAAGAAGTGCTCAGTTTCACCATTTTCATTCTCGGTTGGGCAGATTTCTAGGCTGCCATAGCGAGTTTCTGGGTTAATGTTGAGAACAGCTAGGCTCAAAGCCCCAACCAATTTCTCGGGCACTGGGATGGGCACATAGGAGTAGAGGGAGATCATCATTTCCTCTTCGTCTACTTCAATGATGTGATCAATATCCAGCACATCCTTTTCGGTTAACTCTGTCTCACCAGAATCGCCACCACCAAACGTGGACTCAAACTGCAACATAGCAGTATTGCTTCCTTTGGAGATCTCGATCATGTCAGGGTAGCCAAGCAAGCCTTTCCACCAATACATCAGCGAGAAAGTGCAGGGTTTTACTTCAACCAATCCCTTGTTGGTAGACTTTGCAAAATACAGACCGTAAAACTCATCATCTAGCTCAAGACCATATTGGTCTACTTTAGGCGATTTAGATGAAGCAGGTTTTGTAGTCTTCTTGGCAACTTTCTTCGCTGCTGGCTTTTTGGCCGCAGGTTTCTTTGCCACTAATTTTTTAACTGCTACCTTTTTGGCAGCAGGCTTCTTTGCAGCCACTTTCTTGGCTGCTGGTTTTTTCACTACCTTTTTGACCGTCTTTTTACTTGCTACTTTCTTAGCGGCAACTTTCTTGACAGCTTTTTTAACAGGGGCTTTTTTTACCACCTTGGTAGCTACTTTCTTTTTTGCTGGAGACTTCTTTGTAGCCATGGTTTATTACCCTTCTTTCGGTAGTTATCGTGCTTGATGCACTATCTGATATTACTGCAAATTCCCTCGGGAATTGCCCTTTCCTATATGGGGTTTGTCCTGCGGATTACAAGGGGAGGGATGAAATAAATAGATGGCAGAAGGCATTGTTCTTGGAATGGAGGGTTGCTACACTAAAAGCGTGAAGTTTTGTGCAACCTAAATATCAAGAGGGCCTATGTTTCCTTAATATCGCGAACTCATCACCAAGCTGAAAACGACAGATCGTCATTTCTCGCATTTATTTGATAAGCACAACAATTTAGATCAAAAGATCCAAAGAATGGAGTCCCATTCAGAGCCAAGTACCCCAGAAGAAATCGAGACCTTGAAAAAGGAAAAACTCCTTTTAAAAGACCAGATTTATGCCGTCTTAAAGAAGGCTAGTAACTAGCTAAGTAACTAATTAACTAACTAAGCAAGCATTGATTTAGAAAAGTCTAGATACAAAATACTTCTAGGCTTTTTTCAGGAAGCAGGCTTTGAGTAGCATATTGCCTGCTTCTGTTTTGCAGTCGACTTCATGATCACCTGATACCAAGCGAATCCCTTTAATCTTGGTGCCAACCTTCAGGGTAGTGGAAGAGCCTTTGACCTTGAGGTCTTTGATGAGGGTGACTGTATCGCCATCTGCTAGGAGATTGCCATTGGCATCTTTCACAATGAGCCCAGCCTCAGACTCTTCTGCAGCAGCAGCCATAGGCCATTCATGGCCACACTGGGCGCAAACGTAATTTTCCCCATCGGGGTAGGTCATATCGTCCTGGCAGGCAGGACACTTCGGTAAATTATCTGTGCTCATGGCCTCATTTTAATCTAGGGGTGATGCGTCTTGGCTCTTATCTAGCACTCGATTTAGAATGGATAGGTGAATAAAACTCTGAAGATTTTCCTTATTGCTCTGATAGGCTGTCTTGCCATAATAGGTTTGGTCGCATGGTACGCATCATCTTTTATAAATCCTGCCCAGGTAACCAAGCTCCTAAGTTCTTCGGTCAAAGATGCTACTGGGCGTGAGTTGAAAATCGCCGGTCCAGTAAGTCTGAGTCTTTTCCCATCAATTAGCGTAAAAGCCGAACAGGTGTCTTTGAGCAATGCCTCATGGGCAAGCAATCCTGATATGTTTGTATTCAAGCATATTGAATTAGATATTAGAATACTTCCACTTCTGAAAGGTAGCGTTGAAATCAGCAGAATCGGTATAAGAGGGTTAGAGGCGAACTTACAAACCAACAAAGCTGGGGAGGGCAATTGGAATCTCACTCCACCTACGATAGTTGTCAGTGGTTCGGCAGCACAGTCTGCAACTAGCGACTCTTCTAATAACGCGCTTGTCTCTATTAAAACTGTTGATGTCGTAGATGCGCGTATCAATTATCAAGACGGAGAAAAAGCGGCTAGTCCGATTAGCATTCCTAAACTTTCTTTAGACGGTGGCGATGGTAAGTCTACGATTCTGGTGGATGTTCAGCGTGCCAACTACACTCTGAATCTAAAGGGTAAAACAACTTCACTGCGTAATGCTTACTTCGCTTGGAATCAATCTCCAGTAAACCTAGATCTCGATTTAGTTCTAACCTTAAACGGTAAGTCGCTTGCGATTACGGGCGACATTGATAAAAAGCCAGATCTATTACCAAAATTCAATATCAATCTCAATTCAAAGTCCTTTGATTTAGCGCCTTTAGCGGGTTCTGTTGTTATTGCTGGAGCGGCTGGAAAAACTTCCTCGGCTTCCACACATAAAGCCCAAGGAAAGTATTTATTCTCCGATGACGCGCTGCCTTTTGATCTTTTACCTTTAGCTGATGGCTCGGTCAACATTAATATTGCTGAGCTTGGGATTCCGCATCAGGCGCCGTTTACTAACTTCAAAACGACACTCCAATTTCAGAAGGATAGGATTGATGCGAGCAATGTCAGCTTTAATATAGGCAAGGGAAGTGCCCAAGCGCAACTTTCCATTACTCAGTTCACCAGCCTTGCGCCTAAGATTTCTGTGAAGGGTATTGCTAAGGACTTTACTTTAGAGCAAATTATTGCCGTCACCGATTCAAGCGCTAGAGTTTCTGGTGGTGATACAAAAGTGGCCTGGAACATACAGGGAAGTGGTGTGAGCCCACATCAAATGGTTAGTCGAGCCAATGGGGCTATTCAGGTTTCAGTAGGACAAAGTAAATTAGATTCGAAGTTCATCAATAAAGGCGGGGACTTTGTCATCACTGTAATAGATGCAATTAATCCGATGTATAAGAAATCTAATCAAACTACTTTGAATTGTGCTGTTGCCTACTTACCCATCAATAGTGGGCTGGTAAATATTCAGAATTCAGTTGGCATTGAGACGGATCGTCTTGACATCACCCTAGCGGGCTCGATCAATCTTGCCAGCGAGGCTCTCAATATCAGTATTAATCCAAGAGAAAAATCAGGCCTGACAACGGGCTTGGATCTGGCCGGACTTGTAAAGATTGAGGGAACATTACAAAACCCGCAAACTGGGGTGAATAAGGCAGGGGTGGTGAATAGCGCCGTCTCTATTGGATTGGGTTTCTTAACCGGCGGTATTAGTATCGCAGCGGAGAATGCTAAATCATTGGCGACCAAGTCGCAGCCATGTAAAACAGCGCTGCACTCTTGGTCTGATATCTATCCTGCTAGCAAGTAAGCATAGCGAAGCTCGTAAATCAGCTTCTTAAAAAACTAAGCCGCTGACAAAGAGGCTAAATAAAGAAATAAAGATGCTGGCAAAGAATGCGGTCCAGAAGCTGGAGATCGTAAAGCCACTCACCACTGCAGAAACTAGCATCAATACCAAAGCATTAATCACGAGCAAGAAGAGGCCCATGGTTACCACTGTTAATGGCAGCGTGAAAAGAACGAGCAAAGGCTTAACGATCGCATTAGCAAATCCTAAGAGGAGGGCAGCAATTAATAATGAGCCGCCATCCGCAAAGCGCAAGCCACTAAAAATATAACTGGCAACCCAAAGGGATAAAGAAGTTAAGCCCCACTGGACTAGAAATAGAGTTAAGTTACTCATGGATGATTCCTTTGCTGGTGTTGAAAGGGGTTTATGCCTAATGGCTATATTAGCAGTTGATTAATAGTGCGGGGGGATTTCATCCTGAGAACTTGCGCCGCCGACCCTGTAAATATTTCTGTGTAAGTTCACCGCGGGGCTATTGGTGAGCGCTGATGCGTTCACCAAATTCTATATCAAATCGATTGAGCGCTGCTCTCCAGTTCCGAATCGGCATCGTCCATCTCTT